>CAYLQD010000003.1:0-94715 GCA_964385685.1 uncultured Planctomycetota bacterium | reverse complement strand
GCGGGGCAGGCGATTGCGGAGTTCGCCATCGTCTTTCCCGTGCTGCTCATGCTCGTGCTCGGCATTATCCAGTTCTCGCTGATCTTCGTGGCGAAGGGCGTCGTCGAGTACGCGGCGTACGCGGCGGCGCGGGCCGAGCTGGTGCACGAGGATCCCGAGCGCGCGGCCGAATTCGTGTGCAGCGCGATTGCGGGCCCGTCGTACAGCGCCGGCACGGGCGAGCCGATCACCGTTCCCGGCTGGGGCGTGTTGCCGCGGTCCGAGGCGTCATCGGTCAAGACGGACGTCGAGGTGCTCGACCAGATCGACAACACGAGCGGCGAGGTGAGCGTCAGGGTGACGCACCGCTACGAGCTGGTCGTGCCGGTGGTCAACATGCTCTTCACGCCGATATCGGAGCCGCACGATCCGGACCACATACCCGAGGGCCTGTTCGAGACATTCGCGGGCGCGCCGCACATCATCCTGCGCAGCACCTACACGCGGCCCGTGCCGTGGGACGAAGAGATGCGGGGCGTCGACGGGCACCCGGTCATCCCGGACCTGTGAGAGCGAGGGCAATGCGATGAGACTCCTCCGCGACACGAACGGCCAGACGATGGTGTTCGGCGCGATCTCGCTCTTCATCCTCGTCACGTTCACCGCGATGATCTTCAACGTCGGGCAGGTCGTGTCGCACCGGATCGAGGTCCAGAACGCGGCCGATGCCGCAGCCCGGAGCGGCGCGCTCGCCGAGGCCAACCTCGTCTCGACCGTCGCCTTCCTCAACGACGGGATGGCCTACATCTACTACAACATGATCCGCTACGCGACGAACGTGACGGTGTTCGGCACGCTCGCCGAGATGAAGGAGACGGGCCCGCCGTATCCGTCCGATGAAGTCGTCGGCGTGCCCGATCCCGTCGGCCGCTACAACCGCGCGATGCAGGAGGCCGAGGAGTGGGTCCCGCGTTCGCGGACGTGGCTCGGCATCATCGGCCGGATGGAGCGGGCCATCGCCCTCAGCGGCGACAAGCTCGTCAAGCGCGAGATCCGCCGGACGGCCGTCATGAACGCAATGCACAACGTCGGCGGATCCGACAAGGGCATCGAGGCGCTAGCCCTCTTCCCCGACTTCACGTTCCAGCCGCACCTCGACGGATACCTGCGGCTCGACATCGACCAGATCGACCCGAACAACGGCTGGCAGATCACGTCGAACACCGGCTACATGATCGAGATCCGCCGCGTCGGCGACTACCACTGGATCATCACGAGCAGCGACGGCGCCCAGATCGAAGTGCAGCGGCTCGGCCCAAACCACTACATCCTGACCTCGGGCAACAACACGCTCGAGATCGAGCGGCCCTCCGACACGCACGTCATCGCGCACGTGACGGGGACCGATGAGGTCCACGTCAACGCGCAGTATCTCCAGGGGATCGGCTGGGCCATCCACGCGGTCTCCGACGACGTCGATGTCCAGTACAAACCGTACCGCGACGGTGGCTTCATGATCACCGTCACCCCGCCGGGCGCGTCGGTCGGCGTGCGACGCGGGCCCGACGGCCACCTCGAGACGTGGGACGGGTCCGAATGGGTGCCCGTGCCCGGGTTCCGCGAGGAGATCACCGTCGGTGGCAAGACGATCCCGGTTCAGCAGTCAAACTCCATCGCCCTGCCGGGCAACGCGACCCTCGACCTGCCCAACACGATCCATATCGGCTCGATGACGTATCACATTCCCGACCGCGTGACAATCGGGAACACGGGCATTCAGCTCCGGCGCGACAGCGTGCGGATCATGGCGCGCGTCGGCCCGGCGACGTTCGTCATCGACGACATGGGCGCCCAGCCGCACCTGGAGATCAACGGCCTCACGACCGCCGACGCCGACGGCCGGTGGCGCGTCCTGAGCGAACGCGGCACCCGCCACCGCCTCCAGTGGCCCTACCGCGACGACAACTTCTGGATCTACGAATACGTGTCGAACGCGTCGTATCTCTTCCCCGACAGCATCCAGCGGCTCGCCCACCACGCCGTCTACGACAACGATCCTGTCGGGCAGGGCGGCTCGCAGCCCGCGTGGATGCAGTGGTACAACCCCGTCACCGGCAACCTCGTCTCGAACGACGCCTACCACCAGACGCGCGAGTCGTGGGACCCGGCCGTGACGAACTACACCGACGCCGACGGCAACGAGTTCGTGCGGAAGATCGCGAGCGACATGTTCGGCCGCGACAACAAGAAATACGTGACCATCAACCTGAACGCGGTCCCGCGCCCGATGCGGCTGACGGACGACTTCCTCAAGTTCGGCATCAACGTCGCCGTGTGGCGCGACAAAGACAACGCGATGCTCGAACGTGGCGACCGCGGCATCCGCATCTTCGAGAACCCGTCGTGGGGCTATTTCGCCGTCGCGAGCGCGCGCTGCGCCTTCCTCGACAACAGCGGCGGCGGCTCGCCCGAGTGGCGCACGACGTTCGAGACGACCGACGAGATGGACGTGTGGGTCGAGCGGAGCTACCAGAACCTCTACGAGCCCGTGTGGACGGCCGTGCTCGTGTCGACGCGCGAGGCGATCAAGGGCGAGCACATCGACATCGTCCCGCCCGACACCGGGACGAACTTCATGTGGCGCGGCCTCGCCGGCGGCCAGTACACCTGGCTCGGGCACACCCGCGGCGGCGCGACCTGGCACGACCCCGACCCGCCGGATGAGTACAGCCAGCACCGCCGCATACGCGACGACGTCGCCGCGAAGTTCCGCGACATGCGAAACCGCCAGGGCGACGCCTTCGACCACACGTCCGAAGACCTGCCCGAGGCCATCGACCACTGAGGAGCGTGACCGATGCGCGTAACAGGATGTGAAACCGGTCGGCGGCCTGCTGTTCCTGGCGGACAGGAATGTCGGTCCCACCCGAGCAGTGTTTGCTCCGTCGGACACCCTCGCATCGGGGATTCATCGTTGGGTGGCCCGGACTCCGTCCGGGCGGCCGCGTCTCGCAGAGCTAGATGCTCCGCGAGACGTGAGCGTTTGCGGAAAGCAAACGCCAACGGGCTCGGCCCCCATGAGAGGGCCGAGCCCGCCGCAGGCCGCAAGAAGCCCCCTGACCCGCCTCCTGTCGCCTTCGGCGACCCCGACACAGTCGGGGCCCCGGGGAAGGGGCTTGTCATCAGACCAAGACGTGTTCCGTTCAGTGGGGCGGGCATTCTTGCCCGCCAACGCGGCCGGTCACCTCGCGCTGCCCGCCGCCGCGGCAGCGCCGCCGTCGAACTCGTCATCCTGCTCCCCGTGCTGCTGCTCATCATCTTCGCGATGATGTACCTCGGATGGCTCTCGCTCCACAAGGAACGCATGCACTTCGGCGGCGAGTACGCCATGGACGCCTCCGGCGACCAGAGCGAGGCGGGGCCCGCCCGCGGCACCGTGACCGAGCAATTCTACGCCGACACCGACGGCGACCTCGCGCTGACCGAGTCCGCCGCCAGTCCGGCCGACGTGCCCGAGCCCGGCGAGGTCCGCGAGATGTTCGAGGACATGAGCGAGATCATCTACTCGACCGTCGCGACCGGGCAGTACAAGCTTGTCGGTGACGAGATCCAGTTTGTCGTCACCACGCGGAGCAGCCGGGGCCTCTCGGCCGACGGGCAATACGTCCAGGCACACAGGCTGCTCGACGATCACATCCCGGAACTCACGACCGAGGAGCTTCAGGACTGGATCGAGCGCCACCGCGTCGAGATGACGCACCTCTACCATCCCGACTACATCGACATCGAGGAGTGGGCGCTCGACGAGGTCGAGCTGAATACGCAGTTCCAGTCGATGGTCCGCGACACGAAGCGGCGCGAGGTGACGAACCCGGCCGGCGGAGACAGCCACCAGATCGACACCCTGACGGGGCACACGCAGATGCGCAGCTCGGGCGAGCTGCCGCACTACCCCAACTTCGGCGGCGACGAGCAATTCTGGGAACCGAACTGATCGGAAGGAGTCGGCTCATGAGACGCATCCAACCCGGGACGCTTCGGCGCGTCGGCCTGATGGCGCTCCTGACCGCGGCCATCGTCGCCGTCGCCGTGGTCCAGGGCCGGGCGCTCATCGACCGCGGCCGCCGCGACGCCTACCACGTCGGGTCCGGCGATCCGCTGCTCGAGCCCGTCCGCGGGTCGACGTTCGTTCGCTCGTATCCCGTCGTGCTCAACGGCAGCGAGGCGCGGTTCGCACAGTATCGGTCCCGCCTGCCGGCGGAGGACGTCATCCGCGAGTACCGCGGCCGCGGCGCGGCCGACACGGCCGGCCGGTCGGAGATGCCGATGCTCTCGTCCGTCGGCTCGGGCTGCTCGGTCCTCTCGTATGGCACGAAGGACGGGGCCGTTGTCGGCGTCGTCGCGTTCGACACGCCGGAGTCGGGCGGGTCGCAGTATTTCGTCGGCTCGATGCCGTTGGCCGAGGGGTCGGCGGGCGCGGGCGGCGAGGCGCCGGGCCGCGAGCCGCCCGGCGTGCCGAAGCCGCCGCGCGCGACGCGCGTGCTCTGCATCGAAAACCTCGGCGGGGTCGACTCGGTGCTCGCGTTCTACGACGCATGGGGCCGGCCCAGCGGGCTCGTCGAGGACATCCGCAGCGGCATGGCCGAGCACCGATGGCGCGAGCGCGCCGAATCGAGCGCGACGCTGACCGAGAACTTCGCGGGCCACGCGCTGTTGTCGTTTTCGCGCGGGCGCGAGCAGTGTCTGGTCGCGGTTGACCAGGAGCCCAAAACCGGTAAGATAGTAGTCGTGGTGTTTTGGGCGGAGCGGCCCTGGCTGCCCGAGGGCACAGCCCTCTAGCCGCCGCTTCGGCCCGTCCCTTCCAGTTCGGAGGCATCACCGTGAAATCGAAAGTCGCCCTCGTGGTCGCCATCGTGCTCGGCTTCATCGCCGCCCTCGGCCTGCGGGCCCACATCGTGCAGATAGAGCAGAAGGCCCAGGGCTCGAAGAAGACGGTCAAGGTGCTCGTGGCCGGCCGAGACATCAAGGCGGGCGAGGTGATCCGGAACGACATGCTGGGCGAGGACGATGCGGACCAGAACATGATTCGGGACGGCCGCGTGATTCTGGCGCGCGAGTTGACCAACGTCGTCGGCAGGACCATCCAGAGGCAGGTCAGAGCCGGGACGGTCCTCACCTGGATCCATTTCGAGGAGGGCGAGGAGGCGGCCGATCCCGCGGCCAGGACACCCGCCGGCTACCGCCAGATCACCATCCCGGTCGACAAGGTCACCGGCTGCGCGGGCCGGCTCCTGCCCGGGACAATCGTCGACGTGCTCGTCACCCTCCGCGTCCGCCGCGACCCGAACGCGCCCATCGAGCCCGTCACGCAGACGGTCCTGACGGGGATGCGGGTCGTCGCGACCGATCTCCACTCGCGCTCGGTGCCGGGCAGCTTCCGGTCGGCGCGGCAGCGGCGCGACTACGCGACCTACTCGACCGTGACGCTCCGCGTGCAGCCGCTGCAGGCGAACCTGCTCGCGTTCCTCGCCGACCAGGGCAAGCTCCACCTCGTGATCCGCGGGCCCGCCGACGCGACCGGCCGGGACCCCAGCAAGATCGACAAGATCACGCTCGACAACCTCGACACCCTCATCCGCAAGGCGGCCGTCGAGAAGCCCCCCCCGGCTTCGCCCTCGAGGCCCGGCGGCGGCGGGAGATAAGCCCGTGGCCCATCTGCTCGTGACCGACCGCAAGGACGGCAGCCGGCGGCGCGTCGAGATCGCCGGGCCCCGCTTCGTCATCGGCAAGAAGGACACCTGCGACCTCGTGCTCGACCGCGTCAACATCTCGCGCGAGCACTGCGAGCTGGCCGCGGCCGACGGCGGCCACGTCGTCCGCGATCTCAGGAGCCGCAACGGCACCTACGTCAACGGCGAGCTGATCCAGGGCAAGGTCCCGCTCCCCGACGGCGCCATCATCCAGCTCGGCGATTTCACCATCGTGTTCCGCACCGGCGCGGCCGGGCCGGCGACCATCGGCCCCGCGCCGAAGACCATGGCGATGCCGAAGGCCGCGGACCCGGCCGCGGCCGACCGCCGCTACACCCCGCCCGAGCTGAAGCGCAAGATCCACGACAAGCTCATCCAGGACCTCGACCTGCGGCACGTCGACCTCAGCACCGTCCCGCCCGACGAGGTCCGCAGCCGCACCGAGAAGGTCATCGAAACCATCATCAACCGCCTGTCCGACGAGGTGCCCGTCTGGCTGTCGAACCGCGACCTCATCAAGGAGATCGCCGACGAGGCGCTCGGGCTCGGGCCCATCGAAGACCTGCTCGCCGATGACGAGATCGACGAGATCATGGTCAACGGCTGGAGCAACATCTACGTCGAGAAGAGCGGCAAGCTCGAACTGACCGACAAGCGGTTCACCGACGACCGGCAGGTGGTCGAGGTGATCCGCCGGATCCTCGCCCCCATCGGCCGGCGGATCGACGAGGTCAGCCCGATGGTCGATGCGCGGCTGGCCGACGGCTCGCGCGTCAACGCCATCATCGCTCCGCTCTCGCTGACCGGGCCGACGCTCACGATCCGAAAGTTCGCGACCGAGCCGTTCACGATCGACGACCTGATCGGGTTCGGCACGCTCCCGGCGGGCGTGGCCGCGTATTGCCGGCTGTGCGTCGAGCACCGCCGCAACATCATCATCTCGGGCGGCACGGGCTCGGGCAAGACGACGCTCCTGAACGTGCTCTCGATGTTCGTCCCCGCCGACGAACGGATCGTCACGATCGAAGACGCGGCCGAGCTGAAGCTCTCGCAGGAGCACGTCGTGCGGCTCGAATCGAAGCCGCCGAACATCGAGAACAAGGGCGCGATCCCCATCCGGCAGCTCGTTATGAACAGCCTGCGGATGCGGCCCGACCGCATCATCGTCGGCGAGGTCCGCGGCCCCGAGGCGCTCGACATGCTCCAGGCGATGAACACGGGGCACGACGGCTCGCTGACGACCATCCACGCGAACTCGCCTCGCGATTGCCTCTCCCGGCTCGAGACCCTCGTCCTCATGGCCGGGATGGAACTGCCGACGCGCGCGATCCGCGACCAGGTCGCGTCGGCGATGGACATGGTCATTCAGATCGCCCGGCAGAGCGACGGCAAGCGCCGCGTCATCTCCGTGACCGAGATCACCGGGATGGAGCAGGACATCATCACGCTTCAGGAGGTGTTCCGGTTCGAGCAGACGGGCCTGGGCCCGAACGGCGAGGTGCTCGGGACGCATGAGCCGACGGGCACGGTGCCCGAGTTCTTCCACGAGCTGCGCCGGCGCGGCCACGAGGTGGACATGAGCATCTTCGCTTCGCCGAGCGGGCGGTAAGCCGATTATTGAGTCGCATGTTGACAATGGAAACGACCAATGCGTTCCGGAGATTCTTCGCTGACGCTCAGAATGACATGCTCCGTGCAAGGGGCTCTAGTTGTGTCATCCTGAGCGAAGCGAAGCTTGCCCGCCATCGAGGCGGGGACCTCTGCTGTTTCTCGGCTCTGTTCCATTACCAACATGAACTTCAATAGGATTGCGATTTGCGTAACACTTCAGCCAAGTGGGGTAGCGAGGGCGAAAAGCGGTGACGCGCACCTTCGGAGCGGGCACGTCTTCGCTCGTTTCACTCGCTTCGCTGGTGCCAGTCGCCGTTTTTCGCCCGCAGCGCTGCCGAGACACGCAGGCGGAAAACAGGGACTGCCACCCGCTGGCTGTCCCGTTTTCCGCACTTCGTGCCCTTCACTGGGCTGAAGTGTTACCGATTTGCTTTGTTGAAAAGCGAGATCCTTCGCTAACGCTCAGGATGACATATTCAACCCAAGGGGCTGCAGTTGTGTCATCCTGAACGAAGCGAAGGGCTCAGCAAGACAGGACCGAGTTATGAGAGCAGTTGCGGAGCAATGGCTGTCATTCTGAGCGCTAGCGAAGAATCTCTGGCGCAAGAGCGCGGCGTCCATTATCAGTGCGTGCCGCAATAGCCCCAATCGCCGCGGCTGATCGCGATTGGGATTCGGGTCGTGACCTGGAGAAACGCGTGGGATTCGACTTCGGCGGCACCGTGATGAGCGTCGCCATCCTGCTCTCGGGCGGGGGAGCCGTCGCGCTCTTCGTCCTCGTCGGATTCCAGCTCTTCAGCAGCGGCTGGCAGAGCTACGAAGAGCGGTATGTCGAGGGCGCGAGCCGCACGCTCGACTCGATGTACCTCACCATCCCGATGCAGCACCTGATCTACGTCTCGTTCGCGTCGAGCGTCCTCATCGGAGTGATGTCGGGCCTCGTCTTCGGCAGCATCGCGTGGGGCGTCATCCTCGGACTCGTCGGGTTCGCGCTCCCGTCGCTCGCCATACGGTGGCTGAAGAAGCGCCGCGATGTGAAGTTCCGCGAACAGCTCGTCGACGCGCTCATGAACATCAGCAACTCGCTCCGCGCGGGGTTCAGCCTGCACCAGGCGTTCGACATGGTTCAGCGCGAGATGCCCAACCCCATCAGCCAGGAGTTCCGGCTCGTGAACCAGCAGCTTCGGTTCGGCCTGAGCATGGAGGAGGCGCTCGGGAACCTGCTCGGCCGGATGCCGAGCGAGGATCTCGACCTCGTCGTCACGGCGATCACGATCTCGCGCGACGTCGGCGGCAACCTGACCGAGGTGTTCGACAACATCGCCGACACGATCCGCTCGCGCCACCGGCTCTACGGCAAGATCAGGGCTCTGACGGCGCAGGGCAAATGGCAGGCGGCCCTGATCTGCTCGCTGCCGCCCCTGCTGGGGATCGCCATCAACGCGATCAACCCGAAACTGATGGAGCCCGTTTACAGCACGATCTACGGCTGGGGCCTGATCGCCCTCATTGTCGCGCTCCAGATTCTCGGCATCGCGACCATCCTGAAGATCGTCAACATCGATGTGTGAGGCGCTATGCAGGCTTCTGAAACGCTGATGGTGACCGTGATTCTCGTGTCGGGGGCGGGGTGCGCCTTCCTGCTCGTCCTGGCGATCGCGCGCATGCGGGCGGAGATCGTCGAGGCGACGCGCATCGACGAGGAGCGGCGGGGGCGAATCGCCTCGCCCGCCTTCCGTCTGCTCGTCACGTTCTCCCGGCCGTTCGGGCTCTTTCTGCGCTACTTCACGCTGCGCGCCGAGCAGCGGTTCGTGCAGACGGGCCGGAAGGGGCCGTGGCTGTCGCTGCGCGACCGCGCGGAACGCAACCTGATCGCGGCGGGCTCGCCGCACGGACTGGTGGGCGACGAGTATTTCGGGCTCGTGTTTCTCTGCTCGCTGATCGGCTTGGCCGTCGGCGCGCTGGGCACCGCCTCGACCGGCTGGACGCTCATGCTGGCCGCCGGCTTCATCTGCGGTTCGCTGTGGCCGCTCGCCTGGCTGCAGGCGCAGACCCAGCGGCGCAAGACGGCCATCTTCCGCGCGCTCCCGTTCGCCCTCGACCTGCTGACACTTTCCGTTGAGGCGGGATTGGACTTCACGTCGGCGCTGGGCCGCATCCTGAAGAAGATTCCCGACTCGCCCCTCGGGGACGAGTTCGGCGAGCTGCTCCGCCAGATCCAGATGGGGCAGGCGCGGTCCGAGGCGCTCCGGCAGCTCGCCCACCGCGTCGACCTGGAGGCGATGACGAACGTGACCGGCTCGCTCATCCAGGCGGACGAGCTGGGCGCGAGCATCGGCCCGGTCCTGCGGATCCAGGCCGAACAGATGCGCGTCCGCCGCGAGCAGATGGCGGAGAAGAAGGCGATGGAGGCACCCGTCAAGATTCTCCTGCCCCTGATTCTCTTCATTTTCCCGACCGTCTTTCTCATCATCCTGGGGCCCGTCGCCCTGAAACTGCTCCTGGACTACAAACTGCTGTCATGAGCGCCCGAGCGGTCCTCGCAGAGGACGGAACGACGGTCGTCGAGCGGCTGCACGTGGCGCGGAAGGCCCGCGACCGGATGCGGGGCCTGCTGGGCCGCGACGCGCTGCCCGAGGACGAGGGCATGTGGCTCCCGGCCTGCCGCCTGATCCACACGTTCCGCATGAGGTTCCCGATCGACGTGGTGTACCTTGACGAGCAGCTCGAGGTGTGCAAGGTCGTCGAGGGGCTGCGGCCCGGGCGGGTATCGGCTTGTCTGTCTGCGGAGAGCGTGCTAGAATTGAGTTCTGGGACGGCTCTGAGGCGGGGTTTGCGTCGCGGCGTGCGGCTCGAGATCATCGAGTAGGCCGCCGGCGCGGTCGTCCGGTCGCGCGGATTTGCCCACGAATGATAAGAGCGAAGCTCCGAATCATCAACTCGCGGCTGAGCGGCAAGGAGTTCGTCCTGACCGACCGGGCCGCGACGATCGGCCGGAGTTCGCAGAACGATTTCGTCGTTCCCGACCAGTCGGTCTCGCGCCAGCACGTGCGGGTGCGGCTCGACGGCGATCGGTGTGTCCTGACCGACCTCGGCAGCCACAACGGGATCGTGTTCGAAGGCGCGACGCTCCGCGAGTTGACGGTGGGGACCGGCGACCGGTTCGAGCTGGGCGACGTGGCGATCGAGTTCCGCTCGGAGCAGATCGTGGAGGCGGTGATGGTCGAGCCGGCTCCGACCGCGGCGGCGGCGCCGGCGCCCCCGGCGTCCCAGGCGGTGGCCCCGGCGCAACCCGCGGGCGCCCTGGCCGAGCGGCCTGTGTTCGTCGACGACCTGTTCGGCCCGGGCGGGATGGCCGATGCGCAGACCGGCGTCGAGGAGGCGGCGGCGGTCGGCGGGGCGCGCAGCGCGCTCATCTATCTGGGCGTGCTCGCCGCCATCATCGTCGTCGGCGCGATCGCGTGGAACCTGGCCGGCGGGCAAGCGGTCGAGCAGAACGTCAAGTCGGTGATGGTCAAGGCCAACGAGGAGAAGGTCGTCGACCTCGGGCTGAACACGCGGATGGAGGGCGGGCGGCTGGTGACGTACTACGACCCGCGCGATCGATACTACGAACAGCACGTTGAGAACGACGTTGCCTCCCTCGCGATCGAGGTGACGTCGGCGGAGCGGAACTCCGGGTTCATGGCGGTCGTCCGGGGCATCGACGTCGGCCGGCAGACGGACGTCAGGCTGCGGGGCCCCGGGGGGCGGCGGTGTATCGTGCGGATCCTCGTTCGCGGCCAGGTCCCCAGGGCCAGCGGGCCCGAGCGCCTGAGCAACGCGGAGCGGCTGCAGCTCACGCGGAACCTGCTCGCGGGCGCAGAATCCGCCGGACAGCGCGGGCACACTTATCTGGCCATGCAGCAGTACGCCAGGGCGGCCGAGATGATCGAGCCGGTCCGGACTCCGGCGGGGACCGCTCTCTTCAAAGAGGCCGACGTCGGCGAGCGAGCCGCGGAGAAGGAAATCGACGAGGAGTTCGACAAGATCAAGTTCCGGGCGCTCTTGATGCTCCGTGACGCGGACACGCCGGGCGTCGTGCGGGCCATCAACGACCTGAAGGTCCTGATCCCCGACGAGAACGACCTCCGGCACAAGAAGCTCCGGATCATCTACGACCGGGCGATCGACCGGTACTTGCGGCAGAGACGAGGGTGAACTCGATGCAGTTTTGGGCAGAAGAAGAGGACGGGGCGCAGCGGGCCTATCCCCTCCGCGAGGGCAGCACCATCATCGGCCGGCATCCGTCCTGCGACATCGTCGTCGCGGGCTCCAACGTGTCGAAGCAGCACATCGAGTGCTTCGTCGACGGCGGCGCCTTGACGATCCGCGACCTGGGCAGCTCCAACGGCACGTTCGTCAACGGCAACCAGGTGACGTCGTGCGTGTTGAAGGACGGCGACAAGGTGCTCCTGGGCGGGTTCCAACTCGTGCTGGACGCGCCCGCAGCGGCGGGCGCCGCGGCCGCGGCGCCGCAGCAGCCGGCGCCCGAGCCCCCGCCGACCGCGCCGCTCGAGACGCCCGGGGGCGCGCCGCGGTTCGCCGACGAGCCCGGCGCCGACGACACCCCCGTCGACGGCACGTTCGTGCCCCAGGCCTACGACTCGGAGGCGTTGCAGCCGCAGGTCGTCGCCCGGGAGGGGCGGATGTATCTGCGGGACCCGCGGACGAGCCGCGAGGTCGAGATCGTGCCGCGCGGCGCCGCGCCGGCCACCGACCTCTCCGGCTACTACGCCGACCAGGCCGACTCGGAGCGGAAGCGAAACCGTTATCTCGTCATCGGCGCCATCGCCGTCGCGCTCCTGCTGATCATCGCACTTGCGATGACGTCCTCGAAACCGCGCGACGACGATGACGACAATCAGCGTCCGATGTTCCCGAGGCAGCGATACAACGACCTGACCGACACCGCCATCGAAGACATGAAGAAGGGCGAGTTCAAGGCGGCGATCGGGAAACTGACCGAGGCCCACAAAGGCCGGCCGACCTACGCCGTGGCCGGCATCCTTCGAGATATCGCCCGAGAATGGGAGAAGTCGGGCAAGTCGTTCGACGAGTTCAACTGGCTCTCGGTCGAGTCGGCGCTGCGCGATCTGCGAGAAAGCAACTGGGTGACGAGCCGGGTGAAGCAGTTCGCGGAGGACCGCATCGACTGGATCTACGACGTGCAGCACCACGAGGCGGTGGTCGCGGGGGCCTTGAAGCTCCTCGGCGAGGACAAGCCGGAGGAGGCGCTGGCCGAGTTCCAGAAGCTCCCGAAGACGAGCCCGATCTACCCGAAGTACGAGGTCCGGATCGCCGACACGGTCGCCGCGGCCTGCGAACGGCGGCTCCGGCTGGCGAAGGCGGCCCTCGACGGGGGGAAATGGCAGGAGGCGATCACGCAATACACCGCGGCGAGGAAGTTTGCGTCGGACGCGCACAAGCCGCGCATCGAGCGGGGCATCCGCTCGGCCCGCAAGCGGATGAGCGAAGAGGCGCAGCTCAGGGCGGCGCACGCGCGATACCGCGAAGACACGATCCCCTCGCTGATGGCCGCGCGGAAGATTCTCGACGGGATCGCCGACGGCGGGCCGCTGAGCCCGCGAAAGGCCGCGCTCCAGCAGCGCATCACGGCCCGCCTGCGCGAACTCGAGCGCGAGCGATGGCACCGCAACGCCAAGGCCCTCTACGAGGCCGGCCGCGGGACCGAGGCCATCAAGCTCATCGCCGACCACCGACTGACCGAGCTGGACCCGCTGGCATCGAAGATCGAGCGCATCATGCACATGCTCGACGAGGCGCAGAAGGCCCACGACGCCAAGGACTACGACCGGGCGAGGTTCCTCTGGAACGACGCCGTGCGCGAGGAGACCAGCACAAAGAACGCCTACCACAAGCGCGCGCTCGACAAGCTGAACGGGTTGGCCAACAAGGAGCGGCGCAAGGAGATCGCACTCGAGTACCGCGACATGGGCGACGCCGCCCTCCGGAAGGACAACGACCCGAAGGAGGCGCGCCGGCTGTACCTGAGAGCGATGAGCTGGGATCCGATCGCCACGGTCGGCAAGACGCGGCTCGCCGACATGCGTCACCAGGCCAAGGTGTTCTACAACAGGGCGCGGGACCTCCGCTACGCGAGCGGTGACGACATCAAGCTCAAGGAGCAGGCGATCGCGCTGTTCAGGAAGGTCCAGCTCTACGTCGAAGAGGGGGGCGACCTGCACGCCGACGCGACGCGCCACATCGGCGAACTTGAGGCCGAGATAGACGCGTTGAGGAAGAAGAGCGGGCCCCCGCCGCCGTGATATCCCCGCCGCGCCGGCTCAATAGAAATACGAGTGGTACTTGTTGGCGTCCTCGACGACCTTCTTCACCGTCACCTGGAATCGCAGGTCGTCCCACCCCTTCCACTTCACCTGTCCGTTCGAGTAGAAGATGTTGATTCCCCAGTCCCTCTTGTTCGTGGCGGACGTGTTGCAGTGGTTGGCATAGAGCACGTCATACTTGTTGGTCTCGGTGATGTCCAGGTCGCTCGCCTTCCAGCTCGTGGCGCTCGAGGTCGGGAAACCCGTCGTGCCCGTCGTTCGATAGACGAGAATGTCGAGGACGAGGGGCACGCTGCGGTTGTGGTCGGCTGGCGTCATGGGAATGGCGCGGAGGGCGCGCTGGTCGCGGAACTTCACCGGGCGGTCGTCGCTCGTGAACACGGCCGTGTCCTGATGGTCGGGGATGGTCGGGCTGGTCGGCTCGTCTCCGTCGACGCTGCCCCGCAGGAAGACGAGGTTGTCGGCCAGCGGGAGCCCTTTCAGCTTGTTGAGATTGCCGCCGGCATCGGCGTCCCCGTGGTCCCCGGTGTAGTCCACGCCCGACCAGTACAGCCGCCAGACGTCCTTCCCATCGCTGCCGCACTCACTGCACGTGCACGAGTACATCAGGTTCATGTTGCCGACGTAGGCGTAGGAGCATGTGGACCAGACGTCCGAGCTGAGCGGGGACTCGGGCTTGACCGACGGACACCGCGTGATCTCCTCGGTCTTCAGCGAGGATATCAGTTCCGAGTGTATGGTGGGCCAGCGGCCGGGCGACGTGCGCTGCGTCGGGTGCCCTGCGGGGTACGCCCGGTTCCTGGGCACGACCGCCTCCGCGATGAACCACGTGCCGACGTTCTTCAGGCGGCCCTGGCATTGGACGATCTCGGCGTCGCTCAGAATCTTGAAGAGCACGGGAAGCGCGACCGCGACGAGGATCGCGATGACAACGACGACCATCAACAACTCGATGAGCGTGAAGCCGCGCCGCCGGGCGGTGGACATGGTGCAACCTCCGATAGGGGCCTTCTATTGAACTCCATGCTGATAATGGAACATCAACGAGGAACAACAGAGGTCCTTCGCTTCGCTCAGGATGACATGTCTCATTGTGTGACCTATAGTTCTGTCATTCTGAGCGTCAGCGAAGAATCTCTTGATAAGCTGCCGCGATTCCATTACCAACATGGACCTCAATAGTCTAATTGTAGGCGACCCAACCCATCGCGGTCAAGCCGAAACGGGCGACCGGATTCAGCGGAAGGCCACGGGGACGGCTGGCTAGCCCAGAAGGACGTTGGCGACACGGCAGGCGAGCGTGCGATCGTTGACGGGGACGGGGAGGATTTCGCTGACGCTGAACGAGATCTCGTCGTCGGTCGCCTCGGCGGGCTGATCGGAGCCGCGGGCCAGGATCAGCATGTCGGGCGAGTCGCCGTTGTCGCCGAGCGGCCCGACGTGCCGGATGCCGAGCACAATGAGGTCCGGCTGCACCGCGTTGAGCAGGCCCCGCGCGTCGGGCGCGGTCTCCGCGACGGACACCTTGCAGCCGCTGGCCTTATGGAGCATGCCGGCCATCGCGGCGGCCGCGGCGCGGTCGGGGTCGACGATGAGCACGCGCTTGTTCGAGAGGTCGCCAAGCTCTCGTGGAATGTTCCTTCCCAACTCGAGCAGGCACTTGATCACGTCCCGGCTGAGAATGCGGAAATGCCCGGTGGGCAGCTTCGCCGCCCGAAGCTTGCCGCTCGAGATCCACGCCTGGACAGTCGACCTGCTGACGCTGAAGTACTCGGCAGCGGCCGAAGGCGGTATCCAACTCTTTCTCTTCACAGCGGCTGTTGTCCCCTCCGAATAGCCACTCCCTACGGTAAGTAAAGCACATGAGCCGGGGAATGTCAAACGTTGTGACGGGATGGAAAAAGGGTGGCTTGGGAGATCGAGGCGCCGGGCGGCGACGGTTATCGGGAGCCGCCGTAAAGCGGCGAATGACCATAGGATGCGGTCAGACTCAGGACCGCGAGCGCCGTCGAATAAGCCGGCCCGCCCGCCTTTGTCACGGCGTGCGGAGCCCAGCTTCCGCGTGGATCGTCGCCCGCCTTCGACGGAGGCGTTCCCTCCTGGTGCCGCAGAAGCTCCTCGAGCATCCGGCCGCGCCACCGTCGCCAGAGCCCGCCGTTGAACTGGTACGCGGCCAGCGTGCCCGCGTACCACCGGAAAAAGTCGCCGGCGCCCCAAACGACCGGCGCCTCGGCCAGCGACCGAGCCATCCGCCGCGCGTGGTCGTCGGTGCCCGACGGGTCGTCCGGCGAGCCGAGAATCACGCCGATGGCGTAGTAAGACCGGTTCGGGCCGGCCTTGTGGTCGTCGCCTTCCGAGGCATAAGCTGTGGAGAGACGCCTGCCGGCCTCCGACTCGAGCCATGCGAGCCGCGTCCGGTGCGTGGCCGCGTCGACGGCCAGGCCGGCCGCGCGGGCCGCGCCCGCGGCCATCACGACCATCGCCGTCAACTCGGGGTCGTCGTTGCCCCACGCGCCCGACTCCGGCTGCGCCGCGGCCAGCTTCCCGACCGCCGCCTGCACGTCCTCCCGGAACCGCATCCGGACCCGCTCGTCGTCCGTCAGGCGGAGCGCCTCGCTCAGGGCCACACAGGCCATCGTGTGCCCCTGCCACTGACGCGCGCCCGCCGGGGCCAGCATCCCGTCCGTCTGCTTTTGCTCCAGAAGCCACGTCAGGCCGGCCCGCAGGTGCCGCGACGGCGTGCTCCGGCCGCTCGGGGCGAAGCCCGACTCCATCAGGGCGAGCGTCGCGGCCGCCGTGACTTCCTGGCGGCTGTATTCCGCGCTCGCCGAGGCCCAATAGCCCGTCTTGTCCTGATGCTTGATGAGCCACACCACGCCCTTCGAGATCGCGCGCCGCGCGCTACGCATTCGTGAGTGCTTGATGCGAAGGAACCGGGCCCGCGCGAGCCGCGAGCCGCCGGGGGCGCCCGTCGGGAGCGGCAGCTTGACCTCTTCGACATCCGGCTCGGGAAGCTGCTCGAACTCCGCCACCGTCTTCGGCTCTGCCTGCGCCGGCTGCGGCACATAGACAACACGGACACCGATCAGGTTCCTGTCGAACTCCGGGTCCGGCAGCATCGGCACATACGGATCGCTTCGGATGGGCGCAATCGTCCGCTCTTCCGCCACGGCGTCCGCCTCGACCCTGGCCAGGGCCCTGCTCGCCGGCTCCGGCGTGTCGTCGCGGCCGGGATAGATGATGAGCACGCCGCCCCCGCCGTCGTCGCCATCTACGATCCGGACGTCGTCCCGGCGCGTGCCGATCGCCCACATCACATACACGACGCAGAGCAGCACGAGCGGATACACGGCCACACCGAGTTCGAACTGCCTCAGCCGCCGCAGCCCTGCCGCCAGCGTGGCCAACACCGTCACCCGCTCGGCGCGCTCGCGGTCCCGCTCGCTCCGAAGCTGCTCGGCGAGCCGGGCGTCGAACTCGGCCGACGGCTCGAGCGACGGGGCCGACGCCAGCAGAACGTCGGTCGCCGCCAGTTCCTCGGCATAGCTCCGGCAGGCGGCGCACGCCGCAACGTGCCCTTCGACCTTCGCCACGGCCGGCTCGTCGAGCTGGCCCGCGACGCGGTCGGCCAGCAGCCGCCGAATCTCCTCACACTGTTGCTCGTTCTGGCTCATTGGTGCATCCCTGCCTCAGACGTCCGCCTCGACGCGGAGCAGTTGGCGGACCTGCTCGATGGCCGCGTGGATGCGCGACCGGACCGTGCCGATCGGCACGCCGAGCGCCTCCGCCGCCTCCGCGTATTTCAAGCCCTGGTACTTCACCAGGATCAGCGTTTCCTTCAGGTCCGGCGACAGGCAGTCGAGCGCCTGCCGCACCTTTCCGAACTCATCGGCCAGCTCGGCCCGCGACGACGGGTCCTCCACGTCCGCGGGCATCAGCCCGCCCATCGTGTGCCCGTCCTCGTCGACCGCGGCGTCGAGCGACGCCGACGCCGGGCGGTTCCGCCGCGCCCGATACCGGTCGATCCACAGGTTCCGGCCGATCCGGTACAGATACGTCGCGAAGCTGGCGGCCGGGACGTATTGATCGCGGTGCCGGAAGATCCGGCAGAACACCTCCTGACAGCAGTCTTCCGATAACTGCCGGTCCCACAAGAGCTTATAGAAGTAGTTCAGCAGGGGGCCCCGGAACCGGGTCACCAATTCCGCGAACGCCTGCTCGCGCCCCCGCTGAAACTCCAGCATCAGCTCGGCATCGGTCTTGGCCATATCGCGGTCGACCACTACTACCTAACGGGCGCCCCGCCAAAAAGTTTGCTCACACATCAGGAAAGGGGCCACTAATCGACTATAGCAGCCGGGCGGATTGAAGTAAAGCGGGAGCGAGGGCGGCCACGTGCGCGTTGAGTCGGAAGCCGCTTGGAGCGTCTTAATCGTCTGTTTCGTTACGGGAGGCGAGCTGGTGTTCGATCCTCTCGAGAGCGTTCGCACTGCGCTGTGAACTGTCTTCAACGGTTATGAATAGCCGGATCACCTCGGCGGCGCCGACATAGGTGATGGCCGTGAGAATCCCAACGACGAGCACCACGATGGCCCCCGTGATCTTGCCCTTGGTCGACA
This sequence comes from uncultured Planctomycetota bacterium, assembly GCA_964385685.1. Classification (GTDB taxonomy): domain Bacteria; phylum Planctomycetota; class PUPC01; order PUPC01; family PUPC01; genus CAYLQD01. The sequence continues at coordinate 76,406 of CAYLQD010000003.1, read as the reverse complement.
GGTCGATCACTCCGATAATCGCGAGGACGGCCATGACCAATGCCGCGACCAGATAGGCATAACCAACGAATCGAAGTACTTCGAAACGGCCTCCGCCGACGAGTCCCCGCGCGGCGTGTCGCCGACGCCCACGGCCGAGAGACCCGCTTCCGGATCGGCTCGCGGGGGCCGGCTTGAGGCGCAGCGTCCCACCGCACTTCGAGCAGGCGCGATCCTCGCCTTCCGGCCGGCCGGTGAACGTGTGCACCTCTCCGCACTTCTCGCACTCGTACTGCATTCCAGGACTCCCGAGAGAATCGAAGCCACTCCCACCGCCGGTGGCCGACACGATAGCGCAGAACCGACGGGACGGCAAGGGAAAAGATTCGAGCCGGCTCCCACGGTCACCGCCAGTGGACGCGGGGGGACGGGCGTGGTAGAATCATCGAGCGGGATGTGTTGGGAGTGAGAACTGTGCGGACACCGCCGTTGGCGAGAGTGCGCGTGATTGCGTATGTTTCCGCCGCCACAATCATGGGGCTCCTCGTCTTCGCGCTCCTGAATATATCTCCGGCGCGCCTCAAGGTGCGGGCGTTCCTTCATGAACTTCATCGGGGCAGCAGGCCGCCGTCAGCATTGGACGATCCGTTCGAGGCGATCGCATTCGCCGTGGACGGGACGGCCGCGGGGCTCGGCTTCACCGAGCGACCCCGCGAGGAGAGGGATGCCATGCGCGACCTCGTGGCGATGGGTGAAGCAGCCGTCCCGCCGCTCGTGGAGGCCCTGCGTGAGGGGCCCTTCTGGTCTCAGAAGCTGGCTGTGGAAGCGCTTGGCAGATTGGGTCCGCGTGCGAACATCGCCATCCCCGCGCTCATCCCCGCCTCAGACAATCACGCGGAGCCGGGGTTGAAATGGGACGCTCGTCGGGCCCTCGAGAAGATTGGCCCGGCCGACGCGCGAGCCGTTCCGGGGCTCGTCGAGTTGCTCCGGCATGATAACGTGCAGGTGCGGCATTCCGCGGTCAGCGCGCTCAGCGACATCACCCCGACCTCGAAGGAGGCCGTTCGCGCGCTGATTTGGGCCTACGAGAATGGTGGCGAGCGGATTCGAGGCGCCGCCGGGTGGGCGCTCTCGCGGCCGGGCCCGAGCCCGGAGGCCGCGGCCGCGAGGCACATCGTGGTGCTTGGCGCCAACGACCCTGGGCTCCGCGCAAACGCCGCGGTCCAACTCGGATACTTGCCCGCGGACGTGCCGGCCGCTTTTCCGCTACTGCTCGAGGCCTTGACGGACGAGGACGAGAACGTGCGAATGGGCGCCGACCAGGCCCTCGGCCAAGTCGGCCCGCCCTTGCCGGACGCCGTCCCCGTGCTGCTGGCGAAGCTCGGGGCCGAGGAGCCGCTTGTGCGGAAGCACGCCGCTGCCGGGCTCGGCATGATTGGCCCGCATGCGAGGACGGCTCTCGGTCCCCTGATGGACGCGATGAAGGACACGGACCGGGGCGTCCGTGTGGCCGCGGTCGGCGCCCTCGCGGGACTCGCCCGTGGCTCGCAGGATGCTCCCGCGATCTTGAGCCTGCTCAGGGACGCCGTCAAAGGGCACGATCTGTCGCTCCGAAGAGGCGCCGCCCGTGCGCTCGGACGAATACAGCCCGACGGCGTTGTCGCCTTGGCCGAGATGTTGACGGACAGCGATTCGGCCGTCCAGCGCCTTGCGGGCGAGGTACTTGCCGACTTGGGCCCGCCGCCGAAGGAGGCCGTGCCCGCCCTGACCCAGGCGCTCGTGGAAGGAACGCCGAGGGGCAGGCGCTTCGTGGCCTGGGAACTCGGGCGAGCCCGGCCCGAAGGCGTTCCCATCCTGGCTAAGGCGCTCAAGAACGACGATCCCGACATCCAGCGCGCCGCCGCCGCGGCCTTGGGCAGGATCGGCGCGGCCGCGGAGCCCGCCATTCCGGCGCTCGCGGAGGCACTGAACGATGAGGATCCGAGGGTCCGGGAGTTGACCGCGCTGGCTCTGAGCAAGATTGCTCGGAAGTCGGCCGCAGCCGTCCCGGCGCTTGTCGCCGCCCTGAAGAACGACGACGAGGCAATCCGTCGGACCGCCGTCGAGGCGCTCGGCGCTGTTGGCGCGGTGACCGATGGTGTTGTCCCCGGCCTGATCGCGGCTCTGAAGGACACGACCACGGGCGTCCGAGTGGCCGCGGCCCGGGCGCTCGGGCGGATCGGCGCGACGACCGACGAGGTGGTCCCGGCCCTTGTTGCGGCCCTGGCGGACGAGGCCCTGGGTGTGCGGGTGACGGCGGCCCGGGCGCTCGGCCGGATCGGCCCGGCCGCCAGGGAGGCGGTCCCTGCCTTGGAGAAGCTCCAGACGGACAGCGTCGACGCCGGTCACGACGCCGCAGACCAAGCCATCAGACGCATCAAGCGATCCTCGCCCTGAGACCGGCGAAGCGGTTCCCCACCGTGCCCAGGATCACGCCGCCTGCCCCCTAACGCGCTCTTGAATCGCCCGCGCGGGCGGGCTACCATGCTTCGACGGAACGGGCGCGCGCTCGGCAGGACCCCACACATGTCACGACTGGACCGGCTCTTCAAGCTCAGCGAGAACGGCACGACGGCCGGGACGGAGGTCCGCGCGGGCGTCGTGACGTTCCTCACCATGTCGTACATCATCTTCGTGCAGCCCATCATCCTGGCCGGCACGGGCCTGAGCTGGCACACGGTCTTCATGGCGACGTGCATCTCGGCGGCCGTCGGCACGCTCCTGATGGCCTTCTTCGCCAACTACCCCATCGCCCTCGCCGCCGCGATGGGCCACAACGTGCTGTTCGTCAAGCTCTGCCGCGACGGCACGATCAACTGGCGGACGGGGCTCGGCGCGGTCTGCATCTCGGGGACGCTCTTCATCGCGCTCTCGCTCTTCGGGTTCCGCGAAAAGATCGTCAATGCGATCCCGCCGTCGCTCAAGCACGCCATCGCCGTCGGGATCGGCATCCTCATCGCCTTCCTCGGGTTCCAGTGGGCGGGGCTGGCGGTCGACTCCCCGTTCACGCTGGTCCAGATGGGCGACATCCATATGACGCCCGTGCTGCTCGCCCTCGGCGGCCTGCTGCTCACGGCCGCCCTCATCGCGCTCAAGCTCCGCGGCGCCATCCTCATCGGCATCCTCGTGACGGCCCTCGTCGGCATCCCGCTCGGCATCACGTCGACCGACGACATCGAGGAGAAGGGCGTCGTCGCCGTCCCCGAGTCCCAGCCGATGCCCTGGCTTGTCATTCTTCCTGCGCACGTCCCCGAGGGCATCGAGGCCGACGTGTCCGCCGCCGAGGAGACCCTCGAAAGAGCCGCGATCCGATACTACGACCGTGACGATCCCCCAGCCAGCCGAGGGATGATTATTTGCAGGTTCCGTTTCGCGGGCAGCCGGTACACGCGGGAGGTTCTGGCCGTGGCGAAGGCCACGATTCCTCCCGACGCGAGCCCAGGGCGGATTTGCGACCTGGCGCGGAAATACCTCGGGCCGGCCCCGGCAGACAGACCCCGGCAGCTTCTTGTCTTCCCGAAGGTGGAGCAGGCGGCTGGCCGCCCGGTGCTGCGGGTGGTCGCGTATGATGTCGACAGGGGCAAGGTCTGGCGCGACTACGGCACCATCTCGCTTGCCGCCGAAAGCGACGTGATGAGCAGCTACGCCAAGGACATCGTCCTCGGCCTGCCGGGGCACACGGGGCTGCTCCGGCTCGACATCCTCGGGGCGATCAAGCTCGGCGTGCTCCACGTCATCTTCATCTTTTTCTTCCTCGACCTGTTCGACACGATCGGCACGCTCATCGGCGTCTCGCAGCAGGCGGGCTTCCTCAAGGACGGCAAGCTGCCGCGCGCACGGGGCGCGCTCCTGGCCGATGCCGTCGCGACCGTCGTCGGCGCCGGGCTCGGCACGTCGACGGTCACGAGCTACGTCGAGAGTTCGGCCGGCGTCGCCGACGGCGCCCGGACCGGCCTGGCGAACGTGGTGACCGCTCTGCTCTTCATCGCGGCGCTCTTCTTCGCCCCGGTCGTCAAGATGGTCGGCGGCGACTACCAGCACCTCCACCCCGCCGTCGCGCCCGTGCTCATCATCATCGGCAGCATCATGCTGCGGAACGTCGTCCACATCACGTGGACCGACCCGACCGAGGCGCTGCCCGCGTTCCTCGCCATCATGGTGATGCCGCTGACGTTCAGCATCACCGAGGGGATCGCGTTCGGATTCATCAGCTACAGCTTCCTCAAGCTCGTCACGGGCCGGGGCCGCGAGGTCCACTGGCTCGTCTACCTCTTCTCGATCCTCTTCATCGTGCGGTACGCGTATGTTGGAACCTGACACCGAGGCGCTCCTCCGGGGCCCCGTCGTCCAGATGGCCTATCTCACGGCCTGCGTGCTGGCGGGCGGCGTGATGTGCTTCTTCGGGCGCCGCGTGTTCCGGCTGTCGCTCGGCCTGTTCGGCGCGCTCGCCGGCGGATACGTCGCGGCGGTGATCGGGCACCGGTTGTCCACCGGCAACGTCGCCGTGTCGGCGGCCTGCGGGCTCGCGGGCGGCGTGCTCGGCGGGGTGCTGATGGTCGCCGTCTATTTGCTCGGGGTGTTCGTCGCGGGCGCGACGCTCGGCGGCGTGCTTGCGGCCGTCTTCACGCTGGGCTCGGGCCCGGGCACGCGGGCGCTGGCCGTTTCGCTCGCGGGGGCGGGCGGCGGGCTCGTCGCGCTGTTCGCCCGGCGGTTCCTGCTTGTGGTCGCGACGGCGCTGAACGGGGCGGCACTCGTCATCGGCGGGCTGTGGTTGCTCTACGCCGGGATGAGCCCGGCGGAGGCGGGCGCGCTCTACGCCGCGGGCGACGCCCTCACGCCCGACGCACTCCACAAGTACATCCTCGTCTGCGGCTGGGCGACGCTCGGCTGCCTCGGCGCGTGGGTGCAGTTCTCGCTGCCGGGCCATCCGGCCGACATGACCGAGGAGAAGACGGACCCACCGCCCGACTGATCTCCTGCCTGTCAGCGGCTGGCCATCAACACAACGATATCGTAGAGAACGTGGGTGTAGACGGCGACGCCGAGCCCGCGGTAGGTGTAGAGCAGCGAGAAGAACACGCCGCTCGAGAAGTAGAAGAGGAGATAGACCCAGATCTTCGGGTCCTGGAACGGATCGGTCCAGGCCCAGATGTGGCAGAGCGCGAAGGCCGCGGCGCTGAGGATAGCCGCGAAAGCCGCCGCATAGCCCGTACGCTGCTTGAAGAGCTTCAGCCCGACCCCGAACAGGGCCGTCGTCAACAAGAGGCGGAATAGGATCTCCTCGTAGACGCCGGCGCCGATCGAGCCGACGACATCGGAGAAGACCGTCGGGGCGGCGCCGGCGGCGAGTTGGACGTTCGGCAGCCGATAGCAGATGACGATGGCCATTCCCACGAGCACGGCAGCCCAGCCGGCGCTCTCGAGCACCATCGGGACGATGAGGCCCAGCCGCAGGCGGCCGCGGCGCGCCAGCAGGAAGACGGCGAACAGCAGGAGCAACAGAATGACGACGTTGAGCGCGAGGCCGGCGTCTGAGTGGAAGACGGCGACGAAGACCTGCTTCATGAACCGCCCGGCGCCGGTCGGCTTCGCCGGCGGATAGAAGAGCAGGGCGATCTCGTAGGCGAGCAGGAGGGGGGCGATGAGGACGAAGCTCAGGGCCAGGCTCCGGGACTGGGCCCAGTAGCCCTGGAAGCTGTCGGTCGGGCCGAGAAGCCACGACAGCCACGTCGCTCGGTCGTTCGCCGGTCTCGTTTCTTGGGTACGTTTCCTGACCATTCGGGGCAGACAGTATACGGGGGCGGGCGCCGCCCGGTCAATGCGCATTTGGCTCGACGGGGCCAAACGGGCCCCGGCACGGCCCCGACGAACGCCCCGACAAATCGCGCGATTCCGTCGTTGACTTTGCAGCCGCTTGAGCTATTATTAAGGGGTACTCTCAAGCGACTGGAGGCAAAGCATGGCTCCCCAAGGACGCAGCAATCCTGTCCCCTTGATCATCTTCGTCGTTCTCTTTGTATTCGCGGCCGTCGGGTTCGTGCTTGTCGCGATCGAACTGACCGAGGCTCGGCGACAGATCAACGCGGGCTTCCTCCCGACCGGGCGCGACGCATCGGTCGTCAAGGAGATCGACGGCGTGAACGGCAAGGGCTTGATGCGGGCGCTCCAGGACGAGAAGCAGCGGGTTCGTGAGAAGGAGGACCTCCTCCTGGCATTCGTGGATCGCACCGGGGTCAGCCACACGTCCGACATTCCCGCATCCAAGCTCGACGACACAATGGCCGCGCTGCGCACGCGGGTCAAAGAGACCCTCGACGGCAAGGGCGAGGTGACCGTCGCGTCCGCGACCCTCGTCGATCTGCTGGCCCTCGTCGAGAAGGAGAAGTTGAGCCTCGAGGACAAGGTCCGCGACGCCGTCGCCGAGCGTGAGAAACGTGAGACCGAGCTCCAGATGCGAGTCGACGGTCTCGAGAAGGACCTCGCTCAGCAGGAAGAGATCGTCAAGGACCGCGCCGGGGAGATCACGAAGCTCAACGACACCCTGGCGGAAGATCGCGCGCTCCACCGGCAGGAGGTCGCCGCGTTCAAGAGGACGATCGCCGAGCAGCAGAAGACGGCGGAGGACAACGAAGCCGTTCGGCTCGAGCGCATCCGGATCCTCGAGGCCGAGGTGGCCGACTTGCGCGCGCGGCTCGCCAGGTACCAGCAAGAGCGTGGCGGCACCGCGGCGGCGCGGGAGACTTTCGATCCGGCCAACGAGCCGGCGGACGGCAAGGTCATCCTGGTCACCCGAGATTCCGGCATCATGATCAATATCGGCACGAAGGAGGGCGTGCGCCGGGGCCTGCGGTTCGACGTGTACCTCCCGAAGGGCGATGGCACCCGCCTGAAGCGCGGCGAGATCGAGATCAAGACCGTCCGCGACGACATCAGCCGGGGCATTCTGGTCGGCGGCGGCGACCCGACCGAAGTGGTCTATGTGAACGACATCATCACCAATGTCGCGTTCGACCCCGGCCGGGCCAAGGTGTTCGTCGCCGACGACGTGTTCGACGACGCCAAGAAGCAGGCATTCCGCGAAGCGCTGGCCGAGCACGGCAGCGTCCTCGAGGATGAAGTGACGGTGCGCACCGACTATCTGATCGTCGGCGCGCAAGAGGGGAACTTCGTCAAGCGGGCTCGGGAACTCAAGGTCGTCGAGATTCCCGAAGGCGAACTCAACAGGTTCCTCGACCGCTGAGCCCGTAGCTGCGGCATAACACGGAACCACCCACCACCCTTTGCGGCGGGAGTCCCGGCCTCGCTCGGGAGACCGCCATGCCCCGTCGCGTCAAACGCATCGTCCTCGCATCCGCCGTGTCTGCTCTCGTGTGCCTCGTCGGCGCGGCCGGCGTCGGCATCCTCGCCAATGTCGCCATCCGCCGGAGCGCGAGCGACTCGATCTTCCGCACCGCCGAGCCCGTGCCCCGGAAGCCGGTGGCCATTGTCTTCGGCGCCAGGGTCTGGGGGAGCCGGCCGTCGCACATTCTCGAAGACCGGCTCGACGCGGGCATCGAACTCTACCGGTCCGGCAAGGTCGGCAAGCTGATCCTGTCCGGCGACCACGGCCGCAAAGCGTACGACGAAGTGAACGCCATGCGGGAGTACGCCGAGCGACGGGGCGTCCGGCCTGAGGACCTCTTCCTCGATCACGCCGGCTTTCGGACCTATGCGACCCTCTACCGCGCCCGCGACGTGTTCGGCGTGCGGGCCGCGGTCCTCGTCACCAACGAGTTTCACCTGCCCCGCGCGATCTACACCGGCCGGCGGCTCGGGCTCGACGTCGTCGGGCTCGCGTCGGACGCGCGCGTCTATCGCGGCCGGGTCTACAACGATTGCCGCGAGTTTCTCGCCCGCACCCTCGCGTGGGTCCAGGTCAACGTCACGCGCCCGCAGCCGAAGTATCTCGGCCCGAGGATCGACATCACCGGCGACGGCCGCGTCACGCACGACAAGTCGTAGCGTTGCCTAACGGGTCGCCTTCGACCGGAGCGCCTTTCTCCTCCGCCAGCATGACAGCGCCGTGCAAGCCGCGAACGTGACGATTCCGAGCGCGAGGCCGGAACCCAGGCTCGCGGTCGGGCTGACCGCCCCGCCGGTGATGGCGATCATGGGGCCGGGCGTCTGTGAGATCGGTTCCAGGAGATAGGGTAGATGCTCATAGACGAGGGCGTCGAAGCCCATGCCGCCCCCTCGGCCGCTCGACATCACAAGAAGGAGCGGATACAGCGCCCCGCCGACCGGCCCCGCCGAGGTCATTGCCAGCGGGCAATACCCCAGGAAGTAGGGAAGGTGGAAGAGGGGCGGCGCCAGAGCGGCATGGATTGTCCAAGCCCAACGTCCCTTTTTCCACAGCCAGGGCCAGGCGGCGAAGAAGACCACCACGCTCAGGTGGCAGAACTCGAAGATGATGTTGACATGGTATCGGCTCGCGCGCTGTTGTACCTCTGCAACACACGCCTCATCGACCAGCTTGTACATGTAACGATCGTTGTCTTCTTCCAAGCGTTCGGCCAACTCCGCAAGCCGAATCTGCGCGAGGAGGCCTGCTGTTCCCGTTTGCCCTTTGTCTGGGGAGGCGGCCCACGCCTGATATCCGGCGAGCACGGAGGGGCGCAACTCGTCCTCTCTGGCCGCCTCGAGGCGTCGGATCACCTCGGGCAAAGCCGCCTCGACATCAGCATCGGTCACCTGCCGATAGTCGTCACCATGGATGGCAAAGGTGCCCCAACGATAGGACCAGTATACATGCCGGTCGTCTCGGGGTGGATACACGGCCCCGTGTCTGTCAGAGAATTGGGGATCAAGGTCAATGCCGGCCGCGGACTTCCAGAACTCGGCCGCGGAACCCTGCTTGATCGGCGCCATGAGCGGCGCGATCCACGCGAGCGCGGCCGCTATCAGGCCGACGGCGAGGCCGAGCACAATCCACTTCGCAGCCTTGGCGGACATGATCCCCTCCGACGGGCCCTCACCCACCTAATTCTAGGCGCGAAGAGGGCGGCGGTGCAAATCGAACGGGCGGAATCACTCGGCGTCTGACTGCTCCCGCGGCCCCCGCAGCTCCCGGGCGAACGCGGCGATGTGCTTGGCGTGGGCGCCGCGCGTGACCTGCGAGGCCTGCAGGGCGACCGTGGCGACCGGTTCCTTGCCGCACGCGTCGGCCAGCCGCGGCATCGCCCGGCCGCCGCCCAGAGCGCTCATCGTCGCGAAGAAGCCGACGTCCTTTCAGCGCTTTCCTGTCTCACCCGCACTCTCCCAGGGCTTCGCCCTGGGCTGGTGAATCTGAGCCTTTCAGGCTCGAGAAGCCACTTCTTGAGCAGTCCCAATCTGATCATATGCCCCAGTCGCCGGCGACGCAAGACGACCGGCTAGCCGACCTTGGTGAGCTTGGCGAACCCGAGAACCAGGTGGCGGCGCTTGCCCCGGAAGTCGACGATGACGGTCGCGCGGTCGCCCGTGCCCGAGAGCGACACGACTTGCCCGGTCCCGAACGTCTCGTGTCTGACGCGGTCGCCCGGGCTCAGCCCAGATTCGTCGTAGTCCACGACGTCTTCGTCGTACTCGATGACGCGTTCGCCCTTCGGCGCGGCCGGCTTCTGCCTCGGGGCCCGCCGTGCGGTCTCGATCCCGGCAAAGAGGCCGATCCCGCCCCCGACGCGCTCGACGGCGTCGGCGGGAATCTCGCGGATGAACCGCGAGGGGCTCGCGTGCCCGAGCTGGCCGTACGTGAACCGTTCGGCCGCCCAGTGGAGCAGCAGCTTCTGCTTGGCCCGCGTTATCCCGACGTAGCAGAGGCGTCGCTCCTCCTCGACCCGCGGCTTCGAGCCGAGCGAGTTGATGTGCGGCAGCAGGCCCTCCTGCACGCCGGCGATGAAGACGACGGGGAACTCGAGCCCCTTCGCCGAGTGGAGCGTCATCAGCAGCACGCGGCCGCCCTCATCCGTCATCGCATCGCTGTCGGCGACGAGGGTCACCCGTTCGAGGAAGATCTCGAGCCCCGCGCCGGGATAGTCGAGGTCGAACTCGGCCGCGGCGTTGACCAGCTCCTCCACGTTCTCCGCGCGGGCGGCGTCCTCGTCCGACTCCGATTTCTTGAGCCGCGCCAGGTATTCGGTCTCCGCCAAGACGGAGCGGACAAGGTCCGCGACGGGCGACCGCGGCAGCTCGCGCAGCCGCGCGATCACCGCCCCGAACGCCTCGACCTTCGCGGCCGCCCGGGGCGACAGGTCCGGCACGTCGCCCGCCGACGCAATCGCATCGGCCACGCCGACCCCGCGCTCCGCCGCCCACGCCCCCAGCCGGCCGACCGTGCGCGTGCCGATCCCGCGCCGCGGCTCGTTGATGACCCGCAGCAAGCTCACGCCGTCGGACGGATTGATGATCAGCTTCAGGTACGCGACGACGTCCTTGATCTCCTTGCGGTTGTAAAACTCGACGGCGTCGAGGATCGCGTAGGGCACGCCGGCGTCGCGGAGCGACTCCTCGATCGTCCGCGACTGCGCGTGCGTGCGGTAGAAGACGGCCATGTCGCCGTGGCCGAACCCCTCGTCGGCGCTCGCGCGGATGCCGTCGACGATCGCGTCGGCCTCGTCGATGTCGGTGGTCGAGCCGACGACGCGGACGGGCGGGCCCTCGGCGTTCTGCGTCCACAGGCCGCGCGCGATGCGGGCGGTGTTGCGCTCGATCACGCCGGCGGCCGCGCGGAGGATCATTTTCGTCGAGCGGAAGTTCTCTTCGAGCTTGACGGTCCGCGCGTCGGGATAGTCCTTGCCGAAGTCGAGGATGTTGCGGATGTCGGCGCCCCGCCAGGCGTAGATCGACTGGTCGGGGTCGCCGGTCGCGCAGATGTTGCGGTGTCCGGCGGCCAGTTGGCTCGCGATCACGTACTGCGGGCGGTTCGTGTCCTGAAACTCGTCGATGAGCACGTGGTCGAACCGGGTCTGCCAGGTGCGGCGAAACCCCTCGTCGGTCTCGAGCAACTGCGCCGTCCGGAGGAGGAGGTCGTCGAAATCGAGGGCGTTGTTCTGCCGGCAGAGCCGTTCGTAGACGCGGTAGACGTGTGCGGCCTGGCGGTCGCGCGGGCGCCTCGCTTGTTCGGCGAACGCTTCGGGTGTGAGCATGTCGTTCTTCGCGCGGCTGATGGTGGAGACGAACGTCGTGGGCGTGACGCCCGCGCCCGTCAGGCCCAGCTCGACGAGAGCGGACTTGATGCACGCGATCGTGTCCTTGCGGTCGTAGATGGTGAACGGGTGGTCGAAGCCGAGCAGGTCGTTGAACTGGCGCAGCATGCGGGCGCACATCGAGTGGAACGTCGAGATCCACCGGCCGTGGGCGCCGGTCAGTTGCTCGACACGGCGCTTCATCTCGTCGGCCGCCTTGTTCGTGAAGGTGATGGCGAGGATGCGATAGGGCGGCACGCCATTGGCCGCGAGGTGGGCGACTCGCCGCGTGATGACGCGCGTCTTCCCGCTGCCGGCGCCGGCGACGACGAGCAGCGGCCCCTCGCCATGGGCGACCGCCTCCCGCTGGCTGTCGGTCAGGTTGTCGAGCGTGCCCGGCATCGGTCGCCTCGCGTGCGAAAGGAACCGCCCATTTTACCGGCCGCGTGCCCGGCGCTCAACCGCCGATGAGGTGCAAGGGAGTAGATACTCAAATCAGGGGGTAGTCGAATAGCAGGGAATGCCCGCGTCTCCCTCGTTCTCGCCCTCGTCGCGGGTTGGTTCGAGGACGAGGCCCGCCCGCTGGAATTTGTCCGCCGAGGCGGGCCTCGGGCGAAGACCGGACAACGACGGGGAGGGTTTCCGGGGCCGTATCAGTCGTCGGCGCCGACATTCCGCGTGTTCGGGGTATTCACTCCCTCAGTGGGAGTTGATATTCTAAACTCGGGTGATTACCGCACTACCCTCTGGGTTTTTGAGTGAAAAGGGGCTATCCTCAGTTGCAGCCTCTTGCGCCCGCCCACCGTGAAGCGTAAGATGACGGGGGTAGGGTGTTGGGCCGCCAGTGGGGGCGGAGACCCAGGCCGTGGCCCAACGCAGGGGGCGCGGTGAAGCTGATCACAGCCGCGCAACTGTTCAAGGCCCTGGCGGATCGGACTCGCCTGCGCATCGTCACCCTGCTCCGCCACCGGGAGATGACGGGGACGGAGCTGGCCGACATCATCCGCGCGCCGCGGGGCCGGATCGCGAGGCACCTGCGCTACCTGCACAAGTCGTGGCTCGTCACAACCCGCCGAGACGGAGGTGAGACCTACTACGCGCTGCGCTCCTCCGAGCACCGACTCCAGCGGGAACTGACGAAACGCATTATCCCGCTGCTCGAGGACCTCGAACAGGTCCGTCGTGATCTCGCCAAGCTCGAACGCCGATAGGGGCGAGCGGCCGGGGCCTTTGGCGGTCGAGTTCTCTTGCGCAGGGTGTTCGCCTGCACGTGCAGGCGAACACCCTGCGCAAAGCAAATGACCCGGCATGACAACGCTTCACCCCAGTCACGCCAGGGACTGGCAGACCGGTTTTGTCGCGGCCCGTCAATAGGGGCGCCCTACGGTCCCGTCCTCGAAACCCCCGGCAACCAGGGCGAACACTAGCGGGCCCCGGCGTCCCTCGCCTCGGGGCCGCCCCGCACTCAGAATACCGGCGAGGAAGCGCAAAACTTGACAAATCGCCCACAGTGCCTATAATCTCCGATTCAATGGCCGTCTGTGCGCCGCGGTGCGCGGCGCGCGGCCGACGGGTCCTGTTTTTGCGCCGGGCACGCGCGGCGTCTTGCCTGAAAGATGCCGAACGGGCGCGAGCCGACGGCGACGAGGAGGTGTTCTTGCCAGTCGCAACAATGCGCGAGTTGCTGGAGGCGGGTGTCCACTACGGCCACCATACGAGCCGGTGGAACCCGAAGATGGAGCGGTACATCTACAAGAAGCGCCACTCGATCCACGTGGTCGATCTGCGCGAGACGGTCCGCGGGCTGGTCCGCGCGGCCCGGTTCCTGTCGAGTGTCGGCGAGCAGGGCGGCCAGGTCATCCTGGTCGGCACGAAGAAGCAGGCGCGGACGGCCGTTGCGGAGCAGGCGATACGTGGCGGGGTGCATTATGTCTGCGAGCGCTGGCTCGGCGGCACGCTCACGAACTTCAACGTCGTGATGAGCCGGGTCAAGCGGCTCATCGAACTCGAAGAGATGGCCGAGACGGGCGAGATCGAGGCTCGCGGCAAGAAGTACGCATCGGTCCTGCGGCGCGAGACCGCGAAGCTGACGAAGAACCTCCAGGGCATCCGCGAGATGAAGCGGGTTCCGGATGCGATGATCATCATTGATCCGCGGCGCGAGAAGAACGCGCTCTGCGAGGCCCGCTGCCTCAACATTCCGACCATCTGCTTTCAGGACACCGATTCGGATCCCGATGGCATCGACATCGTCATCCCGGGGAACGACGACGCGATGCGGTCCATCCAGCTCGTCTGCTCCACATTGGTGGACGCGGTGCTGCAAGGGCAGGCGAAGCGGCCCGTGACGCCGGAGGAGGCGGAGGCCGCCCCGGAGCCGGTTGCCGCTGCACCGGAGGCCGTGGCCGTGGCGGAGCCCGCGCCCGAGGCGAAGCCGGAGCCGCCGGCCGAGCCGCCGCCGGCTGATGCGCCGGCCGCCGAACCGGCCGCCCAACCGGCCGCCGAACCGGCCGCGCCCGCGCCCGAACCTGACCCTGAGCCCAAGACAGAAGGCCCCGCCGAGCCGGCCGGCGCATAGGCCGAACGCCCGGCGGAGCCCCTGTGATAAGCGACCATTGAAGCTCATGTTGAGAATGGAACAAAACCGAGGAACAACAGAGGTCCCCGCCTCGACAGCGGGCAAGCTTCGCTTTGCTCAGGATGACGGCAACTGCAAGCAACCGCGAAGCGGTTGCGGCAGTTGCTTGCAGTTGCTCCGCAACTGCGCGACATGTCCAAGACATGTCATTCTGAGCGTCAGCGAAGAATCTCCGGAACGCGTTGGCCATGTCCATTATCAACATGGAACTCAATAGTCTAACACGACCCAACGGAGACGGACCATGGCAGAGATCACCGCGGCACTGGTGAAGCAGCTCAGAGAGATGACGAACATCGGAATGATGGAGTGCAAGTCGGCGCTGGTCGAGGCGGGCGGCGACGTCGACAAGGCCGTCGAGGTCCTCCGCAAGAAGGGCGCGATCAAGGCCGCGAAGCGCGCGGACCGCGAGGCGGCCGAGGGCTGCATCCAGTGTTACATCCACAACAACGGCAAGGTCGGCGTGATGATCGAGATGCGGGCCGAGACCGACTTCGTCGCGAAGAACGAGGACTTCCAGCGGGTCGCGCGCGAGATCTGCATGCACATCGCGTGGGCCGACCCCCTCGCGCTCGACCGCGACTCCCTGCCGCAGGAGATGATCGACAAGGAGAAGGCCATCTACGCCGAGCAGGTCGAGGGCAAGCCCGAGAACATCGTCGAGAAGATTCTCGAGGGCAAGCTGAAGGACTTCTTCAAGCGCGTGTGCCTCGTCGACCAGCCGTTCGTCAAGGACGAGAAGCAGACGATCGGCGGCCTGATCGATGAGTTGCGCCACAAGATGGGCGAGAACATCAGCATCAAGCGGTTTGCCCGGTTCGCAGTCGGGGGCGAGTAGCGTGGCCAAGCGGCGGCCCAAGCCCGCGTTCAAGCGCGTCGTCCTGAAGCTCAGCGGCGAGAGCCTCTGTGCCGACGGCGGGCAGGGGATCGAGCCCGACGCCGTCAAGTCGATCGCGAGTGAGATCAAGCTCGCGGCCGAGACGGGCGTCGAGCTGGCCGTCGTCATCGGCGGCGGCAACATCTGCCGCGGGCACGAACTCGCGGCGACCGGGCTGCAGCGGGCCGTCTGCGACCACATGGGCATGCTGGCCACGGTCATCAACGCGCTCGCGCTCCAGGACGCGCTCGAGCGGCTCGGGCTCGAGGTCCGCGTGCAGACGGCGATCAGAATGGCCGACGTCGCCGAGCCCTATATCCGCCGCCGCTGCATCGCACACCTCGAGCACAAGAAGGTCTGCATCCTCGCCGCGGGAACCGGCAACCCGTTCTTCTCGACCGATACCGCCGCCGTCCTGCGGGCGCGCGAGATCAAAGCCTGCGCGCTCCTCAAGGCGACGAAGGTCGACGGCGTCTACGACGCCGACCCGATGACGCACCCGAAGGCCAAGCTCTTCAAGACGCTCAAGGCCCGCGAGGCGCTGGACCGCAACCTGCGCGTGATGGACATGACGGCGCTGACCATGGCGATCGAGGGCGAGCTGCCCATTCTGGTTTTCAACCTGCGCAAACGTGGTAACATCCGGAAGGCCGTCCTGGGCGTCAAGGTCGGCACTCGCGTCAGCTAGTTTTGCCGGGAGGACACAATGCCATACGACGACATTTTGCTCGAAACCGAGGAGCGGATGGAGAAGTCGCTCCACTTCCTGCACGACGAGTACACGAAGGTGCGCAGCGGGCGGGCGACGCCCGGGCTCGTCGAGAACATCAAAGTCGACTACTACGGCACGGAGACGCCGCTCAAGCAGATCGCGGCGATCGGCGCGCCGGAGGCGCGGCTGCTCGTCATCCGCCCGTTCGACCCCGCGTCGGTCCAGGAGATCGAGAAGGCGATCCTGAAGTCCGACATCGGCATCACGCCCTCGAGCGACGGCAAGCTCGTCCGGCTGGCCGTGCCGCCGCTGAGCGAAGAGCGGCGCAGGCAGATCGTCGGGCAGACGAAGCAGATGTCGGAGGAGGCGAAGATCGCCATCCGCAACGAGCGGCGCGACGCGATCCGGGCCGCCGAGGCCGAGAAGAAGAGCGGCGAGATGACCGAAGACGACCTCGAGCGCTTCAAAAAGGATGCACAGGAACTCACCGACGAGTATACTAAGAAGGTGGACGAGCTTCACGAAGCCAAGTCCGACGAACTGATGCAGGTGTGAAACGGGTTCCGGGTTCCGAGTTGCGAGTTCCGGGTCAACAACGCGGCCCGCATCCGGAACCCGCCCAGGTTGCCCAACGCGGAACACAGAACCCTGAACTCGGAACCGGGAACCCGGAACCCTGAACTCGGAACCCGGAACCCTGAACTCGGAACCCGGAACTCGGAACTCGGAACTCACTCGTTCGGGGGCATAGCTCAGTTGGCAGAGCAACGGCCTTTTAAGCCGTAGGTCGAAGGTTCGAGTCCTTCTGCCCTCACCATCGAACCCCCGGCGGGCAAGCCAAGCCGTTCATGGAGCCGTCAGCCCGCCGCGTGCCGTTGCGTTCATGCCATGCTCCCGGCGGGAAAAACACCGCCCCACTTTTCCTACGCAAATGGCCGGGAGCGGGTTATAGTTGGGTGGGTGGGGCGGTTGTCCGGAGTTAAGTACTGGGTCCCTGGAGCCCTCGGAAACCCTTGGCGAATTGGGGAATCCTGCGGTGGACTTGTCTGACTGGCTTCACCGAGCATGTGCTGTCTTTGGTGAAGAAAGGTGCCGCGAGGTGACGGTGGCGTGGCACGAACTGGAGGAGGCGCCCCTTCTCGACAAATGCGGCGGACCTTATCCAGACGATCCTGATCTCCTGCCGATCACTTGGCAAGATGCCGAGGACCGGCTTGTCGCATATCAGATTGACAGCACCCCGGGCCTGGCGCTCGACAAGAGGATTCACAAGGCCCTTGGTGCATGCCAGGAGCTGGCCATGAAGGACGTCGGCCTTCTACGCAAGCTGTTTTGGGACCATCGGGAATATAACGAGCAAATGCGGTTGCTCTGGGCACTGTGGGACCTGATCTGGGATTTCGTCGCGGAGAAGAAGAAGGCCTGGCCCGCCCGCTATCAGAAGGCACTGGGTGTGTACGAGTTGCTCCCGGATGTGTTCGTCTCAACGGCGTGGCTCCTGCTCTACGGGAAGCTGGCGGAATACCCTTTGCTGGAGAGAGCGACACAGGTGGGACTTCAAGGATACATACCCGTTGACCTGGGCGAGGATGAACATGCTGGCAAGCTCCTCATATACTGAGCAAGGTGCTGCCTGCGGGACCGTCGCGGGAGTGAACCGGTGAAGACGTCCAAGACTATCGTCGTGGCGGTCGTGCTGCTCGCCCTTGTCGCGGGCGGCTGCGGTGCAGACGATTCCACTTCTCCGTTTGTGCACACGAAACAAGCATTGCGAATCAACACCGGCCAGTTTGAGTTGACAGTGCCGGGACATTGGGTCCCACAGGAACTCCCAGCAAAGAACACTGTCTATTGCGGCATGACACAAACAAAGGACCGGCAGATAATAGTTTCTGGTTTTCTTCTGAAGAAGGAATGTTCCCTTGAAGAACGCAAGGAGGCCGTGGCCACGATTCTCGCGGCTCAGGTCAAGACGCAGGAAGAGATCACCAAGGGTGAGGCCAAGGTGACCTCCCTGCCGTTATGCGTGGAAGGGAATTTGGTTGTAGCAGGCTACATCGCTACGCACCCGAGTGCAGGCCGGGTCGTGTTTTCACGCGTGCTGTGCGATGAAGAAAAGGCATTCAACATATACTGGGAAGTGCTTGGCTTGGAGTCTGCTCCCGACCTGGAGGCGCTCGGCCGAGAATTCCTAAGCATTGCGAGGTCGGCGAGGCTGAACTGACTGCCCCGTCTCCGCACGCTGGAGCTTACCGGCACACGGATTACCGACGCCGGTCTGGCGCACCTGAAGGGCTTGACAGGGCTGCGGACGCTCGGGCTCTGGCGCTGTGAGCAGATTACGGACGAGGGCGTTGCCGACCTTCAGAAGGCGCTGCCTGACACACTCATCCCGTGGCGGTAGGACGCGGGCCGGAGAAACCGCCGCCCCACTTTTCCTACGCAAATGGCCGGGAGCGGGTTATAGTTAGGTGGGCGATAGTCGCACGGGAGAAACAGGCGCGGGCCGGGGCACCGAGGAGACTTGGGCGACGGGGGCCGCGAACACAGGAGGGAAGACTCATGATGAACAAGGCGGCAAGAGCGTTTGTGTGTGCGGCGGTTCTTTCGGCTGCCACCGCTGCCGCGGCTGCGGAGAACGGCAAGGAGTTCGCCATCGAGCACTACATGTTCAGATGGGTGGTGGTCACGCACGGCACGGTCACGCTCGCTGTCAACAAGTCATCCAACCGTAGCACGAGAATCGGACTCAGTCCAACTCCCGATTCCGTTTCCGATTCCGTCGCTTTTGCATCCTTCCGGCCCAAAGAGGCGCAAGAGCTTGCGAAGGCTCTGGCCTCCGTTGACAAGCACCACAAGGCAATGCAGAACAGCCCGAAGCGGGTCGAGGAGGCCGTGGACCTTGGGAGGAGGAAGGCCGTGATATTCCGACACGACCCAAAGACCGGCTTCCGGGTCCTCATAAAGGACAAGATGCTCTCCGTGGTCGCCGGGCGCGAGTTCGCCGTCTCGCTCAACCGCGAGGAGGTTAAGGCGATGATCCCGTACCTCGCGAAGGCAGACAAGCTCGCGGCCTTTCTTGACAAGAAGTTGGCTGCCGTTGTTGACAAGAAGATCGACCCGTGAGTTCGATGTTGAGTGGGGAAGTCAGGGACGGGCGGCGAGGCGGCAGCGAAGTCGGAATGAGCCGCCAGGGCGGCCGGGCAAAACACCGCCCCGCTTTTTCTACGCAAATGGCCGCGAGCGGGATATAGTTGTGTGGGCGGGTTGGGCGGCAAGCGGAGAGGGGGAAAGTCATGCTGCCAGCCGGTAACGAAGTACAAAGGAGTGGGGGGCCACAGAGCCCCGGACGCACCTCCCGCAGGAGGAGAGTTTGCCTCTGTGTTCTCGTTGCTTGTGCTTTGGTGGCGCTCGCCGTCCTCTTGTCGTCCTTCCCGGGGGGCGCACCGATTCCACAGGAACACCGCCGCCCACTGAGCAACGCCTCGCGCCTGCTGCTCGTGTCCGTAGATGGGCATGACCTCGATGGGGCGAAGAAATCTTTGGCGCAGGGAGCCGACGTCAACGCGAGGAATGAAAATGGTTGGACACCCTTGCACATCGCAGTCCGGTGGGGGTACGTCGCTGTGGCGGAATTCCTCATCGAGAAAGGGGCGCTTGTCGATGCCAGGAATGACGCGGGCGAAACCCCGCTGTACTATGCTCGAGAGACAAGAATCGTTACATTGCTCTTGACCAACGGCGCAGCAGTCAATGCTGTGGACAAGGCGGGAAAGGCTCCGCTACATATGGCAGCGGGCTCTTGGACCACCAAAGAGGGTGTCGTGGCGTTGCTCTTGGCCAACGGCGCAGTAATCAATGCCATGGACGCAGTCGGGAGAACTCCGCTACACGTGGCGGCGAGCGAGGGGGAAAAGGATACTGCAGAACTGCTTCTGTCCAATGGCGCAGTAGTCAATGCCGTTGACAAAGCGGGAAGGACTCCGCTACATGCGGCAGCAAGCACAGGGCATGAGGATGTGGCGGTGCTGCTATTAGCCAAAGGAGCGAACATCAACGCCGCCGATCAATTGTCGTTGACCCCGCTGGGCGTGACCCTTCACGAAGTGGCTCGATACGAAGATGAGCTGCGGCGCACGTGTGCAGCAGAAGGGTTGGGCAACCTGACGGTCGATCAGGTCGTTGCACAAAAGGACCCAGACATCATAGCATTGAACATCGCGATCGGGGCACTGCGGCGACGGGAGTGCGCTGACATGCTGCGCAAGCACGGCGCGAAAGAATAGGGCTACGCAGGCGGGAAAGACACCGCCCCACTTTTCCTACGCAAATGCCCCCGAGCGGGATATAGTTATGTAGGGGCGGGGTCGTCGAGGCGCCTGTTGAGAAGGCCTGCTCAGTGACAGACACTTGGAGGAACCGGATTATGGCGCGCTTGCATCGTTGGCTACTGCTGTGGTGCGCGGCTTGCTTGGCAGCCCTCGGCGGCCCTGCGTGTGGGAAGAGCAAACATTCCCTTCGATGGTCATTCGATAAAGGGCGTCGTCTCGTCTACGATGTGCATCAAACGGCCACCATCGTTGACGAAAATGGGCGAAGGGAATACCAGATTGACTCGTTGATCACGCTCACTTGCACCGAAGACGGCACGGCGCTCTGCAAGTTCACGTTCGCGGAGTCCAAGACGCAGGACACGGACGAAACCATCGCGCTCGGGGTTTTTCCACCCTTGGCTGCGGGCGTGACTGTCATAGGTTCCGAAGACGGTACCTGGCTCAAGGGCACGCCATGGCAAACAAGAGACCTGTTTGTCGCCTTGTTTCCTCTCCCACGGGGCCCCGTCGGCGAGGGTGATAGGTGGGATCTCGGTATCAGAATGACGCCTGGAGTTGAAGGAACCCAAACGCCCACGGCCACCCTGACTGAGATTCGGTCCCAGGACGGCGAAACGCAGGCGATCCTCTCAATCCAAGGCGGGCAGAGGGTCTCCGAAGACCCTACGTCGGCAGACTTGGCTCTTAGCGGGTCCGCGGCGCTCAGTCCGGAGAAGGGACGCTTTGAGAGTTGCCACCTGGCTATGAGCGGCACCTTCGTGCATTCCTTCGGTGGAGAGACAAGGAAGTGGAGCCTTGAGACAGATACGCGAGTTCGATTGAAGACTGATGAACTGCTCGCACCGGAGACCCTCGGGCCGCTCGCACTGGAGTTCCGGGCGTGGAAGTGCATTTATCGAGGAACGGAGCAGAGCGACCTTGACAACGCCATCAAGGCCTTTGAGGAGGCCTTGTCTATCAAGCCCGACGTGGAATCCGCCAACCAATTCCTGGCGGACTGCTACGTGCGCAAGGGCGATTCTGGGCGAGCCACCTTGTGTCTGAAGCGCGAAATCGAACTGCGACCGACAAACCTGGCGGCTCGGTCGGACTTAGTTCGTCTTTATCTGTCAACCGGAGATACGACGAGGGCTGAAGCGGAGCTGAAGATGATCGAGCAGATCACGCGGAAACGCCAGACGACGAAGCGTCGGGGAGTCACGACCGAGGACGCCACAGGGGAGAATGAGTAACAGTGGCGGGAGCAGCGGTGCCGTGCGGGAATCTCCTTCTCCCGTTCTCCCGTTTCCGCTTCTCTTCGCGCCTTGGTGTCTTCGTGGTGAACTGCCGTTGGCCCTTTCTTGCGGGCGGGAAGACAACGCCCCACTTTTTCTGGGCAAATCCTCCTGAGCGGGAGATGGCTATGCCCAAGGGCTAGGCGGTTCTCGGACTAAAGGCCCAATGATCGTGGAGCGAGAGATATAATGCATATGGGTGGCTGAGTCACAATCAAGCTCGCCACAGTTCAGGACAAGATCCCTTGCGCACGCCCGCGAACTCCGGTACATCACGCGCCACGGGGGTCAATGCCACGCTCAGAATGTGCCTCATTCCGGTCGCGCTGCTCGCAGCTTGTCTTGCTGGATGCGGCCGCGCCAGATCCACGGGGCAAGAGACACGAGACTTCAGGGCGAGCATGTCGAAAGATGGCTCGTTGCGTCTGCAGCTCTTCCGCAACGGGCGGCTTTCCGAGGAGGTATTGGCCCCGAGCAGCACGACCGCTCCCGCGAACGCCGTCACGGCAACTTCGTTCAACGAGCCGGACCTCGGAGCGTGGTGTGTCGTTGAGTGTCACGTAAACCCCAGTACGAGTCTGGCGGTCGCTTGGCACCCGGAGCGAGGAGTTCTCTATTCCTCGCCGGGATACTTGTGGGCCATCCTTCCCCGCTCTGACGCGGGCGGCCTGGTCACCGTGTTCAGGCCCCATTTCAACACCCCGCCGGACGCATCAGATTCCCTGCTGGTCAACGAGGTACGTTTGTGTGCCCTCCCTCCCTACGGATGGCGCGTGACGCGGGCCGACACGGACAGGTTGCTCTTGGAAGGGATGAGCGAGAAGAAGAAACGCATGACCGCTCAGTTGACGTGTTCGGGGCGGTGGCGTTCCTCGGCGGGCAACAGATACGACGTGTATTACGTGTACTACACACTTCAGATGCCCGTCGCCGGTTCAAATGTTCGAGGAGTCCATCGTCTGTTCTTCGTGCGCGACGGCAAGGTTGCTCGGTCGGTCAGTTGTACGGATGAGATCACCGTGCAAGACAACACCCTCCTCGAGCAACAGCAGGACGGAGTTCTCGCTCCGTGGCCCGAGGCCAATACTTGGACAGAAGGTTTGTGATCGTCCCCAATTCGGGGACAGCACAGCGCCCGGGTGGGAGTTGTCGTCTCGAAGAAATCTCCCTCTCCCGTCTTCCCGTTTCCGATCGTTACACCGGCCCTCTCGCCGGCGGGAAAAGCAACTCGCCGATGGCGTGGTTCCGCTTCGAGCTGACAAGCTGCGAGGTCGTCTCCATCAAGTAGCGGCGCAGTTGACGCGACCGCGCGTCCCGCCGGCCATTGGCTCGGCGAGGCACTACGGCCCTGACGGCAATGCGACGGGGCCGCGTCAATGCCCAAGACACAAGCACCAAACCCCGAATTCACCCGCCTCCGGCGGGCAAGCACCACACTCCAACACGTCAACTCCCAACAGCTTCAAGTCGCATGCGTCTGGTGATTCGGGAATTGCGATTTGGGGCTTGGTTGGTCATTGGGATTTGGTCATCGAGCATTTGGCCCGCGCGCGGCCCGGCGTTCTCACCTGCCCACGCATCTGCCGCGCAAAGTGCCGGTCTGTGGGGACACGTACCGATCCCCTTCCGCCGAAGGCGGAAGGGGCTTCCGGTACATGTCCCCGTCCGGCCCCCGTCCGGTCGAAGGCGGAAGGGGGTCCCGGTACATGTCCCCTGACCGGTCCCCGTCCGGCGCCGGACGGAGATTCCCCGGGTTCAGAGTATCGACTCGCCAGGGCCCCAGGGCTCGCGCGATTGACATCCGCGGGAGGGGCGGCTATAAAGGGCCGCACCTTGTGGGCGGGCGCCGCGCTTCCGCTGCCGGCGCCTGCATTGACGATGATGGGACAGACAGGCCACAGTGAGGGTTGTCCAGGATGAGCACCAGCGACGAACTGAGAATTGGCGTGATCGGCGTTGGCGGGCGTGGCGGGCTGGCATGGCTCGCGCACGACCCCGACAACGGGTCGCGGGTCGTGGCCGGGGCGGACGTGCGCGACGAGGCGCTCGCCAAGTTCAAGGAGGCCTACGGGCCGGACGTATTCATGACCAGCGACTACGCCGACCTCCTCGCCGACGCGGATGTGGACGTCGTCTTTGTCGCCTCGCCGGACTTCTGCCACGAGGAGCACGCCGTCGCCGCGCTCCGCGCCGGCAAGGCCGTCTACCTCGAGAAGCCGATGGCGATCACCATCGCCGGGTGCGACCACATCCTCCGGGCGGCGTTCGAGACGGGGAGCAAGCTGTACCTCGGCCACAACATGCGCCACTTCGCCGTGATGAAGAAGATGAAGGAGCTGATCGACGCCGGCTCGATCGGCGAGGTCAAGGCCGGGTGGTGCCGGCACTTCGTGAGCTACGGCGGCGGGGCGTACTTCAAGGACTGGCACGCCGACCGCACGAAGTCGAACGGCCTGCTGCTCCAGAAGGGCGTCCACGACATCGACATTCTCCACTGGCTCTGCGGCGGCTACACCGACCGCGTCAACGCGATGGGCGGCCTGACGCTCTACGACCAGATCACCGACCGCCATTCCGGCGAATACGGCCACGCGACCTGCGGCCTCGAGGAATGGCCGCCGCTCTCGATGAAGCAGCTCCATCCCATCATCGACGTCGAGGACATCAACATGATGCTGATGCACCTCGACAACGGTGTGTTCGCGTCGTATCAGCAATGCCACTACACGCCCGACGCCTGGCGCAACTACACCATCATCGGGACCGAGGGGCGGATCGAGAACTGCGGCGACCTGTCCGGCGAGAGCGTCGTCAAGCTGTGGAACCGGAAGCAGTACTACAATCCGTACGGCGACATGCAGTATTTCGTGCCGCGCGAGCAGGGGAGCCACGGCGGATCGGACCCTCGGATCGTCGCCGAGTTCATCCGCTACGTTCGCGAGGGCGGGGCGATCTCGACGTCGCCCGTCGCCGCGTGGTACAGCGTCGCCGCCGCCTGCGCGGCGACCGAATCGGTCCGCAACGGCGGCCAGCCGATGGACGTGCCGGAGTTGGACGATGAGGTGCAGGCGCATTTCGGACGATCCTGATGGAGAGCGTGGCGAGCCGCAAGGACGAACTCATCCGCACCTCCGTGCCCGGCCGAATCTGCCTGCACGGCGAGCACCAGGACTTCCTCGGCCTGAGCGTCATCGCGATGGCCATCGACCTCCATTTCGTGATCCGGGCGTGGCCGCGAGACGACGGCAGGTTCATCATCCACATGCCCGACCTGGGCGAGACGGATGAGCTGGCGCCGTCCGAGACGCTCGTGTACCGCCATCAGCGCGACTACCTGCCCGCGTGCGTGAACGTGCTGAAACGGCGCGGCATCGAGTTCGGCCGCGGCTACGACTTCGTCTTCACGAGCGCGATCCCGGTGAATGCCGGTGTGTCGAGTTCGTCGGCGATGTGCGTCGGCTGGGCGAAGACGCTGCTCGCGCTCGCGGGCGATCCCGCCGCCGCCGATGCCGCCGAGGTCGCGCGGATCGCGCACCGGGCCGAGGTGCTCGAGTTCAACGAGCCGGGCGGCACGATGGACCACTACACGACCTCGCTCGGCGGTTTGGTCGCCATCGACTGCGTCGATCCGATCGAAGTCGCCCCCATCGACCGCGACCTGCCCGGCTTTGTGCTGGGCGACAGCCTGGAGAACAAGGACACGAAGGGCACGCTGCTCGCCTCGCGGCGGGCGGTCGAAGCCGGCATCGAAGAACTGACGAGCCGCATCCCGGGTTTCTCGCTCCGCGAGACGCCGGCGGACCGAATCCTCGCCGAACTCAGCGGCCTGCCCGCCGAGATGGCCGCGAAGCTACGGGCGAACGTCGTCAACCGCGACCTGTGCCGCGAGGCACGCCGGATGCTGTCGAGCGGCCCGATGGACCACGAACGCTTCGGGGCCATGCTCGACGAGCATCACGCGCAACTCCGCAACGGCTTAGGCATCTCGACTCCGAAGCTCGAGAGCATGCTCGAGGGCTGCAGGGCGGCGGGCGCGCTCGGCGGCAAGCTCAACGGCAGCGGGGGCGGCGGAACGATGATCGCCTACGCGCCCGGCCGCGAGGCCGAGGCGGCGGCCGCCATCGACGCCTGCGGCGGCAGGGCGTGCATCGTCAGGAAGTCGGGGGGAGCGGAGTACGTGCTGCGCCCATAGCCGCGCGGCGCGCGAGCGCCCGGCAACCAGTCGAAGAAACGCAACGCGCCCGGCCCCAAAGTCCGCTAAGCACGACTCAGCAGGACCTACACAAAGCGGGTTTCGCCGATTCCGGTCTTTTTTCGCCCGCATAATCCCTTACGAAACTGAGCGTTAACAGGTCGCCCCCATGATCTGCGGGAAGACATGCGCGCGAGTGGCACGCGATTTGCCTTATGGCACAGTGTCTTCTCGGGCAGACGCCCGGGAGGTTACTGAGTCTGACAACGTAAAGGACCGCCTCGGGTCGTCCCGAGGCAAGAACACTCATGGAGGTTAGGGCAATGAAGATGATGAGAAGCTTCGTGGCCGCGACGCTCTTGCTCGCCCTCGTCGGGCAGGCCGGTGCCGACACGGTCTTCAGCGGCGACACCTTTGCCTGGTTCGGCACGCCTTCGGGCAGCCCCGTCTACACGGTGGACAACGGTTCCTATCCCGTGGACATGTCGAGCACGCTCCTGTCGGGCGCGCCGGCTGTTGCCGAGGGCGGGAGCCAGAACGAGTACACCATGACGGGCGAGCTGGCCTTCTCGGCGCTCGAGAACAAGCCGTTCGCCGTGGCCGACCTTTTCTACCACAACGGCCGAACGGTCGTCGGCACGTGCGTCACGTCGGTGCCCGTCAACGTCGACGTGTACTTCACGAATCCGGCGGGCGTGGACCGGACGTTCACGTTCGATTTCGAGTTCCTGCTCACGGTCAACACCGACGATCCGGTGGCCAGCGCCGACAAGCTGACGCCGGTCGATGTGTTCTCGACGACGACGTTCCCGCACGACGGGGAGCAATACACGCTCGAACTCCTCGGCTTCAGCAACGACGGCGGCATCACCCTGGAGAAGGAGTTCATCCTGTTCGAGGAGACGGACACGACCTCGACGCTGTACGGCCGGATCGTGCCGCCCGGCCGCCCCACGCCCGGCGGGGAAGAGGTCGTCCCCGAGCCCACGGGCCTCGGGCTGCTGGCAGCCGCGCTCCTCGGGATTCGCAGGAAGCGGCGGTCGTAGGGAGTTGACCTGATGTGGAGCGGTACGGCTCAGACGCCGACGTCGTACCGCTCCAGCACCTTCTCGCGGAGCCAATCGGGAAAGCGGGTCGGCTTGTGGCCGGCGTCGACGCATGCGTGGCGCGTGGAGCCCGCAGCGACGCGTCGGCCGTCGACCTCGAGGGCGGACAGAAACGTCGCCGACGCCCGCGAACACTCGACCACGGCGCATCGAATCTCAACCAGATCATCATACTGAGCCGGGGAGTCGTACCACACGTGGCTCTCGACCACGGGCAGAAAGAAGCCGCGCTCCTCGACCTCGGTGTAGGGCAGGCCGCACAGCCGGAGGTACTCGTTGCGGCCGTGCTCGAACCACGTCAGGTAGTGGGCGTAGTAGACGAAGTTCATCTTGTCCGTCTCGCCGTAGAGCACCCGGCGCCGGCACACGGCCGGGAGCTTCTCGAACACCGGCTCGATCTCATGCAGTTTCACGCGCGATCCTCCTGGCGGCCGGGCGGATTGTATCAGCGTGGCACCCGCGCGGCCAGGCGAATGGCAATCCTCGAGGCCCGCCGAGCGGGCTCCTCTAGGCGCCCTCGCCCGCTCCGCCTTCCGCAGCGGGTCGCGGGCCCTGTCGCGTCCGGCGGGAAACCAGCCAGGTCCACGCGAGGGCCGGTATCGCGACGCCGACGACGATCCAGGAGACGTACTGGAGTTTCCCGGAGTGTGTGGCCATGTGGATGGCGAGCGGAATCAGCAGGGCGGCGCCCAGATAGCGGGGCCAGCGCAGCGCGTCGAGGTTCGGAAGCTTGTGGGCCAGAAGCGCCACGACACCGGCCGCGACGAGCAGCCCCAGGGCCGCGCCCGCAAGCACGTCGGACGGATAGTGCTTGAGAAGGAGAACCCGGCTGAGGGCGACCGTGAACGCTCCGCAGTAGAACGCATACCGGAACCGCGGGAACCGCTTCGCCAGCACGAAGGCAACAGCGAACATGACCGCCGCATGGCCGGACGGAAACGCGTGCGAGCTGCTAGCCCCGTCGGGGCGAGCGCGCCCCACGACCGCCTTGATCACCGACGACGCGATGCTGGCGGCCGCCGCCGCGCCGAGCGCCGTCACCGCCAGGCGGCTCCACCCCCAGCAGACCAGCAGCGTCAGGAAGATCAGAGCCAGCGCCTCCCTCTCCCCGAGATTGGAGATCAGGCCAACGGGGAACTGCCAGGCCTCGATACATGACGCGTCCAGACGAGCGATGACGGCCGCGTCCATCCACGCCATCGACACAAGAGCAAGCGCGCACAAGAAGAGGGCGGCGCCAAGAGCCCGGCGGAGCGCGAGTTCGGCCGTCGGCGCGAGTCTGCAGGATTCTGTCATTCGGCGGCGCCCGTCGGCCAGGACCGGAGTCGTACCATCAACACGATTCTACACGGGTAGGACCAAAGTAGCATTAAGGCAGTATCACGAGTTTGTCATTCTGGCAGCCCCGCCAGCCGGCCGCCGGCGGGGGCCGTGTCAGATATCGAGGTCCGTGGCCTCGATGGCGTGCTGTTCGATGAACTGGCGGCGCGGGGCGACCTGGTCGCCCATCAGCACACGGAACAACCGCTCGGCCTCCGCGGCATCGGAGATGTTGACCCGCAGGAGCGACCGCGTCGCGGGGTTCATCGTCGTCTCGCCGAGCTGGTCGGCGTTCATCTCGCCCAGCCCCTTGTAGCGTTGAACCTCCTGCATACTCTTCTGAGCGAGGGTGCGGACGGCGCCGGGGATCTCCGATAGGGAGTAGAGAGGGGTCTCCTCGCCGTCGGTCTCGAGCGCACAAATCGGCTCGGTCTCTTCGTCGATCACGTCGGGCGGGAAGTAGTTCGTCATGTCGAACCCCGCCTTCCCGATTTTCTCGATGCGCTTCTGGATGTCGGCGACCTCGTGCAACTCGAACAGGTCCAGCTCGGCCCCTTCTTCTTCCTCTTCGGCGCTGCCGTTGCGGACGGCCAGCTCGTGCCCCTTGGCCTCGCGTGCCTCGTCGATGAGGGCGTCGACCTCCTCCTGCGAGTAGAGGAGCCGGGTCTGTCCGTCAATCGTGACGCGGAACGACGGCATCCGGCCCTTCTCGAGCCACGCCTCGAGCACCTCGCGGAACGCGACGCCGTGCCGGTAGAGGACCCGCGCGAGCGCCTGGAGCGCCATCAGCTCGTTGACGAAGTCGCGGAGCTTCGCGCCCGAGAGGCCGGCCTTCTTGCCCGGAGCCGTGAGCGTCGCCCCGTCGGTCCCCTGCAAGAGCAACGCCTTGCGGAACGCATCGTCATCGAGGTAATACTGAATCTTGGACTTCCGCTTGACGCCGTAGAGCGGCGGCTGGGCGATGTAGATCGCGCCGCGCTCGATCAGCCCGCGCATGTGGCGGAAGAAGAATGTCAGCAGCAGCGTGCGGATGTGCAGCCCGTCGACGTCGGCGTCGGTCATGATGATGATCTTGCCGTACCGCGCCTTGTCCGGGTCGAAGTCATCGGTCCCGATGCCCGTCCCGAGCGCGCTGATGAGCGTGTTGATCTCCTCGTGGTTGAGCATCTTGTCGATCCGCGCCTTCTCGACGTTGAGGATCTTGCCCTTGAGCGGCAGGATCGCCTGGAACGTGCTGTCGCGGCACTGCTTCGCGTTGCCCCCGGCCGACTGGCCCTCGACGATGAACAGCTCGGTCGTCTCGACGTTCTTTGAGGAGCAGTCGGACAGCTTGAGCGGCAGCGAGCCGGAGCTGAGGACGCCCTTGCGGCGGGTCAGGTCGCGGGCCTTGCGGGCCGCCTCGCGAGCGGCCGCGGCCTGAACGGCCTTCGTGATGATCGTCTTCGCGACCTTCGGCGTCTCCTCGAGGAATGTCGCGAGCTGCTCGTTGACGGTCGACTCGACGACCCCCTCGATGGTCGGATTGTTCAGCTTGTTCTTCGACTGCGCCTCGAACTGCGGGTCGGGCAGCATCACGCTCAGCACGGCCGTCAGGCCCTCGCGGATGTCGTCGCCCGACGGCGCCTTCCCGTTCTTGAGCAGATTGTGCGAGCGGGCATAGTTGTTGAACGTGCGTGTCAGGGCCGACTTGAGCCCGCTGAGATGCGTGCCCCCGTCGTGCGTGTGGATGTTGTTCGCAAACGACAGGAGCGTCTCGGCGTAGGCGTCGGTGTACTGCATCGCCAGCTCGACGCTCACGTCGCCCTGCGCCTTCTGGAAGCAGATGACCTTCTTGTGGAGCGCCGTCCGGCCCTCGTTGAGGTGTCCGACGAACTCGGCCAGGCCGCCCTTGAAGCAGAACGCCTCCTCGCGCTCCGTCGCCTCGTCGGCCATCTTGATCGTCAGGCCGCTGTTCAGAAACGCCAGCTCGCGCAGCCGGCCGGCAATCGTCTCGTAGCTGAACTCCATGACCTCGAAGATATCGGCGTCGGGCTTGAACGTGATCTTCGTGCCGGTGCCCTTCGCCTTGCCGAGCACCTTGAGCTGCGACGCCGTCTCGCCGCGCCGAAACTCCTGGTGGTGTACCTTGCCGTCGCGCTTGATCTCGACCTCGAGCCACTCGCTCAGGGCGTTGACACACGACACGCCGACGCCGTGCAGGCCCGCGGCGACCTTGTAGGTGTCGTGGTCGAACTTGCCGCCCGCGTGCAGCGTCGTCATGATGACCTCGACCGCGGGCTTGTTCTCCTGCTCGTGCATGCCGACCGGGATGCCGCGGCCGTCGTCCGTCACGGTCACGCTCCCGTCGATGTTCAGCCAGACCGTGATCGTCGTGGCGAAGCCGGCGACCGCTTCGTCGATGGAGTTGGCGACCACCTCTTCGATGAGGTGGTGGAGGCCGCGAACGTTCGTGTCCCCGATGTACATCGCCGGGCGCTTGCGAACGCCCTCTATGCCCGGCAGGACCTGGATGTTGCTCGCGTCGTAGGTGGAGTTGTTTCCTTTGGCCACGTTGTCTTTTCCGAGGCGCCGGGGCCAGACGGCCCGCCGCCGATCTTGAACCGGATATCCGTCACGCGAACGCCGCTCAGCAACTGCCGCATCGCGCCCAGAAGTTCTGTCTTCCTGAATGTCGCCAGCATCTGAAGCCAGGGGGCCGAGTCGACCTCAACGTGAACCACGCAGTTGTTGAACCCGACCACGCGGCTGTGCTCGGCCGCCTCCGCCCCGGCGACCTCGGGCCAGCAGTCGTAGACCGCCGGAGACCGGAGCTTCTCCTTCATGCCGGACGTGCGCATGTAGCCGGCGAGAATCTCGCCGACCGCCTTCGGCCCGCGGCCACGCCGTGCTTCCGGTCCTGACAACGGCAGTTTCCCCTTCGATCCTGTTGCGACTGGGACAGGGGCCCTACGCCTCTTGAAGCTGCACGGGCATCACGACATATACGTACTCTTTGCCGATCTTCGCCACGGCCGCGCTGGTGCTGTCCTTGAGTTCGACGTTGATCTCATCGCCGCCGACGACCTTCAGC
This sequence comes from uncultured Planctomycetota bacterium, assembly GCA_964385685.1. GTDB lineage: Bacteria > Planctomycetota > PUPC01 > PUPC01 > PUPC01 > CAYLQD01. The sequence goes on along the minus strand of CAYLQD010000003.1, from coordinate 45,664 downwards.
ATGTCGGTGAAGAAGTCGGGGTTGAAGGCGATGTCCATCGCCTCCGCCGAGTACGACGCGCCCTCCGCCGTCACGGTCGCGCGCCGCCCTTCGAGCGTCTGTGTGCTCAGCGTCAGAGCGTTCTTCTTCAGCGAGAAGCGGACCGAGCGCGATTCCTCGGTCGTGATGAGCGCGGCGCGGCGGATGGCCGACAAAAGCTTCGGAGCGGCGATCGTCAGCGTCTTGTCGCAGTCCTTCGGGATCACGTCGTCGTAGCTCGGGAAATGCCCCTCGACGAGGCGCGAGTAGAGCGTGCCCGCCGCCGTCTGCGCGACGACGTGGCTGTCGCCCACCTCGATCTGGACCTTTTCCTCCGGGTTCGTCATCAGCCTATCGAGCAGGTCCATCGCCTTCGTGGGGATGATGGGCTCGGCCTCGACCCCGCCCTTGTTCTTCGCCTTGCCCTTGACGAGCGCCAGCCGGCGGCCGTCGGTCGCCACGAGCTTCAGCGTCTCGCCCTTCAGGGCGAACAGGATGCCGTTCAGAGCGTATCGGGCCTGCTCGCGCGCCGCGGCGAACTTCGTCCGCTCGATCATGCTCTTCAGGTCGGCGGCGCCGATCGTCACGGCCTTCTTGTCGTTGAAGCCGGGCATCTCGGGGAAGTCGGCCGGCTCGTCGCACGGGAGGTCGTAGGTCGCGCCTTCATACGAGATGATGCACTTCCGCTCCTCGGCCGCCAATTCGATGGTCTTCGCGGTTGCCTCGCGCACGATGTTGAGCGCCTGGTTCGCCGGCAGGAGCACCTCGCCGGGCTCGGAGACCTCGACGTCGCCGATCGTCCGGCGGATGCCCACCTCGAGATCGGTCGCCGACAGCTCGAGCGAGCCGTCGGTCGCGGCCAGCTTGACGTTCGCCAGCACTGGCTTCGGGCTGCGCGCGGGCACGACCGATGCGACCACACCGAGGGCGTCCGCCAGAATCTTCGCGTCGCACTTAACCTTCATTCGGAATCCTCCCGGGGCTGCATTTTGCGGGTATGTAGGGCTGTATGATTCGTCCGAAAAACGTCGGTGGAGATGCCTCTGATGACGGCCCTTATGATAGCAGAGCGCTGCGCGCAAGGCAAGACATGAAGGGCCTGTTTTGGCCCTTTTTCGGGCCAGTCCGGGGGCCTACGGCGCCCGCCGCGATTGACTTTCCCGGCCGCGCGCCTATAATCTCCCGGACCGGTCTTCTCACCGCACCGAGGCCCGATATGAACGTCAGTTGCGAGTGGCTCCGCGAATACTGCGACTTCGCCCTGTCGCCCGAAGAGCTGGCCGCGGCCCTGCCCGAGCTGGGACTCGAGGTCGACAGCGTCGAGTCGGTCGGAGCCGACACGGCCCTCGAGCTCGAAATCACGGCCAACCGGCCCGACCTGCTCTCGATGATCGGCGTGGCCCGCGAGATCGCCGCCCTGACGGGCCTCCCGCTCCGCATCCCCGACGTCGCCCTCGAGTGCGCGGGCGACGACGTCGCGGTCCTCACGAGCGTCGAGCTGGCGGCGCCCGACCTCTGCCCCCGATACACCGCGCGGCTCGTCACGGGCATCACCGTCGGCCCGAGCCCCGCGTGGCTCGCCCGGCGGCTCGAGGCCGTCGGCCTGCGCCCCGTCAACAACATCGTGGACATCACGAACTTCGTCCTGATGGAGTGCGGCCAGCCGCTGCACGCGTTCGACTTCGACAGGCTGCGGGGCGGCCGCATCGTCGTCCGCCGCGCGAAGCCGGGCGAACCGGTGACCGTCATCGACGGCTCCGTCCACAAACTGACGAACGAGATGCTCGTCATCGCCGACGCCGAGGCGCCGACCGCGGTCGCTGGCGTGATGGGCGGGCTCGAGACCGAAATCAGCGACGCGACCACCAACGTGCTGCTCGAGAGCGCCGCGTTCCTCTCGACCAACATCCGCCGCACGTCGGCCGCCCTCGGGCTGTCGAGCGATTCGTCGTACCGGTTCGAGAGGAGCATCGACCCGCGTGGCGTCGACTGGGGCTCGGAGCGCGCCGCGGCCCTCATCGCCGAACTCGCCGGCGGCTCCGTCTGCCGCGGCATGATCGACGTGGGTCGGGGGCCGGAGCCCGAACGCACCATCTCGCTGCGCCCGGCGCGGGCGAGCGCCGTCCTCGGCGTCGACATCCCCGCCGAGCAGCAGGCGGCTCTGCTCGAACCGCTCGGGTTCGAGGTCGTCGCGGAGACGGCGGACGCGCTCGATGTCCGCGTGCCGTCGTTCCGGCAGGAGGTGCGGCGCGAGATCGACGTCATCAGCGAGGTGGCCCGAGCCCACGGGTACAGCAACGTGCCGCAGGAGACGCACATGCCCGTGCGGGCCGTGCCTGGGCAGAAGATCGACGTCGTGTCGGACCGCGTCCGCGGCCTCTGCGTCGGGCTTGGATACAACGAGGCCTGCACGTCGAGCTTCATCGCGGCCGGCGTGGCCGAGCGGTTCCAGCACTGGTCGCCCGGGGTGCACCTCATCCGCAATCCGGTCAGCCGCGAGGAGCCGGCGCTGCGCACGAGCTTGATCCCGCAGCTTCTTGCCGCCAAGCGGACGCACCTGAACAAGGGCGTGTCGGGCTCGGCGCTCTTCGAGATCTCGCGGGTCTACGAGGTCGGGTCTGACGGGCCGTCGGAGCGGACCTGTCTCACCCTTCTCGACGACGACGGCTTCGGGTCGGTCCGGGGCGCGCTCGATGAAGTGCTCGCGCGGCTCGGCCTGGCCGGCGAGGTGAGCTATGCGGAATACGCCGACGCGAACCTTGCGGCGGGGCAGTCGGCGCGCCTGACGCTCGGCGATCGCCCGTTCGGGTTCGCGGGCGTCATCACCGGCGATCTGGCGGCCGTCTTCGACCTGAGGACGACGCCCGCGGTCGCCGAGTTGGACTTCGACGTTCTCGTCGAGTTGGCCGAGCCGGTCCGGCGGCATCAGCCGCTGCCGAGGTTCCCGGCCGTTCGGCGCGACCTGTGCGTCGTGGTCGACGAGGGGGTGCCGTGGGCGGACGTGTGCGCCCGCGCCGGCGAGGCCGCCGGGGAACTGGCCGAGTCGGTCGCGTTCCTGAGCGAGTATCGCGGCGAGCAGATCGAGCGGGGGAAGAAGGCGCTGGCCTTCACGGTCACCTACCGGGCCGGCGACCGCACGCTGACGGGCGAGGAGGCCGACGGGGCGATGGCGGCCGTCGCCGGGGCGATGCAGGCGGAATTCGGAGCGACCGTCCGGGCCTGATTCCGGGACGACCCTGCTCTGTTGAAAACCGGCTCTTGCGACAGCGTAGAGATTCTTCGCTCTGCTCGGAATGACAATCATCGCGGGATCCGCGTGTTCGTGTCATCCTGAGCGTCAGCGAAGGATCTCGGTTTTCGACAAAGCGGGACGACCCCGCAACTCACTTCCCGCTCGAGCGTAAGGACTGCTATAATTAGCGTGTATAAACTGTGGGCCAGTTCGGCCTCCGGCGGGGGTGCGCGCCGGGGGCGTTCACGTCGGTGGCAACGATGAACCCGGAAACCGAACAGCTTTTCGAGAAGCTCGTCGTCGAGCGCGGCCTCGTGTCGCCGGAGGCGATGGCCGAGGCCCGTCGTGCGCAGGCCTCCGACCGGCCCGGCGAGACGCAGCCGCTGCTCAACGTGCTGATCGACCGCAAGGCCGGCGACACGGTGAAGCTGCGGGACCTGGCCCAGACGGCGGCGCTCCGCTCGGGCTCCGAGCGCGTCGTCATCGGCGGGTTCGACCTGCTCGAAAAGATCGGCCAGGGCGGCATGGGCGCCGTGTATCGGGCGCGACAGATCCTGATGGACCGCATCGTCGCCCTCAAGCTCATGCGGCCCAAGCTGGCGAAGGACACCCGCCACCTCGAGCGGTTCCTCCGCGAGGCCAAGGCCTCGGCCCGGCTCCGGCACCCGAACATCGTTCAGGGCATCGACGCGGGCAACGACAAGGGCTACTACTATTTCGCGCTCGAGTTCGTCGACGGCGAGACGCTGCGCGAGGTCATCACGCGCGAGGGTGCGCTGCCGGAAGACGAGTGCGTCGACATCGGCATTCAGATGGCTCGGGCGCTCGAGCACGCCTCCCGGTTCGGCATGGTCCACCGCGACGTGAAGCCGGCCAACATCCTGATCGAGAAGGGGACCGGGGTCGCGAAGCTGGCGGACCTCGGGCTGGCGAAGTCGACCGAGGCCGGCGACACGTCGGTCACGCAGGTCGGCATGGCGATCGGCACGCCCAACTACATCAACCCCGAGCAGGCGCGCGGCGAGCGGGAGATCGACGTCCGCAGCGACATCTACTCGCTGGGCGCGACCCTCTACCGCGCGGCGACCGGGCACCTGCCGTTCGAGGGCGGCTCGGCGCCGATCATCATGAGCAAGCACATGTCCGAGAAGCTCGTCCCGCCCGACGAGCGCAACCCCGAGGTCTCCGCCGGATTCTCGCTCGTCATCCAGAGGATGATGGAGAAGGACCGCGAGGCCCGCTACCAGACGCCGACGGAGCTGCTGGGGGATCTCGAGCGGGTTTCGCGGGGCGAGCAGCCGGCCGCGACACTGCCCAAGCCGGCGGCGGCTCGACCGGCGCGGGCGACGGGCACGCCGCGGTCCCGCCCGATGATCGTGCTCGCGGGGGTCGCCGGAGCGATCGCCCTGTTGGCCGTGGTCGCCGTCGCCCTCGGTCTTTTCCGACGCGAGGAGGGCGGGGGCGGGGGCGCAGGCGCCGACGCAGCCATCCTCTACACGAGGGCCGCGCAACTCGCACGGACGGAGCCGACGCAGGAGCATTTCGACGGGGTCCTGTCCAACTTGAACAAGTGCCTGGCGCTCGCGCCCGACGGGCCCCGCGCCCGAGACGCAGAGGCGCTCAAGAAAGCGGTGCAGGAGCTTCGCGGTCTCACTCAGACCACCGCGAAGAACCCGCAGCAATGGATCCTCAAGGCGAAGGCGCTGGAGAAGCTGGCGAAGTCGGCACCGAAGGACCCGCCCTACGGCGAGACGGTCCGCGCGTATTGGCGGTCGCGGGCCCGCGAACACGTGGCCGCGGCGGTGCATCTGGCGATCGCGGAGCCGATCCGCGTGCCGGAGGCATCGGCCTGGCTCCAGGCGCTGAAGACGTATGCGCCCGACACGGCCACGGCGGGCGAGGCGGCGGCGAAGGAGCCCGAGCTTGCGAAGATCCTCCGGGACAACAGCGACCACATTCTTGCCACGTTCGCGAAGCGGGCCGAGTCGGCGACGGCGAAGAGGCAGTTCAAGACGGCCGCCGCCATCATTCGGTCGAGCGTCCCCCCTCATCTGGTGACGCCGGAGCTCCAGGAGTTGATCGACAAGAAGGTCGCCGTCGTGCACGAAGCGGCCGATCGCGATTACGAGCGATTGCGCAATGAGGTCTGGGCGCTGCTCGACCAGAACGATGCCGGGCAGGCGCGGGACCTGTTCGCCTCGGATCGCGACCGTCTGGACCTGGAGCACCTGAGGCCGAAGCTGGACGAGCTGGGCGGGACCGTCGACGCCGCGGACGAGTTCCTGCGCATGTTCGCGGACGTCAAGCAGCTCGAGGCGTCGGTCTCCGCTGACCGCTGGGCCGTGGGCAAGGCGGTGCTGGCCATCCGTGATCGTTTCCCGAAGGACCCCTACGTCGCCGAGCGGCTCGTGCCATACGATGACCTGATGCGCAAGGCGCTGGAGCGCGGGCCCGTCGCGGCGGCGCTCAAGGACGTGCAGGGGTTGATCGACCGGAAGGAGTACGCCGAGGCCGATGCGGCGATCGACAAGCTGATCGCGAAGCCGGAGCTGCTCGCGGCCGAGCGGCTCGAAGCGAAGGGGCTGCGGGTGCGGTTCGGGCCGGAGTACGTGCTGGTGAAGCGTCTCACCGCGGGCCTGCCCTCCCATCTCCCGGTGACCGGGATCTACCTGAAGGTGAAGGGTACCGGGCCCCTGGTGCGGTGCAACGTCCTCGACGTGTCGACGGACGGCCTCTGGGTTGAGACGCGTGAGGGGAAGCGCTCCCTCCGGTGGGGCGAGCTTGGCGCCCAGGCCTTCTATGTTCTTGCGTTCGAGAAGTTTCCCATCATTGCGAAGGACGATGCGCGCGGGCAGTATCATCTGGCGCAGTTGCTGGCGGGGGAAAAGCACGGGCAAGCGAAGGAGTTGGCGCACCGAGCGATTGAACTGGTCGAGGAGCGGCCGGGCTCGGACGTACCGGGGCGGGCGACGCTGCTGGTCCGTGCGCACGCCCTCCTGAATCGCGTGCTCGAGGACGAGGCGGCCTCGGCGCTGCGACAGCTGGCGGACATTGTGCGGCAGGCCGAGAAGCCGAAGGTGCTGGAGAAGGCGCTCTCCGCCCACGACGCGTTTGAGCGTGAGTACGGCGCGACCCGGTACGTGGTCGAGCACGCGGACTCGGTCGGCGAGGTCGAGGCGGTGCTCGCGGAGGCACTGCTCGAACAGCGGATCGTCCAGATCGCGCCGATGGTCGCGAAGGCCGACTGGCTTGGCATTCTGGCCAGGCTGGCCGAGGCGGAGGACGAGGCGGCGGCCATCGGGCCCCAAACGAGCGACCGGCGCGAGCAGATCGCCGAGTTGAGACGTTTCGGCCGGCTCTACCTCGCCGAGGCGACCATCTACGACCAGGTTTTCAGCGTGCGGCCGTGGAAGGGCAACCGGCTCAAGGCGCTGCAGGAGCACGCAGATCCGTTGATCGCGCGCCGCGCCGAGCGCTACGCCGCGATCTTCAAGGTCAAGGTCGGCCGGCAGAAGACGCCGGCCGCTCAACTGCGCTATGCATACGAGGAATGGAGCCGCAGGCGCAAGTCGCACGTGTGGGTCAGCAACGTCAACACGCGCCTCGCTCGCTACAACGGCGTATTCCGCCACTGGCCCCAGGCCCGCGATCAGATGGCGCAGGCGGAGGCGAACGCGGCGGGCGATTTCGCGCAGACGGCCATCCGTGACAAGAAGGGCACCTGGCTCCAGAACACCGGGGATTACATGTTGATCGCGATGGCGGAGAACTTTCTCCGCTACCGGGGCGACGCGGGCTCGCCGGCGGGGGCCGACATGGACCAACACCGCCTGAACGCCTACATCCGTACGGCCGGCCGGAGCCGCCTGCTCCGGTTCTTCGTCGCCAACCAGGCCGAGAAAGCCATGCGTGAGTACCGAGCGGTCGGCGATCATCCGGCGCGGTTCTGCCTCATCGCGGCCGGCCAGCATCTCGCTCTCGGGAGTCTGACCGACGCATACAAGCACTACGACAGGCTGTGTTCGTCGCGCTCGCCCCAACTCAAGGGCTATGCGTGGCGCGGCTATCTCGGCCGCGGCCGCGTCCGCGAACGGGCGAAGAAATACGCCGCGGCCGTGTCGAACTACGAGAAGGCCCTCGCGCGGGCGAAGGCCTGGGGCGACGCCTACACGTGCGCCAAGGCGATCACGGAGCTGTGCGTCCACTCGGGCAAGTACAATCGGGCGAGCGTCGCGAAGAAGGCGGTCAACGAGCTGCTGAAGCGTGCCGGCGGGGGGAGGACGGGGGCCCGCCGGCGGACGGCGGCGGTGAACTTGCTCAGGCGGAAGAAGGAGTAGGGGGGCCACAGCGGGCCCGGCCGGAAGGGAGGGTTTTTGAACGCCGTCGACATCGTCTGTCTTGTCGCGCTTGTCCTGTTCGCCCTGCTCGGCGCGTGGCGCGGTTTCCTGCGCCAGGTGTTCAGTCTCGCGGCCCTCATTCTCATCGGCCTGTTCGCGGCGCCGCTCGGCGTGCTGATGGCATTGCCCGTGATCGCCGCGAACGACTGGGATCCCGGCACGGCGACGGCCCTCCGAATCGGATTCGTGCTCGGCGCCGCCCTCGCGATCTATATCGTCGTCAAGGCGGTCGGGGCCATGTGCGACCGCTCGTTCGGCCGGCGTGAGGGCGGACCCGGCCTGGCTCCGTGGAACCGCTATTGGGGAGCGGCGCTCGGCGTCGTCAAGGCCGGCATCCTGTGCTGGCTCGTGTTGAGCTTCCTCTCCGCGTTTCCCGACACGGCCCCCGGCGCGGCCCGCCGTGTCGAGGAGGCGTGGTCGGCGCGCACCGTCCAGCTCTACAATCCGTTCGAGCGCTGGATTCTGCCGGACCAGCGAGAAGACATGCAGCGGGCGCTCGTCGCCCTGTGGGAACTCAAACGCCATCCCTCGAAGTGGGATGATGTGATGGAGGAGAAGAGCATCCAACGCGTGCTGAAGCACAAGGAGCTGGCCGGCCTTCTCGACTCGGAGCGGGCCGATGCCGTCGTCCGCGCGCTCACCGACGAGGACTTCCGCCGGTCGCTTCGGGAGATCGACTGGGGCCGCGTCGCCGACGTCGCCGAAGACGCCCTGAGCGAGGCGGAAGAGCCGGAAGAGCCGTCGGAAGACTGACCACGCCGCAGCATCGTCCTCGAGGAGGGAATCCCATGTTACCCGCGCGGCGCTGAACCGCAACATCGGCGTCGCGCACGCGAACTCGGGCAAGAAGTCGAAGGCGCTCGCGCACTGGTACATTTCGTTGAGCGTCGAGCCCGACCAGCCCAAGCTGCGGAAGGATTCTCTGATCTTGATGCGAAGGGGATGAGCGCGGGCAACGCCCGCGCCCGGTTTACCTGCTGATTCCCGTTGCGTCCCGTCTCTAGCCGGCGTCCTTCGTCGTCTGAACCGCGACCGCCATCGCCTCGTTGTTCGTCTCGTCCGTCTCGGCCACGTCGTCATCAGCATCGACCAGAATGATGAGCGTGAACGTGTCTCCGAGCCCGTAGTCGAGCCGCGTGAAGTTCAGCTTGACGCCCCGCTTCTTGCCCGCGCGGACCGTCAGCACCCCGTCGAACGCGGCCATGAACGTGTCCGCAGCCGTGTCGAGGACCAGGTCGCTGGAGCCGTAGAGTTCGACGCGGACCCGCTGGCTGACGTCGGAACTGCCCTGGTTCAGGATCGTGCCCTTGTAGTTCTCCTTGTATGACGGGTTCACAGTGAACGTGGTGTTCTTGATGATGCCCGTCAGGTCGAAGGTCGCGGTTCCCCAGAAGATCGTGCGGATCGTCGCGAGGGGGTTCGTGAGAGCGCCGTCGACAACGAGCTTGTATCCGCCGGGGGTCAGCTCGGGAACGATCACCTTCTTGAACGTGATCTTCTTTGCTTTGCCGATCTTCAGCTTGACGGTTTTCGACACGGTGTCGAGCAGGGTCGCGTCGTTCAGCGTGCCGTCCGCCGAGACGTACAATCTCAGCGTGACAGGGCCCGTGAAGAAGGCCCCCGTGTTGTTGGTGACGATGGCGATCACCTTCTTGATGACGCCGTTCTTCTTGCTGCCCGGGATGAGGGTCGCGGGGAGCTTGCTCTCGTCGAGGGCGAGGCCGAGCGCCGACGACACGTCTACGTTGACGGCGACGTCGGGTTCCGACATGAGGACCCCGTCGGTGACGATGATGGTGAACGCCTCGGTCTCGCCGGTGAACCCGGCGGGCGGCGTCCAGACGAGTGTCTCGCCCGCGGCCAGCGTCGTCGTGCCCGGGACGACGGGGGCTCCGCCCTTCGTCAGCGTTCCGTTCGTGACGCCCTGGATGATGAAGGTGATGGGGTCGCCGTCGGCGTCCGCCTCGTCGGCCGCTGCGGCAAGCGTCGCGTAGCTGATCGTAAACGCTGTGTCCTTGACCGCTCCGTGGAGCGTGTTGACCGTCGTCAGGGTCGGCCGCGCGTTCGCTCCGATGTTGACGACCACGTCCACCGCGGGGTCGTCGGATGCGGCAAGGCCGTCCCACGCCTTGACCTTGAACGCCGTGACGTCGCCGCTCGTGTCGGCGGGCGGCGTCCAGACGAGTTCTTCGCCCGCGCCGATCAGTGTGACGCCCGGCACCACGGGCACCCCGCCCTTGGTGAGGGTGCCGTTCTCGACGGACTCGATCCGGAAACTGATCGCGGCCCCCTCGGGATCCGCCTCATTGCCGGCGGCGGCGAGCATGGCATACGTGATCGTGAACGGCACGTTCTCGGCGGCGCCCGCGAGCGTGGTCATGCTCGTGAGCGTCGGCCGGTAGTTCTGCATCGTGAAGTTGAGGTTCGTGTTCGTGTAGTTGTGGTAGGCAATCTGCGCCTTTCCGCTGGCGCCGATCACGAGCGACGTGGCGACGCCGGCGTTGAGGCCCATGCCCGGAGCGGTCGTTGAATCCCAGCCGACGGCATCAACCACCTCGATCGCCCAGCTGGCCGTCCAGCCGGCGTACTTCAGGTCGCCGTTGGTGTAGTCCAGATACGTGATGTGCGGCTTGTCGGCCGCGTCGAGGTCGATGCTGGCGAACTGGCCCACGTCGCCGGTGTCGTCGACGGTCTCGGTCGTCCAGGCGCCGCCATCCCACGCGGCATACTTCAGATCGCCGTTCGTGGCGTCGTAGTAGGCGATGCGCGGCCTGCCGGCGCTGGTGAGTGCCAGCGAGACGTTTTGGCCCACGTCGCCGGCGTCGTCAACGGTCTCGATCGTCCACTCGACACCGGGCGTCCACTTCGCGTATTTCAGGTCGCCATCGTTGGCGTCGTAGAAGGCAATTTGCGGCTTCCCCGCCGCGTCGAGGTCCAGCGAGTTGTACGGGCCGCCCGGCGTGCCGATCAGGGTGATTCGGATGTCGAGGTCCTGCCCCAGGTTGCCCGGCTCCACGAGTTGGTCCCAAACGATAGAACCTCCGATGCCGCTTCCGCCGTCCTCGAAGATGATCCTCGTGCCAGGATTTGTCCCCACGTCCGTATGGGCAACCAGATCTGAGCGGATGTCATCCTTGTAGATTTCAGTGCGCCACTCGGCGAGGATGTCATCATAGATGAGACTCACATAGAGCGTCCCGCCGTCTGAGTTGGCGCCCGTCACGCCCGTCAGGTTTTCGTAGCCGCTGAGTTGGTCCTGGTCGTCGTTGAACTCGAGGAATGTGTCGCCGGCCGTCGAATCCTCGACGACCTCGATGTCCCACGTACCGCCGCCCGCGTCCCACGCCGCATACTTGAGTTGCTCGTTGAACGCGTCGTAGTAGCTGATCCGCGCCTGGCCCGACGAGTCGAGCGCCAGGGACGTGAACGAACCGACGCCGAATATGCTGCTGTCAACGGTCTCAAAACCCGCGGTGCCGTCAGCTTCCTCCCACCGCGCGTCGCCGTCGTCCCACCGGGTGTACTTCAGCGAGCCGTTCGTCGCGTCGTAGTAGCTGATGTGTGGGTTCCACGACGTGTCCAGAGCGATCGACGTGTGCTGGCCCACGTTGCCCCCGCTGTCGACCGTCGAGGTCGTCCACAACTCCGTGCCGGCATCCCACATCGCGTACTTGAGGTTGCCGCCGGTCTCGTCGTAGTAGCTGATGTGCCGGTCCGGCCCGGTGCTGCCGCCGACGGCGAGCGATGCGAACGAACCCACGTCGCCCGGCGCGTCGACGACTTCGATGGGCCACGAGTTCGATAACAGGAGCCGGGGCTCCAGCTCTTCGAACAGGGCCTCGCAGTGGGCGTCGGTGCCGGCGACAATCTGCGTGTGGAAGAAATCGGCGAAACTCATATCTGCACCTCCTCGAGCCGAAGCTGCGTGGCGGACCGTCGGCGTAGCGGGGCGGACTCAGGATGCACCGGTCTAGACACCGACCCTTGCCGCTTGCAGCGTATCTGTACGCACGGCGACCGCCCACTCAGTCTCAGGCGGCCGGGATTGACCGTAAAGTAACAGCCGCTCCAACGCATTTCAAGGAAAAACATCCACAAATCTCGGGCCGATCGCAGCGATACGGAACGCGCACCGCGCCTGTCGGCGAGCCCGCCGCCCCGGCCTTTTCCGCCTCTCTCGCCGAGCGCTTCTGATATAATAGCCCGACCGGCCAAGTGGAGGGGTAGGACACGCCCCATGACCGTCGACCGCATCGTTCCAACACTCGTCGCGCTGTTCTCCGTGGTGTCGCTCGCCCTGTGGCTCCGCGCGGAGGATCCCCCGCTCACCGAGCGCCTGCCGCCGGCTCGGCCGGCGACCGGGCGCCTGGCCGCGCCGCGCCTTCCGATCCGAGAAACACACCGCGTCGAGACCTCCGACGTGGCGCCGCCCGATCTGCCCGGCTCGTGGCCGCGGTTCCGCGGCGCCAAGCTTGACGGCGCCTCCAGCGGCGAGCCCCCGCTCGCCCGCACCTGGGGGCCGAACGGCCCGCCGCGGCTCTGGTCCGTCGAACTCGGCGAGGGCTACGCCGGGGCCGCCGTGCTCGCGGGCCGCGTCTACGTGATGGACTACGACGAGGCCGCGTCGCGTGACGCCCTCCGCTGCCTCTCGCTCGAGAACGGCCGCGAAATCTGGCGGCTCTCCTATCCGATCGACATCAAGTGGAACTACGGGATGTCGCGAACCGTCCCCGCCGCCACGGACAAGTGGGTCGTCAGCTTCGGCCCGCTCTGCCACGTCGTCTGCGCCGATGCGAAGACGGGCGCGCTCAAGTGGGGGCTCGACCTCGTCACCGAGTTCAAGGCCGAGGTTCCGCCGTGGTACGCCGGCCAGTGCCCGCTGATCGATCGCGGGCGGGCCATCATCGGCGCCGGCGCCCCCGACGCGCTCCTGATCGCCGTCGACTGCGGGACGGGCGAGGTCGCCTGGAGGACGCCAAACCCCCGCGGCTGGAAGATGTCGCACTCGTCCGTGATGCCGCTCGATCTCGGCGGCCGCCGGCTCTACCTCTACTGCGCGAGCCGCGGGATCGTCGCCGTCGACGCCGCCGACGGCCGCATCGTCTGGGAAGACGGCACGTGGTGGGCGTCGCCCGCGACCATCCCGTCGCCCGTCGTCCTCGGCGACGGACGCGTCTTCCTCACCGCCGGCTATGGGAGCGGCAGCCGCATGCTCCGGTTCGAGGAGGCCGGCGGCCGCGTCACCGTCACGAAGCTCTTCGACCTGCCCGAGCACGTGTTCGGCGCCGAACAGCACACGCCCGTCCTGACCGGCGGCCACCTCTACGGCGTCGACACCAGGGGCCGGCTCGCCTGCCTCGACCTCACCGGCCGGCGGCTCTGGTCGGGCGGGCGGCGGAAGCAGTTCGGCCGCGGCTCCTATATCGCCGCAAACGGCCTGCTCTTCCTGATGGACGACGTCGGCGTGCTGCGGCTCGCCGAGGCGACGCCCGCCGGCTACCGCCAACTGGCCGAGGCCAAGGTGCTCCCGGCCGAGCGCAAGGAGTCGTGGGCGCCGATGGCCATCGCCGCCGGCCGTCTGCTCGTGCGCGACATGAACCGAATGGTCTGCCTCGACGTCAGGAGGAAATAGCCGTGGCGAACTCAAAGCCCGCGTCGGTCGTCGTCGGCATCGTCGTTGCGCTCGCCGCGGCGGTCGGCGTCTATGTCGCGCTGACGCTCGATGTGCGCGGCCCCGAGACGCCGCCGACCTCGGACATGGATGCGCTCAAGCCCATCGATCCCGCGCTGTTTCACTACGAGGAGGAGACCGCGGGGATCGCGACCGGGCTGAGCGACGCCCGCGCCGTCGCCGTCGGGCCCGCCGACCGTGTCCACGTCGCGGGCGACCGCGCGGTCCGCATCTTCGAGCCCGACGGCACGCCGCGCTCGACGATCGAGACGGCCGACGAGCCGCGGTGCCTGGCCGTCGCGGCCGACGGCACGCTCTACGTCGCCAGTGCGAACCGGATCGCCGTCTACGGCGCCGACGGAGCCGAGCGGGCGCGCTGGCCGGCCGCCGCCGAAGACGCGATCTTCACGTCCGTCGCCGTCACGCCCGACGCCGTGTTTGTCGCCGACGCCCAGGCGAAGGTCGTGCACCGCTACGATCTCGCGGGCAAGCCGCTCGGCGAGGTCGGCCGGAAGGATCCGGACCGGAATATCGACGGGTTCGTCCTGCCCAGCGCCTACCTCGACGTCGCCGTCGGCGCGGACGGCATGCTTCGCGTTGGAAACCCAGGCCGCCTTCGTGTCGAGCGCTACACGCTCGACGGCGAGCCGCTCGGGCACTGGGGCGCCGCCGGCGGAGACGTCGGCCGGTTCCAGGGCTGCTGCAATCCCGTCCACCTCGCCGTCCTGCCCGACGGCGGCGTCGTCACGACCGAGAAGGGCGTGCCGCGCGTGACCGTCTTCGCCAAGGACGGCACGCTCCGAAGCGTCGTGGCCGGGCCGCAATCGTTCCTTGCGCTGCGATGCCCGACCGACGACTGCACCAAGGGCAAGGCGCTCGACGTCGCCGTTGACGGCCGCGGCCGCGTCCTCGTGCTCGATCCGTCGACGAACACTGTGCGCATCTTTGTGAAGAAGGAAGGAACGGACAGATGAACGAGAAGACCGATGCTAGGACCGACCGCCGCGGTTTCGTCCGCGGCCTGTTCCGCTGGATGGCGCTCGGCGGGCTCGTCGGCGGGGCCGCCGCGCTGGCGCGGCGCGGCGCCGACGGCAAGCTCCTGTGCATCAACGACGCCAACTGCCGCACGTGCTCGCGGTGCTGCAACTGCGAGTTGAGCCAATACGAGTCGCCCGGCTGTGGGCCCGAGTGCTCGTCGAAATCGTAGTCGCCGTTCGCCCCGAGGACCTCCGATGGCAGACGACAAGAAAGAACTCACGCGTCGCGACGTGCTCAAGGCCGGCGGCCAGATCGGCGCGCTCGTCGTGCTCGGCGGCGGCATCGGCTTCCTCGGCGGCCGCGGCAGCCGCGAAGGCAAGGTCTGGCAGATCGACCCGAGCAAGTGCATCCAGTGCGGCAACTGCGCCGACTACTGCGTGCTCGAAACCTCCGCCGTCAAGTGCATCCACGCCATCAGCATCTGCGGCTACTGCCTCCCCTGCTTCGGCTACTTCGTCAATAAGCCCGGCGACCACACGCCCGGCGCCGAAAACGAGCTGTGCCCCGTCGGCGCGCTCAAGCGGAAGCACGTCGCCGACCAGTTCCACGAATACACCGTCGACGAGGAGAAGTGCGTCGCGTGCGGCAAGTGCGCCAAGGGCTGCCGCGTGCAGGGCAACGGCTCGCTCTATCTGCAGGTCCGGCACGACCGCTGCCGCAACTGCAGCCAGTGCTCGATCGCCGAGGCCTGCCCGTCGAACGCCTTCGTCCGGCTTTCCGCCGGCGATCCGTACGTGAAGCCGAAGCTCAAGACCCGACGCGGCGAAACCGAGGGCAAGCCCACTTGAGCAGGACACGCGTCGTTCTGACCATCATCCTCGTCGCCGCCGCCATCGGCTTGGGCGCATTCGTCGGCTGGCGCCGTTCGCGTCCGGCCCCCGGCGACCTGTGGACGCCCGCTCAGCGCTTCCCGCAGCCCGGCCTGCCGAAGACCCACCCCACGCCGACGACCGAGTATCCGCTCGGCCGCGCCACGGCGATGGAAGTCGTCGACGTCGCGGTGCTCGTTGTCGCGCTCGCCGCGGCCGCGTATCTCGCGCTCCGCCGGCGGTCGCGGGCCGGCATCTTCGCGCTCGGCGTCGTCTCGCTCGCCTACTTCGGCTTCTATCGCGAGGGGTGCGTCTGCCCGATCGGCGCCATCCAGCACGTCGCCGCCGCGCTGGCGACCGACTACGGCCTCCCGATCACCGTGCTGTTCTTCTTCACCGTGCCGCTCGTGTTTGCGCTCTTCTTCGGGCGGGTGTTCTGCTCGTCGGTCTGCCCGCTCGGCGCGACGCAGGAGCTCGTGCTGCTCCGGCCGATGCGGGTCCCCGGATGGCTCGAACACGCGCTCGGGCTCCTCGCCTACGTCTACCTCGGGCTCGCGGTCCTCTTCGCCGCGACCGGCGCGGGCTACGTCATCTGCCGCTACGATCCCTTCGTCGCGCTCTTCCGGCAGACGGGCCGGACTCAGATGCTTGTACTCGCCGCCTCGTTCGTTCTGCTTTCGATCTTCGTCGGCCGGCCCTACTGCCGGTATCTGTGCCCGTACGGCGTCTTGCTCCGGCTGCTGTCGAAGCTGTCGTGGCGCCGCGCGACCATCACGCCTGACGAGTGCGTCCGCTGCCGGCTGTGCGAAGACGCCTGCCCGTTCGGCGCGATCCGTAAGCCGACATCCGAGACCGGTCGCGCGGAGGGCAAGACGCGGCTCGGCCTGCTGATCCTGGCCGCGCCCGTCGTTGTCGCGCTCGCTGGGTGGCTCGGCCACGCATCGAGCGGCTGGTTCGCCGGCGCGCATCCCGTCGTCGCGCAGGCGCGGACCGTCCGGGCCGAACTCGCGGAACTCGAAGGGCCCGAGGAGCAGCTCGAGCTGCGGACGCGCGCCTTCCTCCGCACGTCGAAGACGCCCGAGCAACTGAACCGCGAGGAGGCCGGCGTGCTCGAGCAGTTTGAAATCGGCGGGATTCTGTTCGGCGTGTGGGTGGGGCTCGTCGTCGTGGGCAAGCTCGTCGCACTCTCGGTGCGGCGGACGCGGCTCGACTACGAGGCCGAGCCCGGCGGGTGCGTCGCCTGCGGCCGCTGCTTCCTGCACTGCCCGCGCGAGCACCTGCGCCTCGACCGACTGCGTGGCACGCGGCCGCCCGAGCCCGACCCAAACGCCGAGGTGGTGGAGACGACGTGAGCAAGGACAACCTCATCGAGGAACGCATTCGCGCCTGCGGCCCGGGGTGGTATCGCGCGGCCGCGCGGACGGCCGCCGTCAGCGGCGTGTTCTGCCTCGTCGTCGTCGCGCTCCTGGTCGTCGTGTGGGTCCGGAGTTTGTCGTTCGAGCCCGTGCACAGCGCCGATATGGCCGCGCTGCGGGCGCGGTTCGCGAAGGCCGAGCAGCGGACCGAGGCCCTCGTCGGCGAGATCCGATCGCTCGACCTCGAGCTGCGGACCGCGCAGGCGCGCACCGCCGCGTTCCTTGGTCGCGGCGCCTGGCTCCTGTTCTGCGGGCTGATCGTGTTCGTCCTCTCGCTCCGCTTCGCGTTCACGTTCAAGGAGCCGCCGCCGGAGCCGCCGGCCGAACGCGCCCCGCCCGACGCGGAACGAACGGAGACCGGCTTCGCGCGCTGGGCCGTCGCCGCGGCCGCGCTGCTGCTCGTGGCCGCCGGGCTGGCCGGAGCGCTGACCACGCCGCCGCCCGCGGCCGCGCCGATCGAGCCGGTCGACAAGCCGCCGCCGAAGATCACGCTCGATCGGGCGAAGCAGTGGCCGCGTTTCCGCGGGCCCGGCGGGCTCGGCCTGTCCGCGTACACGAACATCCCGACGCGATGGGACGGCGCGGCCGGCGAGGGCGTGCTCTGGCAGGCGCCCGTTCCGCTGCCGGGGCAGAACTCGCCCGTCGTCTGGGGCGACCGCATCTTCCTCTCCGGAGCGACGAAGACCGAGCGTGAGGTCTATTGCTTCGATGCCGGCGACGGCCGCCTCCGATGGCGGGCGGCGGTCAACGATATCCCCGGCAGCCCGCTCAAGCCGCCCAAGATCATCGACGACACCGGCTACGCCGCGCCGACGATGGCCACCGACGGCGAACGCGTCTACGCCATCTTCGCCAACGGCGACCTCGTCGCCCTCGATTTCGACGGCCGGCGGGCCTGGGCGACGAACCTCGGCCCGTTCGACAACCACTACGGCCACGCCTCCTCGCTCGCGACCTGGCGGGACCTGCTCATCGTGCTCGTCGACCAGGGCCCGCCGCTCCAGCCCGGCGAGTCCGCGAAGTCCGCCCTCATCGCGTTCGACGGCGCGACCGGCCGGCTGATGTGGCGAACATCCCGGCCCGTCCCGATGGCGTGGGGTTCGCCGATCCTCATCGAGACCGGCGGCCGCTCGCAGATCGTCACCTGCGCCGATCCGTGGGTCATCTCGAACGATCCGCGCACCGGCGCCGAGCTTTGGCGTGCGAAGTGCCTCGAGGGCGAGATCGGCCCGTCGCCCGCCTACGCGCGCGGCACGGTCTTCGCCGCGCAGGAAGGCGCCGCGCTCGCGGCGATCCGCGCCGGCGGCACCGGCGACGTGACCGACACGCACATCGCGTGGCAGGCCGACGACGACCTGCCCGACACCGTCAGCCCGGTCAGCAACGGCGAACTGGTCTTCACCGTCGCCGGCGTGATGGTCGCGTGCTTCGACGCGGCCGACGGCCGGCTCCTCTGGGAGCAGGAGTTCGAGCACACGTTCCGCTCGTCGCCCACCATCGCCGGCGGCCGGGTCTACCTGATGGATGTCAAGGGCGTGATGCACATCTTCAAGACGGCCCGCTCGTTCGAGCGCGTCGGGACCGCGCCGCTCGGCGAAGACGCGAGCACGTCGCCCGCGTTCCTCGACGGACGCCTCTACATCCGCGGCGAGAAGCACCTCTTCTGCATAGGGAGCGCCGATGCCCGACGCTGACCCGACAATCGACCTCGCCGGCGTCGACCGCATGGTCGAGCAGATAGGCCGGCGGCCCGAGCACGTCATCCCGATCCTTCAGGCGATTCAGGATCGCTGCCGCTACCTGCCCGAGCCCGCGCTCCGGCGTGTCTGCGAAACGACCGACATCACCGCCGCCGACGCGGCCGGCGTTGCGTCGTTCTACTCCCAGTTCCGACTCCGGCCCTGCGGCGAGCACCTCATCAGCGTCTGCCACGGGACCGCGTGCCACGTCAAGGGCGCCGAAGGCGTGACCGACGCGCTCTTCCGCACGCTCGACATCCCCGCGGACGACGACACCGATCCCGACGGCGCGTTCACGGTCCAGAAGGTCGCCTGCCTCGGCTGCTGCACGCTTGCGCCCGTGCTCCAGATCGACAGCATCACGTACGGCCATCTCACCCCGGACACGGTGACGGGAGCGCTCCGCGATTTCCTGCGCCTCAAAGAACTCGGCGTCCTGACCCGGCCGGAGGAGCGCCCGTCGGCGGCGCCCGACGGCCTCGCCGAGATCCGGATCGCGCTCGATTCCTGCTGCGTCGCCGGCGGCACGATGAAGGTCTTCGAGGCGTTCGACGAGGCGGCCCGGCGCCTGCGGTTGCCCGCGGTCGTCAAGCGCGTCGGCTGCATCAGCATGTGCCACCAGGTGCCGTTCGTCGAGATCGCGGTGCCCGGGGAAGAGCCCGCCTTCTACGCGCGCGTCCGGCCGGACGACGCCGAGCAGATTCTGCTGCGGCACTTCAAGCCGGGCGACGTGCTGCGCCGCGTCGCGACCGCCGTCTCGACGACGCTCGAGCGCCTGCTGACCGACGACGCGTGGGAGCCGGTCACCCGCTACGCCGTCGACGCGCGCGACGAGCCGATCTGCAAGTTCCTCGGCACGCAGCGGCATGTAGCCATCGAGGGCTGCGGCCGCGCCGACCCGATCAGCATCGACGAGTACGTCGCGAACGGCGGGTTCGACGCGCTGCGGCAGTGCCTCGACGCGAACGCGCCCGAGGAGATCATCGACGTCGTCGGCCGCTCCGGCCTGCGCGGGCGCGGTGGGGCCGGGTATCCGGCCGGGCTCAAGTGGCGGAGCGTCCGCGATGCCGCGGGCGACGGCCCGGTCGTCGTCTGCAACGGCGACGAGGGCGACCCCGGCGCGTTCATGGACCGGATGCTGCTCGAGTCGGTGCCGTTCCGCGTGCTCGAAGGGATCGCGATCGCGGCGCTCGCCGTCGGCGCCGACGAGGCCGTCATCTACGTCCGCGCCGAATATCCCTTCGCCGTCCGGCGGCTCGCGGCGGCCATCGCTCAGTCCGAGCAGAGCGGGTTCCTCGGCCCGAACATCCTCGGCGGCGGGTTCGGCCTCACGGTCCGCCTGTTCCAGGGAGCGGGCGCGTTCGTCTGCGGCGAGGAGACGGCCCTCATCGCGTCGCTCGAAGGGCGGCGCGGCATGCCGCGGCTCCGGCCGCCGTATCCGTCCGCCCGCGGCCTGTGGAATCGGCCGACGCTCGTCAACAACGTCGAGACGTTCGCCCTCGTCCCGTGGATTCTGCTCAACGGGCCCGACGCGTTCGCCGAGATGGGCACGCCGGAGAGCCGCGGCACGAAGGTGTTCGCGCTTGCGGGCAAGGTGGTCCGCGGCGGGCTGATCGAGGTGCCGATGGGCGTGACGATCCGCGAGATCGTCGAGGAGATCGGCGGGGGCGTGCCCGACGGCCGCCGGTTCAAGGCCGTCCAGATCGGCGGGCCGTCCGGCGGCTGCGTGCCGGCCGAACTCGCCGACACGCCCATCGACTACGAAGACCTGACCCGGCTCGGGGCCATCATGGGCTCCGGCGGGCTCGTCGTGCTCGACGACGCCGACTGCATCGTCGACGTCGCCCGTTACTTCCTCCAGTTCACGCAGGAGCAGTCGTGCGGCAAGTGCACGCCGTGCCGCGTCGGGACGCGGCG
The DNA here is from genome assembly GCA_964385685.1 of uncultured Planctomycetota bacterium. GTDB lineage: Bacteria > Planctomycetota > PUPC01 > PUPC01 > PUPC01 > CAYLQD01. The sequence goes on along the minus strand of CAYLQD010000003.1, from coordinate 25,428 downwards.
GATGGTCGACATCCTCGAACGGCTCTGCGTGGGCGAGGCGCGGCCGCGCGATCTCGAACGCCTCGAGGAACTGTGCGACGTCGTCGCCGCGAGCAGCTTGTGCGGGCTGGGAGCGACGGCGCCGAACCCGGTCACGACGACGCTCCGGCATTTTCGGGCCGAGTACGAGGCGCACCTCGAGGGCCGCTGCCCCGCCGGCAAGTGCAAGGCGCTCATCGCGTACACCATCAGCGACGACTGCATCGGCTGCACGCGCTGCGCCCAGCGCTGCCCGGCCGACGCGATCGAGCCGACGCCATACGAGAAGCACGCGATCGACGACGAGAAGTGCATCCGCTGCGGCACGTGCCGCGTCGTCTGCCCCGTCGACGCCGTGAGAGTGGAGTGAGCCCGTGCCGCACCTGACGATCGACGACCGACCGGTGGACGTGGCCGAGGGAGCGACCGTCCTCGACGCCGCCCGGACGCTCGGGATCGACATCCCGACGCTCTGCTTCCTCGCGGGCCGCGAGCCGCAGACCTCGTGCATGGTCTGCCTCGTGCGCGTCGATGGGGCCGAGCGGCTCGTGCCCGCGTGCGCGACGGCGGCGCGCGACGGGATGCGCGTCGAGAGTGAGACGGACGACGTGCGGCACGCGCGGCGGACGGCGCTCGAGCTGCTGCTCGGCGATCACCTCGGCGACTGCGTCGCGCCCTGCCAGGCCGTCTGCCCCGTGCACATGCAGATCCCGCGAACGATCCGGCGCATCGCCGTGGGCAAGACGGGGGAGGGCGGCGACGTGCAGGCGTGTGCCGACTGCGCCGCGCCGTGTGAGAAGGCCTGCCGCCGCGCCGTGAAGGACCACGCCGTCGCGATCCGGCTCCTGGTTCGCCATGCGGCCGCCGACGGTGCGCGGCCGCCCGGGCCCGCGCCGCCGCGCGAGTATTCCGTGCACGTCGGCCGCGTCGAGCCCGACGAGATCGACCGATACATGTGCGATGCGAACCCCGAGGACCGCGTCGAACCGGCCCGCGGACCGGACGCCGGCTACACCGACGCCGAGGCGCGTCGGGAGGCGCGGCGCTGCCTCCACTGCGACTGCCGCGCCGACCGCGACTGTCGGCTCCGCGACCACGCGGCCGCCTACGGCGCGGACCCGCGCAGGCACAAGGGCGAGCGGCGCCCGTTGGATCAGCTCGCCCACCCGGAGAACGTGCTCTACGAGCCCGGCAAGTGCATCGCGTGCGGGCTGTGCGTCGAGATCACGAAGGCCCGCGCCGAGCCGCTCGGGCTCACGTTCGTCGGCCGCGGATTCGACGTGCGCGTCGCCGTCCCGTTCGACGAGTCGCTCGCCGAGGGGCTCCGCCACGCCGCGGCCGAGTGTGTCGTCGCCTGCCCGACCGGGGCGCTCGCGTTCAAAGACGATCCGAAGGAGGTATGATAATGCGACTGACATGGGTCATCCCCGGCTGCGGCGGCATGTACTGCGGTGCGTCCGTCCGCGACGTCGTGATCGCCCGCTCGCTCACTGCCCGCGGTTGTGACGTTCGCATCCTCCCGCTCTACACGCCGCTGCGGCTCGACGGTCCGTGGCCGGGCCCGTCGGAGATCTTCCTCGGCGGCATCAACGTGTGGCTCGACCAGCACGTCCCGGGCTTCGGCCGCGCGCCCGGCTTCTTCCGCCGCCTGCTCGACCGCCCGGCGCTGTTGAACTGGGCCTCGGGTTTTGCCGTTCGCACCAAGCCGGCGGGCCTCGGGCCGATGACGGTCTCGGTCCTCAAGGGCGAGTACGGTCGCCAGGCGGCTGAACTCGAGCGGCTGCTCGCGCTCTTCGAGGTCGGCCCGCGGCCCGACGTCGTCGTGCTCGGCAACTCGCTCCTCTCGACGATCGCTCCGCCTCTCAGGAAGCGGCTTGGCGTGCCGATCGTATGCGGCATCCAGGGCGAGGACGTGTTTCTCGAGGCGATGCCCGAGCCATATCGGTCCCAGGCCCGCAACCTGGTCCGCGCGAACGCCGGCAGCATCGATGCGCTCATCGCGCCGTCGGACTGGTACGCGCCGCAGGCGGCCGAGTTTCTGGGTGTGCCGCCCGAGCGCATCCACGTGGTCCCGACGGGCGTCGACGCCGACGCGATCACCCCCGCGACGCTCCGGCCGCGGCGACCGTTCACCATCGGCTGCCTCTCGCGGATCACGCCCGGCAAGGGGCTCGATCTGCTGGTCGAGGCGTGCCGCATCCTGGTCAAGGAACGGGCGGAGGCCGTGCGGCTCCACATCGCCGGACAAGTCCTCGACCGGAGTTTCTGGCGGTCGATCCGCGCGACCCTCCGCCGCCAGAACCTCGACGTGTCCTGCGAGGTCCACGACGTGGGCGATCTGAAGAGCAAGGTCGCGTTCCTGCGCGGATGCAGCGCCTTTGCGCTGCCGAGCCGCGTGCCCGAGGTCCGCGGCACGGCCGTGCTCGAGGCGATGGCGGCCGGGCTGCCCGTTGTCGTGCCCGAGTCGGGTGTGTTTCCCGAGATCATCGAGCGGACCGGCGGCGGGCGGCTCTTCACGCCCGGCGATCCCGCGCGGCTGGCCGACGAGCTGGTCGCGCTGATGAACAATCCGAAGGCGGCCGACGCGACGGGGCTTGCCGCGCGAGCCGGCATCTGCGAACATTATTCGGCCGACGCGACGGCGGAGAAGATGCTGGAACTGTGCACCGGCCTGACCGACGAAAGGAAACAGCAATGATGTTGTGCAGGGCTCTGTTGATCGGCATCTTGGGAACATCTCCGGCCCTGGCTCAGGAGGCGGCGGGATGGCGCGGCGATGGCACCGGGAAGTACCCGTCCGCCACGCCCGTGACCGAGTGGTCGACGACGAAGAACGTTGTGTGGCAGACGAAGATGCCCTCGTGGGGCAATGCGTCGCCCGTCCTGGCCGGTGGCAGGGTGTTCGTCTGCTCGGAGCCGGACACGTTGCTCTGCGTCGACGCGAACGACGGGACGATCTTGTGGCAGAGGACCAACTCATACTTCGATACGCTCACGCCGGAAGCGGCGGCGAAGGCGCGTCAGGACATCACGGCGGCGGGCGAGCTGCCCGCTAAGATACGGTCCGCTCAGGAGAAGCTGCGCGCGGTCAACAACGAAGATCAGAAGACCATCGGCGAGTTGAAGCAGATCGCGGACGAGTCGCTGCCCAAGCCCGGCGGCCGCAAACCCACAGAGGAGGAGCGCAAGAAGGAAAGGGCCAGGGAGGCCGAGCTTGCGCAAAAGGCGGTGCGGCTGAGCAGGCGGCTCTCGGATTTGAAGACACGGGCGGATGAGTCGCGAAACCAACTGGTCGATCTCCAGAAACAGCGGGCGGCGCTCAAGCCGTATCGCCGGCCGGGCGCGCACGGGACGAATGGCTACTCGTCCTCGACCCCGGCGAGCGACGGCACGCACGTCTATGCCATGTTCGGGAACGGCGTCGTCGCGCGCTACGACCTGGCCGGGAGCCGCCGCTGGATCCGCGTCGTCGAGCGGCCCAAGCATCCCCGCGGCCACTGCGCCTCGCCGCTGCTCGTCGACGGCAAACTGATCGTTCACATCAACAGTGTCACCGCGCTCGACGCCGAGACCGGGAAGACCGTGTGGCAGGCGAAGGCGCCCCGGCGATGGGGCTCGCCCGTCGTGACGCGGATCGGCGGGGTCGACGTCATTGTGACGCCAAGCGGCTCCCTCGTGCGCGTCGCGGACGGCAACGTCCTCGCCAACGGGATGTCCGACCTGCCGTATTGTGCGCCGATTGTCCACGAGCGGATCGCTTACTTCATTCGGCACGGCGGCCGGGCGGTGCAGCTTTCGCCCGCCCCGGAGAACGGCGTCGTCGTGAAGCCGCTTTGGACGACCACGCCGAGGAAGGATCGGTACTACGCATCGCCCCTGCTTCACGACGGGCTCATCTACGCGATCACGCAGAGCGTCCACCTCAGCGTTGTCGACGCGAAGACGGGCCGGGTCGCGTACCAGAGGCAGCTCGCGTTCGGCAGGGGGCAGGCCTATCCCAGCGTGACCCTCGCCGGTGAGCACCTGTTCCTGAGCCGGGAGGACGGTACGACGGTCGTGATGACGCTCGGCCGCGAGCCGAAGCAGGTCGCGGTGAACAAGCTCGAGCTTTTTCGGAGCTGCCCGGTCTTCTCCGGCAAGCGGATGTACGTCCGGGCCGCGGGCCACCTCTACTGCATCGGCGAGTGACATGAACGCTGTGATCTTCCGGAGCCGCGGCGACGCGGACAAGAGACCGTTCGAAGACGCGCTCGCGCGGCTGCTCGCGGAGCACGCGCCGGTCCTCGTCCTGCCGCACCTCTATCACATCGCGGAAGACGCCGATGTGTGGAGTGAGTTGGCCGCCGTCGACGGCCCGCTGCTTGCGCTCTCGTGGCTGCATCCCCGGCCGGCGGAATGGTTACTCAAGGGGCACGGTGTCGGCGGCGCAGGCCTGACGACTCTCGACATGGCCGCATTTGATTCCGCCGAGGCCTGCTTCGACGCGTGCCGCGAGCATCTGCCCGACGCGGGCGCGCCCACGCCGCCGACCGACCGCGCGTGCGAGACCGCCGACCGGTGGTACCCCGTCGTCGACATCGCCCGCTGCGTGAACTGCAAACAGTGCCTCCGCTTCTGCCTGTTCGGCGTTTACGAGTTGGGCCCGCTGGCGACCGTCGTCGTCGCGAACCCCGACAACTGCAAAGCCGGCTGCCCCGCCTGCGCCCGGCTCTGCCCGAACAGCGCGATCATGTTCCCGCTCTGCGACGAGGACGACGCGATCGCGGGCGCGCCCGGGCGATTCGTCACGCCCGACGACGCCGCGAAGGCCATGTTCGAGCGGCGGACCCACACGCCCTACCGCGAGCCCGGCTCGGCCGACGCGGCGCTCGACGACCTCATCGACGAACTCGATCAGCTCGCCGGGGGAGACCGCGAGTGACGCCCCGCGACGGATTCCCCATCGTCCTGACCGCCGACGAGACGCTCACGGCCGACTACGAGCTGCTGCTCGACGGCATGCTCGCCTCCAGCCAGACGACGACCACGCCGTGGCCGCTGTTGCGGGCATTGATGCTGCCGCGCGCGCGGGGCGACGGCGCCCGGGCGAAGGTCGCGCCGCTCGGGCTCCGGCGGATCGAGGCCGCGCTGGCTGGCGGCGGGTTCGGCCGCGATGAGGTGGCCGTTGTGGCGCCGCACCGTCTCCGCGATGCAATCGGGCCGGCGACGCGCATCGTCGGCGTCGCGGCTGGCGACCCGCTCGGCCTCGGCATGCACACGACGACGGTCGCCGCGATCGCGGGCGGGCAGGGCGCGCCGACGGCGAGGTTCCAGAAGCTGCTGCGCTCGGTCCGCCGGGCGGCCGACCAGCGCGGCGCACAGTGCACCGTCATCGTCGGCGGGACGGGCGCGTGGCAGTTGGCGCCCGACGAGGCCGCGCTCGGGCGCCTCGGCATCGACCACGTCGTCGTCGGGTGCGCCGAGGCCAACGCGGCCGACGTCTTCCGGTCGCTCGTCAATGGCGACGAACTCCCAGCCGTCGTGCCCGGCGAGTCGGCCGGCGTGGCGAGCGTCCCGCTGATTGTGGGCGCGAGCACGATGGGCGTCGTCGAGGCGAGCCGCGGCTGCGGCCTTGGCTGCCGGTTCTGCACGATGGCCGAGACCCCGATGCGCCACCTGCCCGCGGAGACGATCCTCGCCGACGCGGCGACGAACATCGCGGGCGGGCGCCGGCATATCTGCGTGCTCAGCGAAGACCTCTTCCGCTACGGCGGGGCCGGGCTCCGCGTCGAGCCGGGCGCCGTCATCGCGCTGCTCTCGCGCCTTCGGGAGATCGACGGGCTCGGGCTCATCCAGGCCGACCACGCAAACGTGATCAGCATCGAATCGTACACCGACGCGCAGCTCGCCCGTCTTCGCGATCTGATGGCGGGGTCGACGGGGCAGCGGCATCCGTGGGTCAACGTCGGCGTCGAGACGGCCTCGGGAGCGCTGCTCGCGTCGAACGGCGGTGCGACGAAGATGGGCCCGCACGGGCCGGACGAATGGCCCGAGGTCGCTGCCGCGCAGGTCGGGCGGCTCGTCCGTGCCGGCTTCCTGCCGATGGTGAGCGTCATCGTCGGCCTGCCCGGCGAAACCGACGCCGACGTCGAGCGGACCCTCGCGTGGGTCGAATCGTTCCGGACGGAACGCGTCGCCGTGTCGCCGCTCTTCTACGCGCCCATCGACGGTCGCCCGCCGGTCACGGCCCGCGACCTCTCCCCGCTCCAGTGGCGGCTCGTCCGCACGTGCTACCGGTCGAACTTCAAATGGATCCCGCGGCTCTACTGGGACAGCCAGCGAGCGGCCGGCATCTGCCCCGTGCGGCGCTGCCTGCTCCAGGTGCTCGGCCGCGGCCAGGCGATATGGTGGTCGGCCCTCATGGCTCTGCGTTCGCGGAGGGGCCGCGGTGCGTGAAGCGACCGACCTGGACCGGCTCGGCGCGGCGCTCCGCACGGCGACCGACCGCCTGCTCGCCGAGATGCGGCCCGACGGCTACTGGGAGGGCGAGCTGTCCGCGTCGGCGCTCGCGACCGCGACGGCGCTCCTCGCGCTCGACGCGTGCGGCCGGTCGGACGACGCGCTCATCGAGCGTGGCATCGCGTGGCTCGCGGCCGACCAGAATCCCGACGGCGGGTGGGGCGACTCGCCCAACAGCCCGAGCAATCTCTCGACCACGATGCTGGCGCTCGCCGCGCTGACACGATGCCGCGCGCCCGAAGTTGAGGCCGCTCGCTCGCGGGCCGACGATTATGTCTCCGCCCGCGCGGGCCGCTCGGTCGACGAGCGCGTCGCCGCCGTCTCGGCCTGCTATGGAGCGGACCGCACGTTCGCCGCGCCCATACTCGTCGCGTGCGCCCTCGCCGGGCTCGTGCCGTGGGACCGCATCCCGCGGCTCCCGTTCGAGCTGGCCGCGCTGCCGCGAGCGCTCCACCGCGTCGCGCGGCTGCGGGTCGTGAGCTACGCGCTGCCCGCGCTCATTGCGATCGGCCTGGCGCTGCACCGGAACCACCCGCCCGGCGTCATCGTTCGGGCGCTGCGGGGCCTCACGGTCCGCCCCGCGCTCACGACGCTCGAACGCATCCAGCCCGAGAGCGGCGGCTTCCTCGAGGCCGTGCCGCTCACCAGCTTCGTCGCGATGGGGCTCGCGAGCGCGTCGGCAAACGGCGTCGTCGCGGGCCGGTGCCTCGACTTCATTGCCCGCACCGCGCGGCCCGACGGCAGTTGGCCGATCGATTCGAACCTGTCCGTCTGGCTGACGACGAACGCGGTGCTGGCGCTCGATGCCGCCGGCGCGCTGGAGAAGATCGACGCCGCCCGCACGCGCGGCTGGCTTCTCGCGCAGCAGTGCCGCACGCGGCACCCCTACACGAACGCCGCGGCCGGCGGCTGGGCGTGGACCCACCTGCCCGGCGGCGTGCCCGACGCCGATGACACGGCCCGCGCGCTGCTCGCGCTGAGCAAGCTGGGCGAGCGGAACGCCGACGGCGTCCGTTGGCTTCTCCGGCTCCAGAACAGGGACGGCGGCTGGCCGACGTTCTGTCGCGGCTGGGGCAAGCTGCCGTTCGACCGGAGCGCAGCGGACCTGACGGCGCACGCGATCGAGGCGCTCCAGGCCAGCGGGTCCGCCGGTGCGGCCGTTCGGCGCGGGATCGCGTATCTGCGCCGCACGGAGGCGCCCGACGGCTCGTGGCGGCCGCTGTGGTTCGGCAGCCAGCTCGCCGAGGACGGCGCGAACCGCGTACTCGGAACGGCGGCCGTCCTGCCGGCGCTGCTTGCGTGTGGCGAGCGCGCCGCGGAGCGCGCTATCGCCTGCCTCGTTGGCAGCCAGAATCCCGACGGCGGATGGGGCGGGGCGCCGGGCGTCGTGTCGTCGATGGAGGAGACCGCGGCGGCCGTGTCGGCGCTGGCCCGCGCACCGCACGACGGCGGCGCAGACCGCGCGGTCGAGCGCGGCGCCGCCTACCTCGCCGGGCGGATCGAGGACGGCACGTGGACGACGCCCGCTCCGATCGGCCTCTACTTCTCGAGGCTATGGTATTTCGAGCGGCTTTATCCTATCATTGGGGCGGTCGACGCGCTGGGCCGGGTTGTGGCGAGGAGAACGCCGGACGATGACTGACACCACCGCGACCGTCTCGCACGCGGAGCCGGACGACATCAAGCGCGTGCCGCAGGACCCTGCCGACCGCGGGCGCATTCGCGCCGCCGCGGAACAGGCCGCCGCCGATCTCGACCCGACGTGCCCGCCGCTTCGTTCCGAACTCGAACGCCGCGCGGCCGCCGCGCTCGAACAGCTCTCGCTCCCACCCGAGTTCCTCGGCTTCGCGATGGTCGCCGTCAGCAACGCGTTCTGGCGGCCGCAGTTCGAGGCCGTGCCGCACGACCGCCGAATGCTCTTCCTGCCGCGATGCCTGCGCGACCGCGACCGCTGCGAGGGCGAGTCCCGCGGAGCCGAGTTCCACTGCGCCGGCTGCGGCGCCTGCACGCTCTGTGATCTGAAATCGGCCGCGGACGCGCTCGGCTGCCACGTCGTGATCGCGGACGGGACCCCGGCCGTGCTGACGCGGCTCGCGGAGTGCAACGCCGACGCCCTGCTCGGCGTCGCGTGCCTCGACTCGCTCGACAAGGCGTTCTCGAAGGCCGCGGCGCTCGGGGTACCGTGCGTCGCACTGCCGCTCCTTCGCGACGGGTGCGCCGAGACCGAGGCGGAAGTAGGCCGCGTGCAGTCGCTCATTCGCGCCGAGCGGGCGGTGTCCGCCATCCGGTCGCGCACGTATGCGCCCCTCCTCCGCGAGACCGTCCGGATGTTCGAGCCGGACGAGCTTGTCCGCCTCCTTCGGGCCGCGATGCACGACGCGGCCCGCTGGACCGAGACCGACAAGCTCGCCGTCGACTGGATCCGCGCGGGCGGCAAGCGGTTCCGCCCGTTCATCACGCTTGCGGCCTATGCCGTGAGCCGCCACGGGCCGGACGCGCTGGCGGCCGACGCGGACGTCGCCGCGATGCTGCCCGAGGGCGTGCGCGAGATCGCCGTCGCGATCGAGGCGCTCCACAAGGCCTCGCTCGTGCACGACGACATCGAGGACGATGACGCGCTTCGCTACGGACGTGAAACGCTGCACCGGACGCACGGGGCCCCGGCGGCCATCAACATCGGCGATCATCTCGTCGGCCTCGGGTATCGGCTGATCGCCGGGCAGGCGGCGTCGCTGGGCGACGCGTGTGCCGCCGACATTCTCGCCCGGCTCTCCGCGGCGCACCTCGACCTCTGCCGCGGCCAGGGCGAGGAGCTTCTCTGGCGCGACGGGCCGGGCGGCGACCTGAAGGCCATCGACGCGCTCGCGATATACGCCTTGAAGACGGCGCCCGCGTTCGAGGCGGCGCTCTTCGCCGGGCTCCGAGCCGGCGGCGCCGAGATCGACACCGAGCGCCTCCGGCGTTTCTGTCTCTACGTGGGCGAGGCGTATCAGATTCTCAACGACCTCGACGACTGGGGTGCTGCCGGCGGGCCGAAGATGGGCGCGCCGCGGCCGACCGTGCTTCGCGCGCTCGCCGCCGAGGCCGGTGCGCCGGACGAGTTGGCAGGCGCCGCGGGCGACGCCGGCCGAATGCGATCGCTCTATGAGCGGCTCGGCGTCTTCGACAAGGCGCGGCGGCTGGTCCACAAGCTGCGAACGCGGGCGGCCGACCTCGCGAGCGGCGCGCCCGAGCCCGCACTCCGCGACCTCCTCCACTTCATTGTCCGTGTGGTGCTGTGAGCCGGGATGAAGAGCGCGTACCTCGATCGGCTTGACGACCGCCTCGCCGCGGGCGCCCGCCTCCTTGGCCGTCCGTTCGCCGAACACCACGCCCGGTTCGTTCAATCGAAGCAGATGCCCGACGGCGGATTCACCGGCCGCGGCGGCGGGTCCGACATCTACTACACCGACTTTGCGCTGCGGACGCTCGCGCTGCTCGGGCCGGACGACGAGACACTCGAGCGCGCGGCGGCATACGTGCGCGCGTTCCGCCCGCCGGGCAGCGTCGCCGAATGCTTCAACCAGCTCAACTGCGCGCGATTGCTGGCCCGGGCGGGGTCATCGGTGCAGACCGACGCGGCGGCCGCCCGCGCCTGTCTCGACGGGGTCGCCAATGTCTATGACGCGTTCCTCGGCGCGCTCTGCGAGGAGATGCTCGGCACAGATGAGTCCGAGGCGCGCGGGCCGGCCGCGGACCTGGCCGAAGCGGGCGGCGGGCAGACGTGCCGCATCGCCGCGGCCGCGGGCTTGCTCGTCGTCAGCGGCCGGCTCGACGCCGACCACGCACGCGCCGCGGCCGATCTGATCGCTCCGATGCAGGGAGCGAGCGGCGGCTTTCTCGCACATCCCTCCGCGCCCGAGCCCGACCTGCTCGCGACGTTCACCGCGCTCGTCACGCTCTCCGACGCGGGCGCCCTCGACCGCGCCGACCTGGCCGCGGCCGGGCGGTTCGTGCGGCTGCTCGCCGAGCCCGGCGGCGGGTTCCGCGCGTCGGCATCGGACCGCGAGCCGGACGTCGAATACACATACTACGGCGTCGCGAGCGCCGCGCTGCTGCGGGCCCACGTCGCCGACCGCGCCGCCTGACGGCCCGGGCGAGTCGACATCTTAGACGGGGGCCGGGCGGAGGCGAAAAGCGGGGGACAGGGCGGCAGCGAAGCTGCCGTCGGAGTTTGCGGAGCAAACTCCCGCCGTTCCAGCGGAACGGCGCGTCTGCGCTCACTCCGTTCGCTTCGCTGGTGCCAGCCTTCGCGGGCCATAGCCCGCTTCGGCGGGCGGAGGCCAGTCCCCGTTCTTCGCCAGCACTCACGCGCGGCGGGGCCGGAAAACCGGGACTGCCACCCGCTGGCTGTCCCGGCTTTCCGGAGTGTCCACTCCGGGCGGGCATTCATGTTTCCATCGCGCCGGCGGCCGCGGTAGAATGACTGGCACACATCCACGCCCGAGGAGTTCGCCGATGGCCCCGCTGCTTCCGGCTCTCGTTGTCTGCAAGGTCTGCAAGACCTACGAACCGTCGAACGAGGTGCTTCGCGACATCTCGACCATCGTGCATCCGGGCGAGACGCTCGCCGTCGTGGGCCCGTCGGGCTCCGGCAAGAGCACGCTGCTCAACATCATCGGCTCGCTCGACGAGCTGACGAGCGGCGGCATCCAGCTCGGCGATACGCGGATCGACCGGCTCGCGGGGCCCGCTCTTGCCGAGTTCCGCGCCTCGACGGTCGGATTCGTCTTCCAGGACCACCACCTGCTGCCGCAGTTGACCGCGCTCGAGAACGTGCTGCTGCCGTCGCTCGCGGCCGCGGGCGGCGACGCGACGTCCCGCGCGGTGGAACTGCTCGGCCGCGTCGGGCTCGGCGAGCACGCGAATTCGTTTCCCGCGCAGATGTCCGGCGGTGAGCGGCAGCGCATCGCCGTCGCGCGGGCGATGATCAACGAGCCCCGCCTCCTGCTCTGCGACGAGCCGACCGGGAACCTCGACCACGAGACGGGCGGCAGCATCGTGTCGCTCTTCCTCGAACTCGCGAAGGAGAGCTACGTCACCGTCATCATGGCGACGCACAACCTCGATCTTGCGGGGCGGCTGTCGCGGTGTGGCGAGCTGCGCGGCGGCGGGCTGCACGAACTCGAGACGGGAGCGGCCGAGTGAGACTCAGCCGGCTTGTGTTCCGAAACCTCGTCTTCTACCGGCGCACGGGCGCGATGGTCGCGCTCGGGGTCGCCGTGGCGACGGCCGTCATCGTCGGCTCGCTCGTCGTCGGTGATTCCGTGACCGGGAGCATCCGGGTGACGGCGCTGCGGCGGCTCGGCAGCGTCCACTATGCGATGACGGCTCCGCATTTCTTGCGAGCGCAACTCGCCGCCGACATCACAGGTCGGCTTATCCGGCACGGCCCGGCGGTCGCGCCGGCCGTTCTCACGCAGGGGCGGGCGCTCGCGACGCGGACCGGGGCCGCGGTGCCGCGGGTCCACGTCATCGGCGTCGACGCCGCGTTCTGGGGCTTCTTCGACGGCGCGGCCGCGCCAAATCTTGCCGTGAGATCGGTCGCGCTCAATGAAGCGCTTGCCCGCGATCTGGGCGTCGGCGAGGGCGACACCGTCATCCTTTCGGTCCCACGCCGCGGGGCCGCGCCCGCGGGCAGCTTTCTAGCGCGGCGGGGTCGGAGCGAGGCCGTCGTGCAGATCCGCGCGACGGTCGGACGGATCCTGTCGGCGTCGGAGGGCGGTGACTTCGCGCTCGACGCGGGGACGGCCGTGCCGCGCAACGCGTTCGTCTCGCGGCGGTGGCTCTGTCAGCGGCTCGGGCTCGGCGACGAGGCGAACACGCTGCTCGGGGGCGCGGGCGGCCGCAAGGCCGAGCCGCGGCTCGAGCGGGCCTTCGGACGCGCCGCGGCCCCCGCCGACTACGGCCTGCAATTGACGGTGCACGAGCAGCGCGGCTACGTGTCGCTCCGAAGCCGGTCACTGCTGCTGACGCCCGCGCACATGGAGGCGGCGACCAACGCGCAGTTGCGCGCCAAGGCCGGTGCGCTATCGACGTCTATTCAGCTCGCGGAGACCATTCGCAAGACGGGGGACAAGGGGCGCAGCATCGCGTATGCCATCGTCGCCGGCGCAGATGCGTTCGATCCGTTCGTCGTGCGCGCGGGCCGCGCCGATAAGCTGATGGACGATGAACTCCTGCTGAACGCGTGGGCGGCCGAGGACCTCGGCGTCAAGGTCGGCGACCGCGTCGAGGTCGCGCACTTCGTCGCCGAGCGGGACGGGACGTATCCCACCGAGACGCGCGCGTTCACGGTCGTCGGGATCGTCGAGCTGGAGGGGCCGGCCGCGGATCCCGACATCGTGCCGGACTTCGAGGGGATCACCGACGCGGACAACGTCTCCGACTGGGATCCGCCGTTCCCGCTTGATCTCGATCGTGTCACGGCGCGCGACGAGGAATACTGGCGCAAACATCGCGCGACGCCGAAGGCGTTCGTGTCGGCGGCCGCGATTCGCTCGATGTGGCGCGGCGAGGGCCGGCAGGGATGGGTCACGTCGGTCCGGTTCCGGCCGACCGCGGGCGGGGATCTCGGCGCTCTAAGGCAGCGGCTGGCTGAGGGGCTGTCATTCGAGCTTTCGATGGGGCCCGCACGCCCGTTCTTCCGCCCGGTCCGTGCGCTCGCGCTCGAATCGGCGAAGGGCTCGACCGACTTCGCGACGCTCTTCCTCTCGATGAGCGCGTTCCTCGTCGTCTCGGGCCTGGGGCTGGCGGGGTCGCTGATGCGCCTGTCGATCCAGCGCCGCGCGAGCCAGGTGGGCGCGATGCTCGCGTTCGGGTTCAAGAGCCGCGGGGCGGGCCGCGCGCTCCTGACCGAGGGGGGCGTGCTCGTCGTGATCGGCTCGCTGGTCGGCGTGCCGCTCGGCGTCGGATACGCGGCCCTGGTCATTCACGCTCTTGGCACGTGGTGGCGGGGCGCGGTCGGTACGCAGGCGCTGGCGCTGCACGTCCAGTGGGCGAGCGTCGGCATCGGTCTTGCCGCGGGCGTGATCGCCGGGCTCATCTCGGTCCGCTGGTCGGTGCGCGGGCTGCGGCGTCGCGACGTGCTCGACCTCCTGTCGGGCTGGCAGGCGATGGCCGTCCGGCGCCCCGGCCGCGGGGCGATGATTCTGGCAGGCGTGCTCGCGGCGGTCGGGCTGTGCGTTGCGGCGGCGTCGGCTCTGGGGCCGCGGCTGCTCGGCTCGGAGGGCGCGGCGGGCTTCTTCATCTCAGGCGCGGCGCTGCTGGTCGCGGCGCTCGCGGGGGTGTGGCTGCTGCTCGCGCTCCTGTGCCGGCCGCGGGACCGGACGTTGTCGTCCGTGACGCTGGCCCTGCGCGGGGTGGCGGCGCGCCGCGGGCGCAGCGTGCTCGTGTTCGGCCTGCTCGCGGCGGCGGCGTTCATCATTGTCGCGGTCGCCGCAAACCGCCGCGACCTCTCACGGCTCGACGTGGCCCGCAAGGACTCGGGCGCCGGCGGGTTCTCGCTCCGGGCGGAATCGTCGCTCCCGATCCACTACGATTTCGGGACGGCCTCGGGCCGCCGGAAGCTGGGGTTCGACACGCAGGACGAGCCGCTGTTCGAGGGCGTGCGGGTCCACTCATTTCTACTTGCTTCGGGCGCGGACGCGAGCTGCCTGAACCTTGCGAAGCCGGCGCAGCCGCGGGTGCTCGGCGTGCCGGACGCGTTCATCGTGCGGGGCGGGTTCTCGCCCGTCACGCTTCCCCCGGGCGGCGTGGGCTGGCCGCGCCTGTCCGGCCGCGCCCGGCGGCGCGCGATCCCTGCGTTCGGCGACGCGGAAAGCGTCCGGTGGCAGCTCTTCTCGGGGGAGCATTCGGGGCTCGGGCAGGCGTTCCGCATTGTCGGCGAGTCGGGCGCAGGGCGGCAGCTCGAGTTTGTCGGCCTGCTGCCGTTCAGCATCTTCGCATCGGAACTGCTCGTCGCGGAGGAGGACTTCCGGACGCTGTTCCCGTCGGAGGACGCGCCGCGTTACTTCCTGATCGAGACGCCGCCGGGGCGGGCCGACGCGGTGGCCGAGGTGCTTCGCCGCAACCTCGGCGACCTCGGGCTCGAGGTCCGCGGCACGGGCGAAATCCTGAACGAACTGATCGGCGTGCAGAACACGTACCTCTCGACGTTCCTGACGCTCGGCGGGCTGGGCGTGCTGATGGGGACGGTCGGGCTGGTGGTCGTCGTGTTGCGGAATGCGTTCGAGCGGCGGCGCGAGTTCGCGCTGATGCTTGCGACGGGCTTCAGCCGGCGGCGGATCGCGTGGCTGCTGGTCGCGGAGAACGCGGCGCTCCTGGTGGCGGGGCTTCTGTGCGGGACGGGCGCCGCGCTCGTCGCCGTCGCTCCGCAGCTTGCGGCCGTGGGTTCGAGCGTGAACTGGGCGGCGTTGGGTGTCCTGCTGGCGTGTATAATGGCGTTGGGGATGGCGTGTTGCGTGGCCGCGGCGGCGGCCGGTGTTCGCGGCGGGCTGATCGAGGCGCTCCGGGCCGAGTAGGCCGGGCGGCTCGAGCGAGGAGCGAAACGTGCGAGTCGTCTGTTGCGTGATCCTGATCGCGTTGGCCGCCGTCGCGTGCCTGCCGCGCGCGGCCGCCGCCGATGCCGACTGGCCGTCGTTCCGCGGCTCGGCCGACATGGCCGGCGTCGCGCAATCGGCGCTCCCGGCGGACCTGAAGCTCTTGTGGACGCACGAGGCCGGCGCGGCCGTCGAGTCGTCGGCCGCCATCGTCGGCGACCGCGTCACCGTCGGCACGCGGAAGGGCGAGTTGCTCTGCCTGCGGCTCGAGGACGGCGTCAAGGCGTGGTCGTTCCGCGCCGACGGCCCGATCGCCGCCTCGCCGTGCGTGTCGGGCGGCACGGTCTACGTCGGCGACGAGAAGGGCGTGTTCCACGCGCTCGACGCCGCGACCGGCAAGAAGCTGTGGCGGTTCGAGACGGAGGGGAAGATCATCTCGTCGGCCACGGCCGTCGGCGGCTCGATCCTGTTCGGATCATACGACGACTATCTCTACTGCCTTGACGCGAGAACGGGCAAGAAGAAGTGGGCGTTCGAGTCCGACTCCTACGTGCACGCGTCGCCGTGCATCGCCGGCGGGCAGGTCGTCGTCGCCGGGTGCGACGGGCAGGTCCGCCTGGTCGACGTCGCGACCGGGAAGCAGACGTCGGCCGTGGCGACGGAGGGCAACTACGCCGCCGGCCCCGCGTATGCGAACGGCACCGTGTTCCTCGGCGACATGGGCGGGCGATATGTCTCCGTGCGCTGCCGCGACGCCAAGGTGCTCTGGGAATACAACGACGAGAGCGAGTCGGGCTGCTACGCAGGCGCCGCCGTGTCGGGCGATGCCGTCGTGTTCGCGTCGCGAAGCGGCTCGATCTTCCGCGTCTCGGCGGACAAGGGGAAGGTCGTCTGGACCGTGACGACGAAGGGCAAGGTCGATTCGTCGCCGGTGATCGCGGGCGACCGCGTCTTCGTCGGCTCGGCGGACGGAAGTCTTTACGGGCTGCGCCTCGGGGACGGCAAGAAGGTGTGGACGTTCGCCGCGGGCTCGGCCGTCACGGCCTCGCCGGCCGTCGGGCGCGGGCGGCTCGTCATCGGCGCCGACGACGGCGCCATCTACTGCTTCGGGGAGAAGAAGTGACCGCGGACGCCGGTCGCTTCAGGCCGTAGCACGCCACGAAGCGCCTGTTCCGAACAATGAACTTGCGGTCGCCTTCCGCGAGGCGGCGAGTTGTGACGGGGCAGGGCGCGCGCTACAATGATCGCCGGCCCGGAGGAGCAGTCGCTCATGAAACCGCTCGCGTCCGTCATCGTGCTCGCGTGCAACAAGGCGGCGTATACGGCGCGCTGCCTCGACGGCCTGACGAAGACGTCGTGGCGCCCGCTCGAGGTGATCGTCGTCGACAACGGGTCGACGGACGAGACGCCCGAACTGCTCGCGACGTTCGAGGCCGGCGCGGCCGCGGCCGGCGTCACATTCCGGCACCGGCGCAACGAGACGAACGTCGGGGCGATCACGGGCCGCAACCAGGCGCTCGAGATGGCCGCGGGCGAGTTCATCGCCTTTATGGACAACGACGTCGTCGTGCGGACGCGCGCGTGGGTCGATCTGCTCGCGGACGCGATCGAGCGCGCCGGCCGCGGCGGGATCGCCGGGCCGAAGCTTATCTATCCGTTCGCGCCGCACCTTATCCAGTGCGCCGGCGCCGCTGTCTCGCCGCGCGGGCGCGTCTTCTTCCGCGGGCGCGGCGAGCCGCGCGAGGCCGCCGAGTTCAACCGTCCGGCCGAGGTGCAGTGCCTCATCAGCGCGTGCTGGCTGATGCGCCGCGCGGTCTACGACGAACTCGGCCCGCTGGAGGAGGCGTACAATCCGATCCAGTTCGAGGACATCGACTACTGCTACGCCGCCCGGGAGCGCGGCTGGCAGGTGCTCTACGAGCCCGCGGCCGAGTCGTACCACTTCGAGAACGTGACCAGCTCTGGGACGCGGGCGATCAACAGTCCCTACCAGATTGTACGGAATGGCCTCCTCTTCCAACGCCGCTGGGGCCATGTGTTTAGGGCCGAAAATGGGCCTCCGGACGAGGACTGGTCGTGGGCCGACGTGCCCACGGTGTCGCTCGATTCCATCGGCGAACTGGAGGTCGAGTAGGACGTAACGCACTGGGGTGTAGGGGCATGCGTCCCGCCCGTCTCCCAGAACGCTTTCTCCGATTGCGCTCAAGTCTGCCGCATAATCGGTCGATATACTAACTGAGGCCGGCGGGGTGTCGGCCTCAGAGCGTCTTACGAGGGATGGTATTTGGCCACGAGCGGCAGGAAATCAGGCGGCGGAACGGGCACGCGCCGGACGGCGCGCCGGTCCGGCGCCGGTTCCAGTACGGCGAAACGACCCGCGGCGAAGGCGGGCGCCCGCAAGGCGCGCATCGACCGCATCCGGAAGCAGATTCAGAAGGGCAACTACGAGACGGAGGGCAAGCTCCGTATCGCCATCTCCCGCCTCATCGACGACGTGCTGGCCCGCGCGGCCAAGCGGCGCGCCCAGTCCTGACCTGGCGGCCGTCCGATCACTCCCACGAATTCACAGACACTGATCATCGGGCGGCCGCCCGCGCCTTGACTTCCCCACGCGACAGGATCCACCCATGCCGCTCCGGACGAAGGGCGGTTCACGAACGGGACGTCAGTGTCGCTCGGCCAGAGCCCGTTCCAGCTCGTCGCATCCCTGTAGCCGTGCGCGTTCTGGCGCTCTTCCAAGGCGAACGCGCCGCCGCGAAACCGGGCGAGTTTCCCCTCCTCAGGTCATTGTCTCTGACATCCAAAGAGCGATACCCCCATCGTCGAGCCGGTCCGCCGAAACCACGAAACGTCTGTGGTCCACATCTACAGGCGCAACATGATCTCGCATGATGTCCTCGATCTCTTGGAGGAGAGCCGCCCATTCCGCCTCCGAAGCTTCGCCCTCAAAGAAGGGGTACAAGCTCGCCGGCCTTGGGAAAAGAGGATCCTGTATTGCGCTGTCCCCCAACCAGCTTATTTCCGGAGTTGCGCCAAGCTCTGCACCCTCGAACCCGCGGTCCAGAAGCACGTGTATGAGCTTGTTGAGTTGGGATTGTCTGTCCACTTGTCCCGTTGAGCGGGTCGCGCAGCCCCCAAGAGAGAGGTTGCATTCCCGTCCCCACCACGCAACGAAGGCAGACGGGGCCAGGTGGCGGGCATTCCAGAACGGCATCACGGCCTGTGGATACACCCCACGCCGCCTAGCCTCCGTGATGGCCGCGTCGTAGCCAAGGTCACGCGCCTCTTGATGGGTCTCCGGCTCAATCTGCGGGGCGTCTGTCCACCCAAAGACTATCGACCCGTCCTCAGCAATTCCAGCATACCCCCAGAACATGACGTATCCTCCTCTTCGCTGTTGGCTGGCCGTCGCCAATGCATGCGCGGCACGCGAGCACGGCAAGTGCGCCGAACGTCAAAGACACATCGATAGCCTTCATCTTCATTCCTTGCGAGACGACAGCCATTGTCGTACCTCCTCCGCCCTGCCGAGTGCGTCGTCTTGGTCAAGGGCAAGGTACTTCTGAAGCCACGATACCGCCTCGACCTCAGCCCCGTGTTCCCGGAGGAACGTTCCAAGCTTATACGCCGCCAACGGATCGCTTGGTTCTACTCTCACCGCAGTCCGATAATGGTGTTCTGCGTCCTCAGACCTCTCGGCGCGGCTGAAGAAGTCGCCGAGGAACACATGGGCCAGGGCTAGCGACGGCTCCAACTCGACGGCGATGCTATACTCCGCCTGCGCCTCGTCACCGCGTCCTTGGCCATCTATGACTGTGCCCAGATAGAGGTGCGTCCAGAAGTCGTCAGCGTCAAGCTCGAGCGCTCTCCTGAGCGAGACCTCTGCCTCCTCCAGTTTCCTCCGGTGACCGAGCACGAATCCCAGCTCTCGATGGTATGCGGGAACGCCAGCGTCTATCGCGAGCGCTCGCCGCAGCAGTCGCTCGGCTTCCTCAGGTTCTCGCGTGCGATATAGTACTGCAAGGTTGAACATCGCCTCATCCCAGTCGGGGTCCAACTCCATTGCGGTCTTGAAGGACTCCTCAGCTTGGGCGTCCAGGCCCAGCGCTCCTTGCACATCACCGAGCAAGACGTATCCACTGGCCGTGGGTTCCAGGGCCAGCCCCTTCTGCATAGCTTCCCGCGCTTCTATGTATTCCTCCTGGACGGGAGGCGCCCCGCACGAGAGACCGGCTGTGTCCGCTCCCTGGCAGATGACGCGATCCCGCCAGGAAACGAGACAACGCTCATCCGCTAGCTGGGCCAGAAGCACTCCGAGGTGACGCCAAGCCGCAGCGTGGGTAGGCACGCATTCCACAACCCGTCTCAGCAAACTTGCGGCAGCTCTGATTTCGCCGCGGTCCTCGCACGAAAGAGCATTTCGGACCAGTTCATCCGGATTCTCGTCAGCGGTCATTGTCTGCACCCTCTCTACGGAAGTGCGGCGTCACGCAACGCTTTCTTGTCGTTCGCCCGCCGTTCCTGGCCGCGACGAGGCGGCCGGCGCGAAGGCTTGATCTTCCGATGCTAGGAGACATTCAACTCCCTCGACGCGGCTTTCCCGCACAACGAGGATAACACGCGGTCGGCGGGCCGTCAATGCGGGCGGCCGCCCGCGCCTTGACTTCCGAGCGCGACGCGACATAATGGGCCTCGCGCAAATCAATCCCTCTGGAGGACGCGGCATGGCGATCAAGTGTGAGAACCACCAGAAGAATCTCGACCGATGCGGCTGCACCTACTCGGGCTGCGAGAAGCAGGGCACCTGCTGCGAGTGCCTGCATTTTCATCTCGCGAGCAAGCAGCTCCCCGGCTGTTGCTTCCCGCCCGACGCCGAGAAGACCTACGATCGCAGCTTCAAGAAGTTCATCGAGGTCTGGAGCGGTCGGGTGTAATACCGTTCGCAATCATAATCGTACTCGTAATCGTAATCCCAGTTGCCGGACATAACGGCGATTACGATTAGGATTATGTCCGCCACACGACCGGCGGGCAAGATTACGATTACGAAACACAGGCATGTGACTGGAAACAGGAGCAAGAGTAAGAGCAAGAATAGGAGCAAGATTAGAGAACAGTGACTGGAGGAGGCACGCACGGTGGCGAAGAAGGCGATTGTGACGGGCGGGGCCGGATTCATCGGCTCGCACATCTGCGACGCACTCATCGAGCGCGGTATCGGCGTCGCCGTCATCGACGACCTGTCGAGCGGCAAGCGGGCGAACCTGGCGCCCGACGCGACGTTCTACGAGGTCGACATCCGTGACGAGTCGATCCCGGAGATCTTCGAGAAGGAGAAGCCGACCTACCTTCTCCACCTCGCCGCGCAGATGGACGTGCGCAAGTCGGTCGCCGATCCGGTCTACGACGCGAGCGTCAACATCGGCGGCTCGGCCAACCTGCTCGAGGCGGGCCGCGCCGTCGGGCTCGAGAAGACGATCTACGCCGCGACGGGCGGCGCGATGTACGGCGAACCGAAGAACCTGCCCGCCGACGAGACGACGCCCATCGAGCCGCTCTGCCCCTACGGGATCAGCAAGGGGGCCGTCGAGCACTACCTCGGGCTCTATCACAGACTCTATGGCATGAGCTATACGTCGCTGCGGTTCCCGAACGTCTACGGCCCGCGGCAGGACCCGCACGGCGAGGCGGGCGTCGTCGCCATCTTCTCTCAGATGATGCTCGCTGGGAAGCAGCCGAAGATCTTCGGCGACGGGACGTCGACGCGCGACTACGTGTACGTCGGCGACATCGTCGCGGCAAACATGATCGCGCTCGAGACGGGCGACGGGGCGCGGGTGAACCTCGGCTGGGGCGAGGAAATCCCGGTGCAGCGCGTCTTCGACTGCGTTCGCGACTCGGTCGGCTGCGGCATCGAGCCCAACTACGTGCCCGAGCGGCTGGGCGAGGTCGCGCGCATCTCGCTCGACGCGAGCCGGGCGAAGGAGGTTCTCGGCTGGGAGCCGCAGGTGGCGCTCGAGGACGGGATCGCCCGCTCGGTCGATTTCTACCGGCGGCTCGCCGCGGGCGAGATCACAAGGTAGCAAGCCACACGGGGCGCTCTTGGTGCGGGCATGCGTCGACGATGGCGGTCCCGGTCTCTGTACTGGAGATTCCTCACTCCGTTCGGAATGACAGAATGGGAACCGCTATTGTCATTCTGAGCGTTAGCGAAGAATCTCTTCCGTAACGGCGAGCAGTCAGTCATCAGTGCGTGCTTCAATGAACGGATGGACTCCATGCCGCCTGAGCGATTCTTCATCGAGAGAGCGCCGGCCGGGGCGACCGTGCGGCTGGAGGGCGACGAGGCCCACCACCTGCGGCAGGTGCGGCGCGTCAAGGTGGGCGACGAGGTCGTGCTGTTCGACGGGTCGGGCGTGGACTATGTCGGCCGCGTCGAGTCGTTCGCGCGGGGCTCGGCACAGATCGGCATCCTGCGGTCGGAGGAGACGTGGCGCGAGCCGGACGTCTCGGTGACGCTCGCCGTGTCGGTTGTGAAGCAGCAGGCGATGCACCGGCTCATTGACATGTGCACGCAGCTCGGCGTGAAGCGGGTGGTGCCGGTGCGGACCGAGCGGTCGGTCGCGAAGGCCGGCGCGGGCAAGACCGGGCGGTGGCGGCGGATCGCGATCGAGGCGTGCAAGCAGTGCGGCCGGAGCATCGTGCCGGAGATCGCCGAGCCGTGTGATTTCGCCGATGCGTTAACCGAGATCGCGGATCACGACGCGGCGGTCGTCGCTTCGATGCAGACGGACTGCGCGACGTTGTCGGCCGCGGTGGATGGCTCCTGGCGCTCCGTGTTCTGCCTGATCGGGCCGGAGGGCGGCCTGACCGACGCGGAGGAGGGCGCCGCAATTGCCGCCGGCTGTGTGCTCGTCAGTTTGGGGCGGAGCATCCTGCGGACCGAGACGGCGGCCGCGGCAGCGCTCGCGGTGCTGGTGTAGAACCTGGCGCCCGGCGATGTTTGACCGTGTGTTTGATGTCTTTCGTCGGGTGGCCCGGACTTCGTCCGGGTCCGTGGAAGCGGACAAGAGGATAATGATGCTGGGCCTCTTGTCGCCTTCGGCGACCCCGACAGAGTCGGGGCCACCCCGAGGCGAAACAAGCGCCTGATCGGGTCAGGGAGAAAGCGAGCGGATGACATAATGAGTTCGACAAGCAGCGGTAACATCCCCGTCATCGCCGTCTCGGGCGCCAACCTGCCCGAGGCGTGGGAGAAGGCCATCGTCGCGACGTGGGAGCGCGGGGCAAGCGTCCGCACGGAATACGACCGCCGCGACGAGCAAGGCGAGTTCATCGATCCGCCCAGCCGCGACGCGACCGTCGTCGTCGAGGTCGCCGACCCGTTCGCCGAGCCCCGCATCCACAAGAACTTCCCCGGCGGGCCCGAAGAACTCGAAGTCTATCGCCAGGAGGTCGTCGACGGTATCCACGACCACTGGGTCGATCCCGCCGACCCCGACAAGTGGACCTACACCTATCACGAGCGGCTCTTCCGCTACCAGGCGACGACCGACCTCGACGATCCGAACGCGACGACGCTCCCGCCGCTCGATCAGATCGAGTACGTCGTCAACAAGTGCGCCGAGACCCACTACAGCCGCCGCGCCCAAGCCATCACGTGGATACCGAACGCGGACCCGCGGACCGACGACCCGCCCTGCCTCCAGCGGCTCTGGTTCCGCATCCTGCTCGACGACGCCGGCAGGCCCGTCCTCAACCTCAATACCCACTGGCGCAGCCGCGACGGATACAAGGCGTGGTTCATGAACGCGTTCGCGCTGACCGATCTTCAGCGGACCGTCGCCGTGAAGATCTCCGAGAGGATGGGCCGCGAGGTCCGGGTCGGGCGGTACGTCGACATCTCCGATTCGTTTCACATCTACGGCTCGTACTTCGACGAGTTCCGGCCCGAGTTCGACAAGATGAAAGCCGCCCCCGACAGTTCGGGCCGCGCGTGGCCGAGCGACCATCCCGCCGTCGTGATGATGTTCGACGAGGCCCGCCGCAAGCTCGCCGACAATCCCGACTACATGCGCTCAACGTGACGGACGCCGCGCCGAGGTCTCTCGTCCACGCTGCATGGCTCCACGAGAATGGGAATTGACGCTGAACGGCACTGATGACGACTGAATCCTCCCGCCGGAAGGGCGACGGCTCTCGCCGTCGCTTGCCGAGCTCTGGGCCCAGCGGAGCTTCGCTCCGCACGCGCACCTGACGGTGGCACCCTTCGTTCGGCCGGCACCCTGTCTTCGTCGAACTCACCGCGGCTCCGCCAAGCACCCCCGACGCCCGACGAACGAAGGGCGTTATCCGGCCGCAGAGCGACCGGACACGCGCCCAGAGCTCGTCGCGCGGAGCGAAGCTCCGCCGAACGGGAATGCGTCCGATGGGAGCGGACACGAAGCCAGTCTTCCGAGCCATCAGGCGAAGAAGGCCCTCCGCTCCCACCGAAGTACTGGTTACGAACCCACGTGTTCAACTCACGCGGAAAACGGGACAGCCAACGGGGTGGCAGTCCCTGTTTTCCGCTCCACGTCGTCCTCGTTACGAACGCTTCCTCCGAACGGCGAGAAGCGCCAAACCGATCAGGCCCAAGCCAGCCGGCTCGGGGATGGGCGGGGCTTCTGGTGTGAGCCGGATCCCGTTGGCAACAAAACCTTTACTGTTGTCTACGTTGCGGCCCTCAATGGTCAGGGCACCCGCGCCGTCCGTCGTCGCCTGGAAGTCCACACTGTAGTCGGTCAGAGCGTTCGTGTTGGGGTCGGGGCCCGGGCCGCCGAGGTCACCGTAATAGGCCAGGTTCACCGTGGAGCCGCCGTTCGGCCCCCAGCTCGCCGTCCTGGTTGGGGGCGTGCTGGAATCCACGCGACTATCATAGCCCCACACGGTCACGTCGTAGGTCGTGTCGCCCGCAAGACCCGCGAAGTCGAGGTCCATCCCGGTACCGGGGGAATTAGGCCTGTATGCATATACATAGTCGCGATACATGTCACCGTAGGTGCCCTCCGGAACCGGGTCGTCATCGTTGTCGGCGCCCTGCGTCGTCGCGGCCGTTCCGCGGTCATCACCCCATAGGGCAGGGGCTCCAACACCGGTGATCGTAAGGGTGACAGCGCCGGAGGTGCCACCCGTAACGTAGCACTGCGCCCAACCTGGCTGGAGAACGAAGCCGGGCAGGTCATGCTCAGGGTGGCCGAGGTCGAAAAGGATATCCGCGGCATTCGCCGTGCCCGCCATCCCGATCACGGCGACCATCGCCATAATCATCATAAGCTTCTTCATCTTTCTACTCCTTTTCTAGAGGCAGTCGGCAGCGGGCAGCAGCAACAACGCCTGTCTGACCCGTCCGCTCGCTCACGTCCTGTCTCTCCTTGCTGCCCCGTTTGGGGCAATTTGCTGCGGCTCCGGACCATCCGGCGCCGCGGTACGTCTCACCGCTCAGCCGGCAGTTGCGGAAGCAACTGCAAGCTGACGCGAAGCATCAGCCGCTCTCCTTCACTGGGGGCTTCCCTCCAAGCCCAGGCCCACGTTCAACGCCAAACAACACGGGTGTAACATCACGACCTCCAGAAACAACATCAATCCTCACCACGAAGCTTGCCCGCCACAGCCTTGGCGACGGCGGGAACACGAAGGGCACGAAGGCCAGTTCTCCGCTTGCCGCCGTTGCCTCGATGCAACACTTGCCGTCATAAGTCCCTTCATCTCCGCTCCTTCGCGTCACGTCGGCGCAGACGCGCGCACTACGCGCAGAGGGCGCAGTCGCCCCACAGCGCGAGAGCCGGGCGCCACGTGCGCACAGAGCGCGCACAGAGCCATCATGCTCCAGACCAGCACTCAGGCAGCAGACCGGCGCGCAGCGCGCACGGCCTCCGCCCATGCACACCATGCCGAAACCATGAGCGAACACGCCCTGGTCCCGCTAGGATCTCATCATCCGGTTCCGAGGCCGGGCGACGGCAATAGCCATCGCCGGCCGAGTTCTGGGCGCACGCCTGACGGCGACGCCCTTCCTTCGGCACCCCCTGTCCTCGTCGAACTCGTCGCGCGTCCGCCAGCACCCAAGCGGCTGACGAACGAAGGGAGTTGTTCGGCCGCGAACCGACCGGACAAGCGCCCAGAGTTCGTCGAGCGGAGCGAAGCTCCGCCACTCGCGACGGCGCTTGGATATAGAGCAAATCCCATGCCAGAATTCCGCAGAATCCGCCGATTTTCGGGGGGGGGGGGGGGCCCCCCCCCCCCCCCCGGGCGGTAACGCCCCCCCACCCCCCAAAGAGACAGGGGCCCCCCC
>CAYLQD010000002.1:91695-94910 GCA_964385685.1 uncultured Planctomycetota bacterium | reverse complement strand
CTAACGCCTTTCGTCTGGCCGGGTTGCCTTCCTCGCCGTCTTTCCCCGCGAGATCGCACGTTGCCTCAGGGCAACATCGCCGGCGGCCTCCGGGAATCGCGCGCATCTTTCCTGCACACATAACACCAGTGTTCGGCTTGTGATAGTCGATGGCGCGGCGGTTTTCCCAGAGAACGGCACGGTATTTGCGGTTTCTGCCTGCTGGAGGTGAGACGGCTCCGCATGTGCGGAGGATGAAGCCGGCAGGCGGCTACTGTGCGGCCGAGAATGACGAGACGCCGCAGAGAGAGCAGCATCTTTCCCGACCGGCGTAGGCTTGCCAGGCACTGAACTGAATTGAATCGCGGGGTCTGTGGCCCGTTGTGACCTCGCGCCAGATGGCGCTTTGCGTTCGTGCGCGTCGGACTGCGCGCGATGTCTTTCGCGCTATCAGATGACGAGTTGTTTGTGTGCTCGCGCGGAGCGAGCACCAGTTTACCGGTCTGTAGCAGGAGGAACGCCTATGGCATGACTTTGTTGTGTTCGTCTGGTTGAACAAGGACTTATGAGAAGGAGGTTGCGAAAATGAAACATGTAAGTTTTGTGTGCGCGGGCGTCTTGGCGCTCGTGTTGATCGCGACGCCGGCGCTGGCGAAGGAACTCAGCATTCCGGACTTCGCCGTGGATCCGTCGGGGCCGGGTTACACCATCTCGGCGATGACGCCCGGCTACGGAGCGACCAACAACGTCACTGACATCAGCATCGGGTTCGGCGCGGTGGACGACATCGGCACGACGGACATGCTCGCGATGAACTGGCAGCCCGACGATCCGAATCAGACGTCCCAGGCCGGATGGTCGCTGGTGTTCGGGACCGATCCGGATCTGACGAACCACACGCTGTCGCTGTCGATCCGGCCGCCGGGCGCGGGCCCGCCGCCGGCGCCGCCGGGCGGCATGACGCAGGTCGAGGTCCACATCGTGGACATGGGCGGCGTAAGTTGTGGCGGCTGGGGCTTCAATACGGATCAGTTCTGGGCGGTGCCGCCGGGGGTTCCGGTACCGATGGCGAACGATCCCCTTGCCTTGGGCCAGGCCCCGGTTCCATTTGGGCCGGTGCCGCCGCCGCCGATGGTGGAGCTCGCGTCGATGGCTCAGGGCGGGCCGGGCGGGCCGCCGATGTTTGTCCACAACGTGACCATCAACATCGGCAACGGTCCGGTGGCGGGCAGTGCGGTCGTCGTCGGCCCCGGTGGGCCGCTCGTCGCGCCCAACTACCTCATCCCCAGCGGGGGCGGCAACCTGGCCAACGCAGCCCGGCTCGACTTCTACGAGAACGGTATCTTGGCCGGTGGCCAAGCGGTGCCGTTCGGCGGCCCGGCGGGCCTTAACAACTGGTGGACCAATATCCAGTTGACCGGCCCGGCCGTTCCGCCCATCCCCGAGCCCGGGGCGCTGTCGCTGCTGGGGCTGGGCGTCGTTGGCCTGAGAGCAAGGCGGAGACGCGGATAGGCGCGGAGCCGCAGGAGCAGGAATCGCGCTGTGAGTGCCTCGCCACGGGGGCGGGGCACGGGCAGCGGTTCGAGCATAGGAGGAATGCCTATGTCAGGGAACGACTCGTAAGGGATTTGTCGCACTTACGGGCCAAGTGCGGGAGGTCGAAGCAATGAAACATGGACGCTCTGTGTGGGCGGGGGGCGGCGCGCTGTGCGCCGCTGGCGCATTCTCCGCCGAGGTGGGGGAAACGGTGCGCCCGATCAGCGGCGCGGGCGCACAAGGGCGTATGCCCGGAAAGGAGACGTATTATGAGTAGGAAGCTTTGCAGGATGGCTGTTGCGCTGCTTGTGACGGTGCTGGTGTGGCCGGTGTTCATGGCCGAGGCGCAGGAGATCGTGTACGACATCACGAAGAACCCGCTCCTGTACGGCAACCTGAGCCAGAACGACCCGTTGATGGGCGCCATCGGTCCCGACGCGTGCGGGCCGGTCGCCGCGGTGAACTCGTTCGTGTACCTCGAGAACGCGTATCCCGGGGTCTACGACCGAATGCTCGTGCCGGACGACAACCCGCCGGACGGGCTGCACGATCCGGCGGAGATGGCGGCCACGGCGCTGGTCCTCTCGGGCCCGAACTACATGAACACGCAGAGCCCGCCGGTAGGCGTGGTCGGGACGGCGCACGACGACTTCCTCTGGGGCAAGCACAAGTACATGGAGGAGGTCGCGCCGGGCCGCACCCGGTACGAGGCGTGGGATAACTTCAACTGGGTCAACCCCCAGCGCCCGAAACCGGACTGGGTGAACATCGGCGGGGTCGACAAGATGTTCCTCTACGAGGAGCTGGTCGACTGCGAGGACGTCGAGGTCCTCATCATCTTCGATATACCGCCCAACGAGTGGGGGCACTACGTCACCGTGAACGAGTTCCACTGGGTCGACGGGGACGGGAACGGGATCATGACGTTCGCCGAGAACGCCACCATGGGGTTCATTGATCCGTTCGACGGCCTGCACTACACGACGCAGATCTGGGACGACGGCGGGTACGGGCCGTACGGCGCGATCGAGACCGAAGCGTACGGGACCTTCCCGCGCGGGCACATCACCGTGGGCGTTTCGGAGAGCCCGGCGTACGTCATCCCTGAGCCGACCGGGCTGATCGTGTTTGCCTTCGGCGCTCTGGTCGCTGCCAGGCGGCGACGAAGGAACTAGCTAGCCGCCGACCGAGAGAGAGCAACGGCGGTGAGAGGCAGCGAAGCGGCGAGAAGGTGAGGAGCGGGTGAGCGCTGCGCCCGGCGCGGGCGCAGCGCACCCGCCTGAGGCGCGCCGGGCGCGTCCCGGTGGAATCCAGACGGGGCGGGCCGGCTGCGTGGTGACGCACATCGCGAAGGGCAGGGCTCGCCGTGCCCGCGCTTTGCGGGTTTCGCTCTGCCGCTACTGGATCGCGCGGGGACTGCCTGCGCGAAGCGCGCGCGCTCTACGTGCGCGCCTGACAGGAGGGATATGCCTATGGAGTACGCGCTGTGCGCGGCACACGTGCCGCGCGTCGTTGGACCGACTGGCAGAGCGCCGCACCGCCCGATTGTCTGGCCGGGCGCGTTGCTCGGACGAGCGGGCCGGCTGGCTCTGCTCAATTTGGGGGGGGGGGGTACGATGCAAATGTCACGGTTGGATATGATATTTGTATTTGATCTCGTGGGGGGGTTGGTTGGGGCGCCCCCCCACGCGGGAACGGGG
>CAYLQD010000002.1:0-91685 GCA_964385685.1 uncultured Planctomycetota bacterium | reverse complement strand
GCGCGTTGCTCGGACGAGCGGGCCGGCTGGCTCTGCTCAATTTGGGGGGGGGGGTACGATGCATAAGTCACAGTTGTCTATGCTAGTTGTATTTGCTCTCGTGTGCGGGTTGGTTGCTGCGCCCGCCCTCGCGGGTACGTGGTTCTGGAAGCCCGGCTGGCCGGATGCACCAAGCGGCATGCCGGACTTCGACATGAACCAGGACTTCGACAACGCCGACGGGGACAATAACCCGACCACGGGTATTGACCCCAACTACTGCACGCCGACGGCCACGGGCAACTCGATCTGGTGGTACGGTTCGATCCCTGGCGACACCGTCTATCACGGGAACCCGACGAACCTGCGCTACCCCGGCCTGGCCGACGTCGACCAGGACGGCATCATCGATCGGTCGGGTGTCACGTCGAACGACACCCCGCTGGACCTGATCCAGGCCTTGGCCAACTTGATGGACACCAACGACCAGCGCGTCCCGGACGACGGGCATGCGGGAACCTGGATCCCGTCTTCGGCGGCGGACCTGCTGGGCGGGCAGCCGGGTACTCAGGAGTACATCCTGACTCACGGCGAGCCCCTCAAGACCAGGACCTACTTCTATCCCAGCTTCGACCACATGCAGTCCGAGGTCTTGAACTGCCATGACGTTGTCCTCCACGTCTGGGCTGTGCCGGGGCAGACTCCGCCCCCGGAGCCGGAGCCGCAGGGGGCCGACGCCGGGCAGACGACCCTGCACTCGGTGACAGTGGCCGGTGTGGATTGTGGCGATGACACGCAACACACCAACGCTCGGATCGCCATCAGCGACACCGACGACGATGCGTTCGAGCTGGGTGGCTCTCCGCACGGGCGTGCGCTCCCCAGTGGCCATGGCAATCCCGACCACGGCGGCGTGGGCTTCCATGCCGCGGGGTACGACCACCAGAAGCACAACGATCCGACGAACGTGTCGCACGACGGGTACGACGTGCTGATCCCTGCTCCGGCTCGCGCGGGAGCGGGCCTTGGCCCGCCGCCGGGCTTCGGCCTCGCGGGCTACCTGGGTCAGGACGTGGTCTATGCGACGGTCACGTCGCCAACGGCCGACCGGCCCATTTCGTTCTCGGTGGCCCCGGGAGTGACGGCCGCGTGGGGTGCGGAAGGGCTCAATTTCATGGCCGGCGCTCCGCCTCCGGGCATGGCGCCGAACGACGTGTGGGCGGTCGGCCCTGCGGGTCCCGGAATGCTTCAGACCGAGGGCGAGATCTTCGAGAGCCCGACGGTCGTCCTTCCGCCCCGCATGGTCGGGATCAACATGGACGTGATCTCGGGTGCGCTCGGACTGCCGGTCCCTGCGGCGATGCCTCCTGTGCCTGCTCCGGCACCGCCGGGGGCGCTCGGGTTGAACCCGGGCGACAACGTCAACGCGCTGAGCTACGGGATGGATTCCGGCGACGTCATCTACTTCTCCGTGGATGACAGGGCGATCGGCGTTGTGGGCACGGGTGTCAACAACGAGGCCGTCCAGGCCACCTCGATGGCCCTGTGGTTTGGCGCGACGCCCGCGAACCCCGGTGGCGGCGACTGGCCTCTGGGCGGCAACGAGGCGGCCGGTGACATCTTCAAGGCCGGCCGGTTCGCGCAGTTCGGCTCGTACTACGTCCAGCACGCGCTCCACGGGGTGGTCGACAAGTGCTGGATCTGTGAGCACCCGAACGCGCCCGCGAACGTGTGCTTCGTCGATGAAGTCCAGCTCGGGCTCCAGGCACCGGCCAACAACGGGTCGTTCCTCAACGACGGCGTCGAGGACGATCTCGATGCGCTGGAGTATGCGAGCACATCCGACCCGGTGTGGGGCGTTGATTCCATTGATTCAGCCGGCGCCTCTGGGTCTGACGGGCTTGTCGACCCGGGCAAGTACGTGTTCTTCTCGCTGGACGCGCCCTTGGCCGGTGGCGGCGGATCGCCTGAGGACATCCTCGTGTACGACGGGGCCAACATGGTCCTGACGGTCTATGCCGACGGGGTTGTCGACATCGGCCTGCAGCTGCAGGACGATCTGGACGCGCTGATCCTGTCGGACGTCCGGAGCGACGGCAGTCTCTGGCCGGACGGCATCCTTGATCCCGGCCTGGACGAGGCGCTGTTCTCGCTGGCGTTCGGGTCGCCTTCGCTGGGCGCCCTGTTCGCTCCCGGTGACATCTTCTACACCGATTTCACCGGGTCGTTCTCACTGTGGATCACCTACACCCAGTTGGGGCTGCTGGCCACGGACGAGCTGAACGCGCTCGACACCGTGCCCTGCATCCCGGAGCCGGCGATGCTGTCGTTGTTGGGGCTTGGCGTCCTTGGCTTGAGGGCAAGGCGCAGACGGAAATAGAAGCGGGGCTGCAAGAGAAAGAGCCACGCTGACGGAAGCGACTCGTCTCGCGAGGGGTCACCGGCGCGTTGTGTGCGCAGGGGTCGTGGCGCATGCGCGCCGCGGTTCCGCGCGCCATTGGCGCGCGTGGCCGAGGCACCCTCGCGGCGCCGGACCACGCCGGCTCAGTCGCCGGCGGGGCCGTCGGCGCGCGCGATAAGACGGCGGTCGTTGCGGGCGACGGCTGGGAGGGCCGCGCCCGCGCGACCGCATAACTGAGGAGGTCATGCCATGCGCATGCGCCAAGCGGTGAGAAGTCTGTGCGCCGTTGCCACGGCGGCGGTTCTGGTTGCGCTGTTCTGTGTCCCGGCGGACGCCGCGGAGAAGAAGAAGAAGAAGAAAACGAAGGCAAAGAGCGTCGCGAAGTACGGCGTGCCGAAGGGTGGGAACGTGACCGTCACCTACGGCTACCACCACCATCTTGAGAACGAGGCCTCGTGGTCGACCGACACGAACGCGGCCTTCCACACGCCCGCGATCCCGGCGCAGGGCGCGTGGAGCACCGACTCGAAGCAGAAGACGACGACCTACGACGGCGGCGAGGCCAACTCCGAGTGGAGTGTCACGATCGACAACGCGACGGCCGGCGACCCGAACAACATCATCATCGACGTGACCAAGCTACTCTCCGAGGCCGAGGCGCCGGCGGCCGACCCGGACAGCAGCACGACCTCGAAGGAGCGGATCACCGTGTCCGGCCAGATCACGTGGTCGAACCAGCCCGGAGAGAAGGTCAAGAAAGAGAAGAAGAAGGCGTCCAAGAAGAAGAAGGTCGCGGGCGAGAAGAAGACCAAGAAGACGAAAAAGTCCGTCAAGGACGACATCAAGGCGAACGGATTCGTGGGGCCGGTCGCGCTGGCGCTCGTGGACCTCTACGGCGACACGGACGGCGCATCGTGGAGCATCAGCGAGGACTTCGTCGAGCTGGAAGGCATCACGCTCGCCAACTACACGCTCGGCACGATGGCCGCGAACGACGCCGCGGTCTGGTTCGACATGGACGAGTATGAAGGGTCCGTCCGGCTCGAGGCCGACCTGATCGACGGACTCGCGCAGTTTGATGCGTTCCAGGAGGTCATCCAGTCGGAAGCGCTCGTCGTGGACCTCGACGTGACCGGCGGCGCGGCGCTCACGGGCGGCGTGTTCACGCCGACGGGCGGCTACGCCTCGCTCCCCTGGGCGCTCGAAGGGGCGCCGGGCTCGTACACCGCGGCGATGTTGCCGGTCTCCGCGCTCCCCGAGGACGGCTGGGAGATCGAGCGAAGCGACGTCGAGGGTGATAGCTCGTTCTGGACGACGGCGCTGATCCCGAAGAACATCACGATGCAGATCGAGGACGTCGCCTACGACGCGCAGCACGTGCCGGAGCCGGCGGGGCTTGGGCTCGTCGGGCTGGGCGTACTTGCCGCCCTGCGGCGGCGGAGGGGACTGTGAGAGCGGGCGTGGCCCGCGAAGGAGGACGCGCAAAACAGAAAACGCGTTTACGTAAATACGGACGCCGTGGGGGCAACTACCATGGCCGGCCCCGCGGCGCCCGTCCGCACACGTCAACCGGCCCGCTTTTGGAGGGGGAGGAATGAAAAAGCTCATTGTGGTGCACTTGGCGTTGGCACTGTTGGTGGCGGGGTCGCTGGCTCGTGCGGGTCCGTTCGCTCCGCTGGGGCCGCACGTGTTCCCCGCGCCCGACGGCGCCCTTCCGCCGCCGTACCGCGTGCCTGGGAAGGAGTACTCTGACCGCCCCGACAAGGATGCTACCACGCCTGTCCCAATCCTGGATCCGGAGCAGGTGATCCTGTGGGACGGCGCCGGCGGCGTGGCGGACGGGTACGACTACTCGGGCTCACGGCCCCTCGACACCGAGGAGCGCGAGGTCGATGCACTTGCCAATCGGAGAGACGTTCTGGCCCTCGAGGCCATGGCGGACAGGGCACACCTGCTGTTCTCTGTGACGGGGGACGGCGTTGATACCGTCCACTACGAGTTGTGGGGTGGCCCGCCGAGCGGCGGGACATGGGCTGTGCCCCCGATCGTCGATCAGCATTATGTGGCCGATCTGGACGGGCTCGAAGTGTGGGGCGACGACGGAACCAGCGACTCCATCTGCTATTCCCTCGCGGGCGACCCGATTGTTCCGGGGACCGCAACCCGGACTTCGGTCTGGACGTACGTGGCCGGGCCGACGAGCGTGCCGTACATCGCTTCGGCCGCGTTGGCAGCCGCCATCGGCAGGACGGACCTGGCAGACCAGATCGACCTCGACGGCATGATGGTCCACGACGTCGAAGGCAACGAGACGTTCGATCCGGGCGACACCATCATGTTCACGATCGCGCCCATCGACGTCTTCGACGGTGGGGAGATCTGGGTGTGGACAGAGAGCGGCCCGACGGCGTTCCTGGTCCACGGCGGCCACGTGTGGGACACGCCGTTTGACGTGATGGGCACGTTCGGCCTGCAGGAGGAGAACGTCGACGCGCTGGAGGCGGTGTCGTATGTCGCGGAGCCCGGCTCCCTATCGGTGTTGGGCCTCGCCGTGCTCGCCCTGAGGCGGCGGCGGACAGCGTAGAGCGGTCTTCGGACCGCGACAGGCGAATCGGCCTTCGGACCGAGACAGTGGCAGTCTGAACGCGGTCGGTGGGCGCAGGAGGGTGCGGCGCTCTGCGCTGCGACGCGCTCACCGTCCGCTGACTAACGCGCGCGCTGCGCGAGCACCGTTCCTGCGCGGCCGCCATGAGTTGCGCAAGCAGCGTTGGTGCGCGGTTGGCGACATCGGCGCGTCTGGTTCCGCGCGCACAGTGCCGGAGGGGCGCTGGCTCTGCGCGCGGAGCGGGCGCGCGGAGGCGGTGTTGTGCTGCAAGGGTGCGCCCGAATCGACGTGAGCCCGCGCCCATTCTGTGCCTTGACTCCCCGCGCCCGGTCGGGTACTCTGTGGCCGATTCGTCACGGAGATGCGGCCGGGGCCGACCCCTCATGAAGATTCGCTCGAAACTCCTCATCCTGCTCTTGACCATCGCGCTGCTGCCGCTGGTCGCCGGGACGGCGTGGCAGCGGTTCTCGACGCAACGGCTGGGGCGGCGGCTGGCCGCGAACACGCGGCAGACGCTCGTCGAGGGGGCGACGCGTACGCTCGAAATGATCGTCCGGAACTACGGCCAGATCGTGAGCCGCGACAAGAAGGCAGTTGAGTTGATCGTCGGCTTCCAGGCGCTCGGGGTCGAGGAGCGCCTGCGCGCGGCGCCGCCCTCGGGCGTGACGCTCTTCTTCTCCCGCGACTACGATGAGGGCCGCAACCTGCCGACGGGGATGAAGCCGTCCGAGATGCACTTCCGGACGGGCGCGGACGGGCGGCAGGTCCCGATCCCCGTCACCTACGACGAGCAGGTGTTCTTCAAGGTGCGGGGCGTCGCGGACGCCGCCGTCGCCGACGACATGGCCCGACTCTCGGCCATGCCGGCGGTGTATGGGCAGTTCCACGCCACCGATCCCGGGCTCCTGTATTGGCAATACACCAGTCTGGCGGTCGGATTTCACACATCCTACCCTGGCCACGGCGGGTACCCGCCCGAGTACGACCCGCGAACCCGGCTCTGGTATCAGCGGGCGAAGGAGGCGGGCGACCTCGTCTGGGTCGTCATGCCCGAAGTGTCGACGCGGACGGTCGCCCTCACGGCCGCGATGCCCGTCAAGCGGCCCGACGGCCGGTTCGCGGGAGTGACGGCCGTCGACGTGGCGTTCGATCGCGTGTTCCGCGCGCTCGACGTGCCGTCGCAGTGGCGAGAGGACGCCGAAGTACTGCTCGCCGTCCCGCAGGGCGACAAGCTGCTGATTCTCGTGCAGAGCGCCTACCTGGCACAGGGCGCCAACTGGGAAACGCCGACCGATCTCGTCCAGCTCGACTCGGACGACTCGGACGAATTCGAGCAGTTCCGTATCGATGCCGCGGCCGGGCGCGGCGGTGTGCGGCGCATGCGCTACAAGGGCCGCGACGCGTTCTGGGCCTACGGCCTGTGCCGCGACGGCCAGCCGTTCCCGGTCGTCATCGTACCTTACGACCGCGTCGTCGCGCGGGCGGAGGAGGCCGAGCAGCAGGTCATCGAGGCGATGCTCCGCGGCCTCGAGATCGCCGGCGCCGGTATCGCGCTTGTGGTCGCGGTCGTTGTTCTCGTGGCGTTCCGCAGCTCGCAGGCGGTCACGCGGCCCGTCCGGCGGCTCGCCCACGCGGCCGAACGGTTCGCCGCCGGGGACTACAGCGTGCACGTCGACATCAAGACCGGCGACGAGTTGCAGGATCTGGGCGACACGGTCAACGACGTCGGCCCCAAGATGCTCGAGCGGGAGCAGATGAAGGCGTCGCTCGCGCTCGCGATGGAAATCCAGCGACACCTCCTGCCCGAACGGCCGCCGGCCGTCGAGGGCTTCGACATCGCCGGCAACAGCATCTACTGCGACGAGACCGGCGGCGACTACTATGACTTCATCGACCTCGTCGACCTGGGCGAGGGCAAGCTCGGCATCGCGATCGGCGACGTGACCGGGCACGGGATCGGCGCCGCGCTGCTGATGGCGTCGGCCCGGGCCATGCTGCGCTCCCACGCCACACTCCACGGCGATGACCTGAGCGACCTCTTCCGCACGCTGAACGTCCACCTCGTGCGCGACACCGGCGACGAGCGTTTCATGACGCTCTTCTACGGCGTGCTCGACTCGAAACAGCGGTCGCTCTGGTGGGTGTCGGGCGGGCACGACCCCGCCG
The DNA here is from genome assembly GCA_964385685.1 of uncultured Planctomycetota bacterium. GTDB lineage: Bacteria > Planctomycetota > PUPC01 > PUPC01 > PUPC01 > CAYLQD01. Next base: position 84,534 of record CAYLQD010000002.1, on the reverse strand, counting down.
TCCTGTGGCGGCAGGCCTCGGGCGCGATCGAAGAACTCGGCAACACGGGCATGGCACTGGGCATTATCGAGGAGGCCGAATTCGACCGGGCCGGCCCCGCCGGCCTCGAGCCCGGCGACGTCTTCCTGATCGGAACCGACGGCGCCTGGGAGACGCAGAACGCGAAGGGCGAGCTGTTCGGATGGGACCGATTCCTCGAGGTGTTCGGGGCTAACGCGCGCAAGAGTTCACAGGAGATCTACGACGCGATCGTCGAAGCTCTGACGGAGTTCCGCGACGGCGGCCCGCAGGCCGACGACATCACCCTGGTGATCGTCAAGGTGCTGTAGGCCGCCGGGCCTGACAGACGAACTGACTGGGAGATTACGGTGAAGAAGCTATCCGAAATTGTTGACGCGGTGGCCGGCTATCCGATCAAGCGCGTCGCCGTCGCCGCGGCGGCCGACCACACGGTCGTCGAAGCGGTGAAGCTCGCCCGCGAGGCGACCATCGCCGAGGCGACCCTCGTGGGCGACGAGCCCCGCATCCGCGAGCTGGCCGACCAGGCCGGGTTGGCGCTCGGCAAGGACGATGTCGTCAACGAGCCCGCGCCCGAGCGGGCGGCCATGCGGGCCGCCGAGCTGGTCAGCACGGGCAAGGCCGACGTGATGATGAAGGGCCACATCCACACCGATGACTTCCTGCGCGGCGTGCTCGACAAGCAGGTGGGCCTCCGGACCGGCTACCGGATGAGCCACATCTTCGCGTGCGAGATGCCCGGCTACGACCGCCTGATCATGGTGACCGATTCGGGGATGAACATCGCGCCCGACCTCGAGGCCAAGGCGGAGATCATCCTCAACGCCGACTACTTTTGCGACGTGATCGGCATTCCGGAGCCGCGCGTCGCCTGCCTCGCCGCCGTCGAGCTGCTGAACCCCGCGATGTCGGCGACCGTCGACGCGACGTGCCTGGCGAAGATGGCCGACCGCCGGCAGTACGCGCCGCACTGCATAGTCGACGGCCCGTTCGCGTTCGACAACGCCATGTCGCTGGCGGCGGCGAAGCACAAGAAGATCGGCGGGCCGGTCGCGGGCCTCGCCGACGTGCTGCTCGTGCCCGATATCGAGGCGGGCAATATCCTGACCAAGTCGTTCGTTTACGCGGCCGGCGCGAAAGTCGCCGGGGTCGTGATCGGCGCGTCGGCGCCCGTGGTGCTCACGTCGCGGGCCGACTCGCCCGAGAGCAAGTTCTACTCGATCGCGGCGGCCGTGCTGACGAGCGGGGTCGAGCGAGCCCTCCGCCTCAAGATCGGCAAGGTCCATTACTGACGAGCGCTTGCTGTGTTGAAAAGCGTCTGTTCAGAGCTCGTCGTCGGGTGGCCCGGACTCCGTCCGGGTCCGCGAAGCGGACAAGAGGACGAAGCGACTTCCTCTTGTCGCCTCCGGCGACCCCGACAGAGTCGGGGCCACCCCGAAGGAGGAGCTTCTCAACGGACCAAGGAGCGCTTGGCCGTAGCCGTTGGCCCTGAAAGGGCCGAAGCGGCAGCAAAGCTGCCGTCGCAGTTTGCCCAAGGCAAACTGCAAGGCGAGCAACGCTCGCCCAACAGCCCAGGGCAACGCCCCGGGAACGGGATGTCGAAACGGCGAAGCCCTGAAAGGGCGAGATAGACGGAGGCGTGGAACGTGGCAGAAGAGAAGGTGACGGTGTTCCGCCCGTACCCGCACGCGGTGGGGCAGAAGATCCGCATCGAGGGCGGGCCGCGCGCGGGCGACTGGGAAGTCGTCGGCGTGACGGAGCGGAAGGTGACGCTGCGGTGTCCGATTTCAGGCCGGGAGTTCGAGTGGAACCGCTTTGCCTATCTTGCCGGAGAGGAGGAGGCGGCCGAGTGGCCGCAGGCCGAGTAGGCGGTGTTCGGCTCGGACACAGTGAAAGGAGGGTGGTGGCATGGCGACGAGTAACAATCTGAAGGAGGCGTTCGCGGGCGAGAGTCAGGCGAATCGGAAGTATCTCGCGTTTGCGAAGCGGGCCGACGAGGAGGGTTTCCCGCAGGTGGCCCGGCTGTTCCGCGCGGCGGGCGCGGCCGAGACGGTGCATGCCCACGCGCACCTGGAGGTGATGAAGGGCGTCCAGGGGACGGCGGCGAACCTCGACGCGGCGGTCGCGGGCGAGGGGGCCGAGTTCCGCGAGATGTATCCCGAGTTCATCGCCGAGGCCGACGCCGAGGGCGAGAGCGGGGCCGCGATGTCGTTCCGGAACGCGATGGCCGTCGAGGAAATTCACCACGCGCTCTACACCGACGCGCTCAAGTCCGTGCAGGGTGGCAACGACATCCCCGAGGCGACGATGTTCGTCTGCAGCGTGTGCGGCAACACGGTCTGCGGCGAGGCGCCGGACAAGTGTCCTATCTGCGCGTCGCCGAGAGAGCGGTTCTTCGAAGTGGAGTAGGGCGGAAAGTCACGGGCGGGTCCTTGCGGGCCCGCCCGCTTCATGTGATGGGGCCGGGTCGGCGCCCGTTCGGGCTCATTTGTGGATGGGCTCGGTCAACTCCTCGTAACGGCGGCGTTTCTTGTCATTTCCGACCTCCCCATACAAATCCCGCAGGTGCGTCGCGACCTTGTAGTAGGTCGTTCTCTGGTAGGCCATGTTGCGCATCGACGAGTTTCGGAGTCTGCTGTACGCGCCCATCACGCGCTCGACCAGGTCGATGTATCTCTTGACCTTCTTCCGGGACCGGTAGGCCTCTTCCGCGCGAGGCAGAAGCATCTCGACGACCGGGCCGTTCTTCCGGTACCTCATCACGACGTCGCGGTACGCCTCGAGCGCCATCCCGGGCTTCCCGAGCGTCATCAGGTAATCGGCCTTCTCGGCCATCACAACGGCAGCGACATCCGGGTGCCGCCGCCGGTATTGGTCCCAGGTGATCTCGAAGAGCATCAGATGTCGCTTCGCGTCGGACTTGGGCGCGAGCGAGCGCACCTGATCGAGGACCTGCTTCGTGAGGACGGGATGGTTCTTGAATCGGACGAGCATCATCCGGTAGAGAGCGGCGCCGGCGGCGGGCTTGAGCTTTCGTTCCGCACAGAAGCGGGCCACGGTCTTCCACGCGTCGGCCGAGTAGGGGTTGAGCGCGACGGCGAGCCGGAGGTACTTGATCGCCTGGGCGTCGTTCTTCTGCCCCTCCATCAGCAGGGCGGCCTGAAGGAAAAGGCGTGAGCGTTGGCGGCGGTCCTCCGAGAGCCCGGCCGCCTGCGCCTCCAGCCAGCAGTCGCGGTCCGACACGCGGTGCCCGGTCTGAGGGTTGACGGTCGTGCCGGTGACGTAGCCCCTGCGGCCCCCGTACCGGCCGGCGTCGATCCACGTCCACCGCGAGCCGCGCCGCTTGACCGTGCTGGCCCACGCGTGTCCGATGCCCTTCTCGACCTCTCGCCCGCTGAAGACCGTCGCCGGAATCCCCCAACTCCGGGACACGCCGACGGTGTAGTACGCCTGATCGACGCATATGCCGCCGTAATTCTTGATGCTCTTGAGCGTGTATCCTGCCTTCTCACGGAGCTGCCAGTTCCGGCTCTCGCTCGCCCCCTTCTTGAATGCCTTCATGTCATACTTGATGCCCGAGTAGAGCAAGGTCGGGCTGGTGCCTCTGCCGTGGCGCGACGTGGCCCACTTCCGCTCTTCCGATGACACCACGTTGTTCACCATGTACTTGAGCAGCACGACGGGGATCGTCCGGGGATCGCCCGGAAACCGCTCGGCGTTCCTCACGCAATACCGGAAATGGCTCACGGCCTTTCCGGCGTCGCCCTTGACGTCGAGGTTCTTCACCTTGTCGTCATAGACGATCGCGAAGGCCACCATCAGATTCTCATGCGTCACCTTCTTCACCGGGGCCTTGGTCTTGATCAGGTACAGCATGCGGAAGATCCCCGCGGGATTGTCGCCGGGCCGAACGGCCGCGACGAGCTTCCTTACGAGGCTCGGATGCGCCAGGAGCCACTGTGCGAAGGGGCGGTCCTCGGGCGACGGCGCCCCGCCCGCGACCGCGGGAAAGAGCTGGCACACGTCCTGGGCGTACAGCAACCGCTGAGCGGCGAGCAGGTCGGGCTTCTTGGCTGAGAGGACCCCGGTCAACTGCTCCGTGTAGTACGCCCGCCCCTCCGCCCACCTCCCCTGCTTCAGGAATGCGTCGTCGTAGCCGGGGATGAGCGAGCCCTTGAACTGCTCTGGCTCCTCGGCCGGCTTCCAGTCCTCGCCCAGCACCTTCTTCACGACCTTCTCGGTCGAGGCCGCCTCGTCGGTCGTGTCGTCCTCGACTGCGGCGGCGACGTCGATCTCGTCATCCGCGCGTCCGGGCGGGGCCAGCATCGTGTTGAGGCGGTCGAGGTTGGTGCGCTGTGCGACCTTCGCGGCGTGGGATTCGGCCGCCTTCGGCTCGCCGGACGCGATGAGGAGAAGCGCGACGCTCTCGTGGTGCTGCTCGGCCGGGCCCGGGTCGAGGCCGAGCAAGCTCGCCAGGTCGACGGCCCGCATCGACGCGATCGCCTCCGGCGCGCCGGCGCTGAACGTCACCGTGTCGGTCGCGGGATCATACTTCGTGATCGTCGCCGGGATGCCTCGGCGGCGTGTCGGGGTCTTCTTCGCCTTGCCCGCCTCGGTGCGGACGTTCAGCCGGATGCGGTCGAGCGTCGCCGCGAGCCGCGCGAGGATCCGCCGGTCGGCCTCGGCGTGTTCGCGAATCGCCGACAGATCGGGGTCGGCGATGATCTGATCCAACCTGGCAAGCAGGGGCTTGTAGTTGCGCTTCTTCAACTCGCCGGGCAGGGTCGCCCGAAACGCCGTGAGTTGAACAAGCTGCCGCCGGCGTTCTTCGGCCTCGCGCCGCGCGATCTGCTTCTTCAGAACGTCGAGCTTGTCGAGGTAGCGGACGCGAAACTCGTGGGCGTCGGCACGGGTGATCGCCGTCCCCATCTCGGCAGGCCGGCCCGCCGCGAGCGCGAGAATGGCGGCGGCCATATGGCCGTCGGGCGTGAGAGCTTCGACCTGCTTCTTCGAGTCCGACGCGGCCTGCCGCAGCGCGGCCCCGATTCCCGCGATGCTCTTCGCGGTGGCCGGCGCGTAAGCCGACTCCGCGTCCTTCGCAACGGCCAGGGCCTTGCCGGCCGCGTCGGCCAGCTTCCCCTCGGCAACGAGCGCGTCCACGGCGTCCAGCACCTTCTCCAGGCGCTCCTTGGCGATCAGCGCCCGCCACACCATGGCCCGCTCGAGGTTGGCCCGGAGTTCGTCCACCTCCCGCGGCGGCTCGCCGCGGATCAGGTCGTCGGCGCGGCCAAGCTCTTCGAGGCCCGCGATCGGGTCTTCCTCTTCGAGCAGCAGGCGGGCGCGCTTGATGTGCATCGCCAGGGCCGATTTGGATGCGGCCTCGAGCGCTGCGATCGCCTCGCTGGCCCGCGGAAGGAGGCCGTCCTTGAACTGCGGCGGAAGATTCCGATAGAGACCGACGGCCTTGCCATAGTCGCGGCGCTCCGCCAGCTTGTTTGCCGTCGACTCGAGTTCGGCGAAGAATGCGTCCGCGGCCCGGCCGCGCTCGACCTCGAGTTCGAGCAGGGTCTCCTTGATTCGGCGTTTGCGGTCGGGATCGGTGACGGTGCTCTGAAGGCGGCGGTACTTCTCCTGGGCGGCGTGGTATTTGCCCGGATTGTCCGCGACCCACTTCCGGACGGCTGCAAACTCCTGTTCCTCGGGGCTCTGTTCCGGTGTCGATTCGGGGAAGAACATGACTCCGAGCCCCACGGCCGCCGCGAGCAGGACGAGCCCGAGGACGCCGACGACCAGGCCGCGCCGTTTGCGAGGCGGCTCTTCGTCCGTCAGGCCGAGGTCCGCGCGGATGTCGGGCGCACTCGATTTGCGAGGCGGCTCTTTGTCCCTCAGGCCGAGGTCCGCGCGGGTGTCGGGCGCACTCGATCGCGGAGCGGCCGGCTCGGCCGCCCATCCGAGCAACAGCTTCAGGTCGGCCAGCAGCTCGTGGGCGCTCCCGTAGCGGTTCGCGGGATCCTTCGCCATCGTCCTGTGAATGAGGGCAGCCGCGTGCGCCGAGACGCCGGGCGCGGCCGCGCAGGGATTGGGCGCGGGGGTCGTCGCGTGCTTGGACAGCACGTCAGCGGCCGCCTTGCCCGTGAAGGGCGGGTCGCCTGTCAACATGTGGTACAAAGTGGCGCCGACGGAGTAGATGTCGGCGCGAGCGTCGATGCCCTCGCCGCCCCGCGCCTCCTCCGGCGACACATAGTCGGCGGCTTCGCGCGCGGCGCCGGAACCCGGCTGGCCCAGGACACCGACATTGGGCCGGTGGGCGGCGCCCAGACCCGTGAGCCGCGCGGCGCCGTCGCTTCCGACGAAGATGTTCTCGGGCCGGACGTTGCGATGGACCACGCCCGCCTGGTGGATGCAGTCGAGCGCCTGGGCGATGTCGCGGGAGATCTCGAGCGCCCGCTGCTGCTCCAATGCGCCGGTCGTGGCGAGAAGCTTCTTGAGGTCCCGCCCGGCAACGAGCTCCATCGCGAGGTACGCTTGGCCTTCGGCCGTCCCCGCGTCGAACACCTCGATGATGTTCGGATGCTTGAGCCCGGCCGCGACCCGGGCGTCGCGCAGGAAGCTGTCCATAAACGGCTTGTCGGCCGCCATCTTCGCGTTGACGACTCTCAGCGCGACGAGGCGGTCCGTTGAGAGCTGCCGCGCCTTGAAGACGGTCCCGACGGCGTCCTCGCCGATCTTGGAGATGATCTCATAGCCGGCGACCGTGGTCGGGCCGCCGTCGGACGGCGTCGCCGCAACTGGTCCTGTGGACATGTCAGTCCCCCCAAGATTCGTCAGCCCCAGCCGACCGTGGTCACAACCCCCGCGTCCCCTTCCTCGCGGGCGACTGATTCCGAACAGGCCCATTATACAGCGCGAAACCCATCGCGCAAAGTGGGCAATGACACGGCAAGGAGCGACGGCGTGCGCCTTCACCAAGCGGCGTCGATGGGTTAGACGCATCAGCGGGCCCGGAATTTGCGGAACATCGTCAGGCCCCCGGCTTGCGGCCGGAGATCTTGCCCAGGAACCGCTTGAGCATGCCTGTGCGCACCTGCTCGTCGTCTTCGTCGAGTTCGGCTTTGGCCGAGAGGATGGCGTTCAGTTCCTCGTTGTCGATCCAGACTCCGTAGCACTTCAGGCAGCAATCGATCTCGACGGGGTCATCGTACGTGTAGTTCTGCCGCCGCAGCCGGCCGTCGCAGCGGGGGCACTGCATGTAGCCGTCGACGGTTCCCTCCTCGAACTCGGGGTCCCCGTACTTGTCCTCGAGCACCTCCTCGACGTCCCGCACGTTCGCGTCGCGGATCTTGTCGAGTTCACCGCGGTCGAACCAGAGGCCGTCGCACTTGTGGCACTTGTCGAGTTCGAGGCCGAAGAGCTCGACCTTCGCCAGAGCCGTGCCGTCGCGGGGGCATCTCATCGTGTCTCCTCCCTCTGCAAAGTTGGCGTGTCGGCCCCAGCGTACATCGTCGGCGCACCTAATGCAAGCGCCCAAGGCGCCGACCGAACGTCCACACCACGGGAGAGGTCCGCGTCAACAACGCGCGCGGCATGCTTCTCGGCCGCCCACGTGACAATTTCCGCTAGATCAACGCCCGCCCCCGCCAGACTTCCGCAAATCGCCCGTGCGCGGCGGAATTCTGTTGCGCCGCCAAGACCGACTATGTAAGCTGTGCCCTTCAATCAGGGCCAGCAGCGGCCTTGGAGACGCGCGAATGACAGCCGCCAGGATCCCCGGAGCCAAGGACAAGCTCCTCTTCACGCCCGGCCCGCTCACCACCAGCCGAGCCGTCAAACAAGCCATGCTGCGGGACCTCGGCTCGCGCGACTACGAGTTCATCCGCATCATCCGCGAAATCCGCGACGGGCTCGTCGAACTGGGCGAGGCCGGCACCGACGAATACACCGCAGTTCTCATGCAGGGCAGCGGCACGTTCGGGCTCGAGGCCGTCGTCGGCTCGACCGTTCCGCCCGGCGGCAAGCTGCTCGTTATCATCAACGGCGCCTACGGCAAGCGGATCGCGACGATGGCCGAGGTGCTCAAGGTCGACGTCGCCCGGCTCGAGTTCGCAGAGAACACGACGCCCGACCCGGCCGCGGTCGAGGCGGCGCTCGAGGCCGACCCGGCCATCACGACCGTCTCGCTCACGCACTGCGAGACGACGACGGGCATCATGAATCCGCTCGAGGAGATCGGCGCGGTCGTCAACGCCGCCGGGGCGAAGTTCTTCGTCGACGCGATGAGCAGCTTCGGGGCCGTGCCCGTCAATCTGCCCGCCTGCCGGATCGACTATCTCGTCTCGTCGGCGAACAAGTGCATCGAGAGCGTGCCCGGCTTCTCGTTCGTGCTGGCGAAGATCAGCTCGCTTCGGGAGACGAAGGGCTACGCACGGAGCTTGAGCTTCGACCTGCTGGCGCAGTACGAAGGGTTCGAGAAGAACGGGCAATTCCGGTTCACGCCACCGACGCACTCGCTCGTCGCGTTCCGCCAGGCGCTCGCGGAGCTTGAGGCCGAGGGGGGCGTCGCCGCGCGCCACGCGCGCTACAAGGCAAACTACGAGACCCTCGTCGCCGGCATGCGTGCGATGGGGTTCGAGGAGTACCTCGCGCCCGAAGACCAGGGCGTCATCATCACCTCGTTCCGCTTCCCCAAGGACCCGAACTTCACGTTCGAGAAGTTCTACGAGGGGCTTAACGAGCGCGACTACGTCATCTATCCCGGGAAGGTCAGCAGCGCCGACTGCTTCCGAATCGGCAACATCGGGCGGATCTTCGAGCCGGACGTCAAGGACCTCCTCGCCGCCATCCGGGACGTGATCGATGAGATGGACGTGACGCTCAAGTAACTCTGTCTGGAGACGCTCAGCATGATCGGAATGCCCGAAATCTGCCGGCGGGCGCAGGACGGCCCGGCCATGACGTCGGATGAGTTCGACCTCGATGTCGTCTACGCGAACGCGCGAAACCTGCGCGAGAAATACGGCATCGTGTACGACCCCGAGACGCCGGTCCCGGCCGACGACGACCTCGCCGACCGCACGTATCAGGCGGCCGTCGACTTTCTTGCCGCCGTCGGCGTCTACTGCACCGATACCCACAGGATCATCAAGTTCACGCGCGAAGAGATTCTCCACGCGGTCGCGAACGCTCGCGGCCGCTGCATCATGGGGGAAGGGAAAGATCGCTTCGAGTGGACGCCCCGCTTGCCCGACAGCGACACGCGGCCGTGGTACCACGTTGGCAGCGGCATCGTCAACACGGAAGAACGGATTGCCTTCAACCTGGTTCGAGACTATGCCGGCATCAGGCAGGCGAACTCCATCAGCGTGCCCGCGCTGGAGACCGTCCACGGCTACATGGTCACGTCCGGCATGCCGACGGAGATCATGGGTGCGATCCGCGGAATCGAGGTGGCCCGTGATGCGCTTCAACACGCCGGCCGGCCGGGATTGGCCATCGGCAACCTCATCTCGACCGCGGGAACGTCGATGGCGGCGATTGCGGCCAGTGGTCCGCAGTTCGGGCTTCGCCCATCCGACGGCTGGCTCGTCGGTGCGATGGCCGAGATGAAGTTCGACATGGGCACGCTCAACAAAGCGACGTATCTCCAGAGCTGGGGCGCCAACATCGGCAACGAGTCGGGCCCGCTCGTCGGTGGCTATGCCGGCGGCCCTGCGGGCACGGCCGTGGTGAACGTCGCGTACCGGCTGGTCGGGCTTGTGCTGCTCAACTGCGACTATCATCTGACATTCCCCGTGCACATCAGTCGGGGCTGCTCCACGATGCGCGACGTCCTCTGGTGCACGGCCGTGAGTTCGCAGGCCATCAGCCGCAACACGAAGGAACTCGTTTGGTCGCTGGGCTACATCTCTGCGGGGCCGATGACCAAGCAGTTCTTCTATGAGAGCGCCGCCTACATCGCGACCGCGATACCGTCGGGGCTGTCCGTCCAGACCACGCACCCGGCAAAGGCCGTCCTCAACGACTACATCACCCCGATGGAAATGCGCGGTTCGGTCGAGATCACCGAAGCGACGGTCGGGATGAAACGCGAGGACGCCAACGGGATCGTGAAGAAGCTCCTGACGATGTACGAGGACACGATCGACGACGCCCCCATCGGGAAGAAGTACCATGACTGCCACGACGTCGTCACCGGGCGGCCGTGCCAGGAATACGTTGACCTCTACGGCGAGGCAATGGGAGAACTCCGCTCGATGGGTTTCGCACTGAAGCACCAGTGAGGGGCCGCAATGATCAGTCTTCTTGAGGTATGCGACCGGGCGCAGAAGGGCCCGGAGCTGCCGGTCGAAACGTTCGACCTCGGTAACGTCTACGCGACCCTGAAGCGGCTCGTCGGGAAGTACGACATCCGCTACGACCCCGACACGCCCGTCCCGTCGGACGACGCGCTCGCCGACAAGGTCTTCGACGCGGCCGTCGATTTCTTCGTCGAGTGCGGTGTGTACTTCCAGGACACACAGAGCGTCATCCGCTTCACCCGCGAGGAGGTGCTCGAAGCCGTCGCGACGTACAACGGCGACTGCCGTTTCGGCGAGGGCAAGGAGGCCCGCATCTTCCGCTCGCGTAAGCCCGACAGCAGCGCGCGGCCGTGGTGCCACGTCGGCTCCGGCATCGTCGCGTCGAGCGAGGAGATCGCGTACAAGATCGTCCGAGGGAATGCCTTGATCCGGGCGGCCGATTCGATGAGTGTGAACGCGCTCGACAGGATCGACGGGCGGGCGATTGTCACGGGGCAACCGACGGAGATTCTCGGAGCCATTCGGTCGCTCAAGATTGCCCGCGCGGCGTGCCGCGACGCCGGCCGGCCTGGCCTGCCGATCATCAACGGCATCGCGACCGCCGGCAGCGCAACGGCGACCATTGCCGCCGCGGCCGCACAGTTTGTGCTCCGGCCGAGCGACTGCATCATCATCGGCTCACTGGCCGAGTTCAAGACCAACCGCGAGATGATGGCCAAGGCGGTCTGGGGCCTGAGTTCGGAATACAACGTCGTGCTGGCGAGCGCCCCGATGCTGGGCGGATACGCCGGCGGCCCCGAAGGCACCGCCATCCTCAACACGGCCTACGTCTTCTTCGGGATGCTCGTCTATCAGTGCAACTACTACCTCTCGCTCCCGGTGCACGTCAACACCAGTTGCTCAACCACACGCGACGTGATCTGGGCGACGGCCGCCAGTTCGCAGGCGATCTCGCGAAACACGACGATGCCGACGCTCACTCTCGCCTACAACGCCGGCGGCCCGATGACGGAGTCGTTCTACTACGAGAGCGCCGCGTTCATTCCGGCGATGATCGCGTCGGGCGTGTCGATTCAGACGCCGCATCCGGCGAAGGCGACCGTGGCGGACTACGTGACGCCGATGGAGATGCGCGTCACGACGGACATGGCGCTCGCGAGCGCGGGCATGACGCGGGCCGAGGCGAGCGACCTCGCCAACGCGCTGCTCCCGAAATACGAAGATGGGCTCGCGACCGCGTCGATCGGCAAGAGCTACACCGAGTGTTTCGACCTCGCGTCCGGGCGTCCGACGGACGAGCATGTGGATTTCGTCGCGAAGACGCTGAAGCATCTGTCCAACTCGGGCTTCCCGGCCCTGTCGGTGAAGATGTGAAGAGCTGGGTTACACGCTCGCTCAGACACGTTGAAAAAGTGGCGTGCTGAGCCTGAAAGGCTCGAATTCATCAGCCCAGGGCGAAGCCCTGGGAGAAAGGGTCAGGCAGGCTCGGAAGCCCTGAAGGGGCGATAGGAATCCTCTAACGCCCCTTCAGGGCTTGATCGGTACGTGTTCTGTTACCCAGGGCTTCGCCCTGGGCTGATGGGCGAGCGTCGCTCGCCTGGCAGTTTGCCTTGGGCAAACTGCGACGGCAGCCAAGCTGCCGCTTTTGCCCCTTCGGGGCAAGGAATGGACTGTCTCGACCGCCCCAGTGGATGCCTGAAACGGAGGTGCAAGTGTGAATAGAGAGCCGCCAATCAAGAGGAAGACGAGTATCTCGTACAAGACGGAGGACAAGACCGTCGTCCGCGGCTACGATCTGAGCGAGCTGGCCGAGGAGGGATATTCGTTCTGCGACGCGCTCTTCGTGCTCTTTCAGGGCCGGATTCCGACGACGCCCGAGCACAAGATGCTCGAGTACGAGATGGGTGAGTTTCTGGAGCACTCGATGTCACCCTCGGCCGCGTCGGCCGTCGCCGTCATCAGCGGCCGGCCGAACCTGCCGGCGGCCATCGCTGCGTCGGTCATGACGTTCGGCGGGGCCCACGGCCCGGGCGCCGCGCACGGGTACATGATGAATCAGCACATCGAGCGCGCCCGTGTCGAGGGCAAGACGCTCGACGAGATGGGCAAGATTCTTGTCGACGAGCACCTCGACGCGAAGCAGCCCGTGATGGGCATGGGGCAGCCGCAGCACACCGACGGCGATCCACGTGCGGAGCCGACGCACCTCAAGCAGGAGGAACTGGGACTCGGCGGCGTGTACCTGCAGTTCCAGCGGGCCGTCGAGAAGTACTTCCACGGCCGCCGTGAGAGCGAGGGCCGTTCCTACGTCGCCGTCAACATGATCGGCGCCGGCAACACGGCGCTCGCCGACCTCGGTTTTTCGCCGAACGCCGCGTGGTGCATCGGCTGCGTCTGCCGCGGGTTCAGTTGCGCCGCACACGCGCTGTTCCACATGAAGAAGGGGCGGGCGTGGGCCGCGTCGAAGGCCGAGCCGATGATCCAGATGCTCGACCTCTCGATGATCAAGTACGTCGGGCCGGATCAGCGCGAGGTGCCTCCGGCCGAGGCGCGTCAGGAGCACGCCAGGAAACAGAAGGAAGAAGGAGAATACCTCCAATGGGTAATCTAGACGATCCGCGGCTCCGCTACGACTACCACGACCGCGAGTGGGGAACGGTCGAGCGTGACACCAACGACGGGCGGGAGCCGTTCCGCTGGCTGTCCGAAGTGGCCTACAAGAACGTGCACCGGATCGTGGCCCGCGGCTACGACACGACCGAACTGGCCGAGGCGGGGTACGGGCTCGCGGACGTGATCTTCGTCGACTTCCAGGCGCGGATCCCCACGGAAGAAGAGAATCAGATGCTCAACTACGTGATGATCCTCGGCATGGAGGACGGGCTGTCGGCTCCGGCCGCGATCTCGCGGCTCGTCGCGCAGTCGAAGACGCTCCTCACGCAGGGAGCGGGCGCGTCGATCCTCGCATTCGGCCACGCCTTCGGCGCCTACTGCGCGTTCGGCACGATCATGGACGAGTACCTGCACAAGGTCGACGAGGGCGAGATGTCGCTCGAGGAGGCCGCGAAGCTCGTCGTCGAGCACAAGAAGGACGACGAGGCGCTCGGCGTTTCGGACCTGATGCTCAAGGATCCGGCCGCGAAGCGGATGATGGCGCGAGCCGAGAAGCTGGGCGTGGCGGGCGAGCACGTCGCCTTCATGAAGGAGGTCGTCAAGGCCGCGGGGGCGGCGAGTCCCGAGCCGGTCGATATCGATCTGCTCGGCGCGTCCGGCGCCGTGATGCTCGATCTCGGGTTCTCGGGCGAGGCGACATGGGCGATCCTCGCGATCTCCCGCGCGTTCGCGGCCGGCGCCCACTATTGCGAGGAGATCGAGCGCGAAGGTTTTGTCCGGCAGGGCCGGGCGCTCACGCCGAAGGAATGGTATGACGGGCCCGAAGACCGGCCGGTGCCCCCGCTCGCCGAGCGGGACCAGCACGCCGTCCCCGGCCAGGCCCACACGCCGGAGGAGTGGAAGAAGGCCTTCGACGAGCGCCAGAAGATGGTCGGCACCGGCTGGGCGATCGTCGAAGAGGTCAAGCCCCCGAAGGCGAAGTACGAAGGCACGAAACGGGAGAAGAAGTGACGATGACTGACAACATCCAGGAGATGTACGAACGCGCGCGGAAGGCGTTCAAGGAGGTCGAGTTCTGGCCGCAGGACAAGGTCGACGAGATGGTCCAGGCCGTCGGCTGGGAGTGGCAGAAGCCCGAGACGGCGGAGGCGCTCGCGCGGCTCGCCGTCGACGAGTCCGGCATCGGCGTCTACGAGGACAAGGTTGCGAAGATTCAGGCGAAGACGCGCGGCAGCCTGCGCGACATGAAGGGCGCGAAGACGTGCGGGATCGTCGAGGAAGTCCCGGAGAAGGGCATCACGAAGTTCGCCAAGCCCATCGGCGTCATCGCGAACGTCGTCCCGTGCACGAACCCCGAGTCGACCGTCTGCGCGCTCGGCGTCAACATCCTGAAGACGCGGAACGCGATGATCGTCTCGCCGCACCCGCGGACGCAGGGTAGCTCGTATCTCGCGGTCGAGCACGGCCGGAAGGCGCTGAAGAAGATCGGAGCGCCCGAGGACCTGCTTCAGTGCATCAAGGAGACGAGCAAGGAGAAGACGCAGGAGTTGATGCGCGTCTGTGATTTCGCGGTCGCCACCGGCGGGGCCGCGCTCATCAAGGTCGTCTACGAGGCGGGCAAGCCGGCCCACACCGTCGGAGCCGGCAACGTCGTTTCGATCGTCGACGACACGGCCGACCTGGGGGCCGCGGCCGAGAAGATCATGAAGTCGAAGACGGCGAACAACTCCGCGTCGTGCTCGTCGGAAAACGCGGTCGCGATCCAAGACACGGTCTACGACGAGATGCTCGAGGCGCTCAGGGGCGTCGGCGGGCACCTCTGCAGCGCCGACGAACGCGAGCGGCTGCGGACCTACATGTGGCCCGACGGGCACGCGCTCAACCGCGACGTCGTCGCCAAGCCGGTCGCCACCATCGCCGAGCAGGCGCAGATCGACATCCCCGAGGGCACGCGGTTCCTCATGGTCGTCGGCGAGAAGATCGGCCCCGAAGACCGTTTCTCCGGCGAGAAAATATCCCTCACGCTCACCGTGTGGAAATGGACCGACTTCGATGAGATGGTCGACCGGACGGAGAAGATCCTCGCGTTCTCCGGCGAGGGGCATTCGGCCTCGATCCACAGCGAGATCCGCGAGCGCCAGCTCGAACTCGCCCGGCGGCTTAACGTCGGCCGCGTCAACTGCAACATGCCGCACGCGGCCGCCAACAGCGGAAGCTGGTTCAACGGCCAGCCGACGACGGACACCCTCGGCTGCGGCACGTGGGCGGGCAACATGACGAGCGACAACATCAACTGGCGCCAGTTCCTCAACTACACGCGACTGTCGGTCCCCATCCCGGAGCACGTTCCGAGCGACGAGGAGTTGTTCGGCGAGTATCTGGCGAAGTGGGGCCGCGATTAGGCGCCTCCGCACGGTATGACCAAGGCGGTTCTGTTCGATTTCACGCAGACACTCGTCGACTCGTCCGCCGGGTTTCGCGCGGCCGAGAAGCAGGCCGAGGTCCGCATCTGCGAAGATCTCGGCGCACCGTGGGAGACGTTCCTCTCCGACTACCGCGCCCTCCGGTCGCAGTTTGACGAGCGGGCGCCCAACTTCTCCCGGTCCGAGATGTGGGAAGCCGTCTACAGCCGTTACGCGCGCGAGCCCGACCCCGCGGCGCTCGGGCTCTGGGAGCGGGAGTATTGGGGGCAGGTCCGCGACGCGACGCGGCCCTTCCCGGAGACGATCCGCGTGCTTGGCCGGCTGGCGGAGCAGTTCAAGCTCGCTCTTGTCACGAACTGCCAGGGGCCGGGCGTGTCGGAGGATCATGGGATCGATCGCTTGCCGCGGCTTCGCGAGTTCTTCGATGTGGTCGTCGTTGCGGGGGAGGGCGGCGTGCCCTCGAAACCCGATTCGGCCCCTTTCCGGCTCTGCCTCGAGCGGCTTGGCCTTCTGCCCGCCGAGGCCGTTCATGTCGGCGATGATTGGCGGATCGACGTTGTCGGCGCCCAGGGCGCCGGCATCCGGCCTGTCTGGCTCAAGCATCGCGCGCTCCGACGGCATTGGCCGGCGGGCGAGCCCTCGGTGCCGGTGATCGACACGCTCGACGCGCTGCTCGATCTCGACGATCTGCTTGCGGGCGCCGGCGCGGACGCCTGATATCCCGCCGCGATTTCTGATTGACCGCGCCCCGCAAAGCGGCTACTCTTAAGGGATCAGGACGCTTCCATTCTCAGGGGGAATTCCGATGTCACGCTCGCCATCGAAGTTGCTGACGCTCGGGCTGCTCATCGTTCTCGTCTTCGGTGCTGCGACGGCGCCCGCGTGGAGCGGGCCGCGGGGCCGGCCGGGCGGCTCGCGCGGTGGCTCATCCATCGTCCGCCTTCTGCGGCTTCTCAACAGCGATGAGCCCGCGGTCCGCGCGTCGGCCGAGCGCCGGCTGGCGGGGCTCGGCGACAAAGCGCTGCCCGCGCTGATGAAAGTCCTGCACGGTCAGGACCTGGGACTTGTCCGGGCGGCGCAGGCCGCGCTCCAGAAGATCGCGGGCAAACCGGGCGAACCGGTGTCGGGCGTGACGCTGTCGGCGCTCGCGGTCGGCAGCCCGCGCAAGGGCGACGTCGTCACGCTCTGGATCTCCCTGCGAAACGCGAGCAAGCGCTCCGTCTACGTGCTGCCGTTCGGGTGGGAACTTGTCGCCCGACCGCCCGGCGCGAAAGGGCCGGCCTTTGAGGCAGACGAAGACGTTCTGCCGGAACGGCCGTTGTATGCGAGGAAGGGCAAGCCGTTCGGCCGGGAAGTCAAGCCGGGCGAGAGCTTCTCGGTGCTGATGGACGCCGACCCCAGCGATCCCGCGGCAACACCGGCCAAGGTCGTGGCGCATCTCCGATTCTACAGCGGCAAACGGGCGCCCGACCACGACGAGGAGGAATTGAACGCGGAGGCATGGGAACTTGAGCAGGTCGAACTCGCGGCGGCGCCGATCGGCATCACGTACACGCCCGAGCCCGACGCCCCGGCGAACGACTACGAGAAGCGCCTGCGCCGGTGGATGAAGGCACTCACGTTGATCGGGCGCGAGGGCGGCGAGGGGGGCGATGGCGATGCGATGGACGAGACCGACCGCCTGATGCTCGAGACGAGGCCCGACTTCGCGGCCCTGCGCCGCGCCCTCCGTGTCGGAGACTCCGACCAGCGATGGCGGGTGTATCTTCTCGCCTGCATGCTTCAGCGGACCGAGCTGACCGAGGACCTCGTCGACTTCGCGATGCGGTGGGGTCCGCGGACCGAGCCGACCGGGCCCATGCACGTGTTCGTCCAGGCGCTCCCACGGAAAGAGCGGCTCCCGCTCTTCTACCGGCTCGCGCTGCTGCGGCGCGGCATCGGCTACGCCTCGAGTGTGCTGGCCCTCGACTACGTTTCGTACTACTGGCCCGAAGACCTCGCCTGGGTGACACGCATCCTGCTGCTCGAGTCGATGGACACGCTCAGCTACGGGGAGCGGAAGTTCGTCGCGTGGCAGATGTTCGCCAATCCGGACCCCGCCATTCACAACCCGAAGCGGGCGCTCGAGATAGCCAAGCAGCTTGTGGAGGAGATGCCCCGCAGCAAGGCCGCCGCCCTCGCGCTCGCGATGATGCAGGGCAAGCGGGACGAGGTCCGGCGGATCGCGGGCACCATCGACGATGCGATGGAGTTCAACAACATCGCGTGGAAGCTGGCAACTGCGTGGCGGCCGGAGGCCCGTGACAAGAAGCTCGGCCTCGAGCTGGCGCAGAAGGCGGTCGACACGCTGCCCGCCGATGACGATTTCCTCGCGGGCTGCATGGACACGCTTGCCTGCGCCCAGGCGACCGCGGGCGACTTCAAGGCCGCGGCCAAGACCATGCAGGAGGCCTGGGACGCCGGAGCACAGGAATCGTCGAAGCCCATTTTCGCCTACCGCACCTTACGCTTCACCGGCATCGCGCAAACCGACCCGAAGCTCCGGGCCGGCAGTCCGACCGGCATCGCGGGCACCGCCGCGCGTGACATGCTCCTCGCCAAGCTCAAGAGCGCGAAGGACGAGCATATGCGGAGGGCGGCGAGCGATCTGCTCCGCGACTCGTTCCCCGACGACGCAGCGGTCCTGAAGGCGCTCGAGGCCGCGAAGGACGCCCCGAAGCCGGCGCGCGAAGACGACTGACCGGGGTCCGGTCCGCCCGCGAGACTGGAGAACCGCATGCTCCAGCACCTCCTCAGCTTCCTCGCCGACCACTGGCACACGCTCCTGTCCGCCGTCATCGTGCTCCAGGCCGGGTCCGTCGCGCTCGCCGTGCTCAGCGAACGCCGCGAGCCGGCCGCCACAATCGCCTGGCTGATGACCGTCACCTTCCTCCCGCTCGTCGGCATCGTCGCCTACTACGCGCTCGCCCGCACGCGCTTCCGGCGGCAGTTCCGCGCGCGCGCCGCGGTCAACCGACAGGCCGACGAGGTGCTCACGATGTACCTCGAGCAGCATCTTGCCGACTTCGACGAGTCCGTCCTGCGTTCCGTCCGGCCGCCGCAGCAGGCCCTCATCGAACTGGGAGCGAACAGCGCGCAGTTCCGCGGCGCCGGCCATCCGTTCCCGGGGAACAACGTCCGGCTCTTCTTCGACGCCGACGCGAAGTACGAATCGCTCAAGGAAGCCATCCGCTCCGCCCAGTCGCACATTCATCTCGGCTACTACATCTTCAACGCCGACGGCACCGGCACCGAGATCCGCAACCTGCTGGCCGAGCGCGCCGCCGCCGGGGTCGAGGTGCGCGTCCTCGTCGACGGCGTCGGCTCGCTGCGCGCGTGCCGCTCGGGATTCTTCCAGCCGCTCGCCCGAGCGGGCGGCGAGGTCGCCGTGTTTCAGCCGCCGCGGTTCGGCCGCATCATCGCTCGCGTCAACTTCCGAAATCACCGCAAGATTGCCGTGGTCGACGGCGCCCTCGGGTTCGTCGGCGGAATGAACATCGGCGACGAGTACCGCGGCCTCGACCCCGACACCGGCCGCTGGCGCGATGCCCATCTCCGGATCCAAGGGCCCGTCGTCGCCGCGCTCCAGCAGATCTTCCTGACCGACTGGATGTTCACGACCGGGCGGCAGACGGCGGACGCGACGTATTTCCCCGACATCGATCACGGCGGCGAGGCGCTCGTTCAGATCGTCGCGTCCGGGCCCGACTGCCGCTGGCCGACCATCCAGCAGCTCTACCTCCAGGCCCTCACCGCCGCCGAGGAGGAGATCCTGATCGCCACGCCGTACTTCGTGCCCGACCGGTCGATGGTGACGGCCCTTCAGACGGCAGCATTGCGCGGCGTCGACGTGCGCGTCATGCTCCCGCGCAAGTCCAACGTCCGCATCGTGACCAGCGCCGCCCGCTCGTACTATGAAGAGCTGCTCGAAGCGGGCGTTCGGATCTTCGAACTCACCGACGGCTTCCTCCACTCGAAGACCCTCGCCGTCGACCGCCGTTATGGGAGCGTCGGCTCGGCCAACATGGACGTGCGATCGTTCCTCCTCAACTTCGAGGTCTCGGCGTTCGTCTACAACGAGGCGTTCGCGCGGGCGCTACGGGAGCAGTTCGAGGCGGACATCACCGTGTGTGAGGAGATCAACCTCGACCGGTTCCGCCGCCGCCCGCGCATCGTCAAGCTCGCGCAGTCCGTCGCGCAGCTTCTCTCCGGAATTCTGTAGGCCCGCGGCGGGTGCGCTTGACTGCGCCCGCGGGGCCAACTAGAATCGCTCCGACCGACGTGGCTATCAGGGATTCGTATTGGCGAACGCAGCCAAGCAATCAGGCCCGACCGAGACCATCCGCGGCACTGTCGAGCGGGTGATCTACTCGAACGACGAGACGCACTACGCCGTGGCACAACTCCTCCCCGACGACGCCACCCGCCTCGGCGAGCCGATCATCGTCGTCGGCGCGTTCGTCTCGCTCTGCGAGGGCGAGGCGCTGCTCGTCGAGGGGCGATGGACGAACCACAAACGTTTCGGCCGGCAGTTCGCGGTCGAGCGCTACAGCTCGATCGCCCCGCCCACGCTCAAGGGACTCGAACGCTATTTGGCGTCGCGGCTCATCAAGGGCGTCGGGCCGGAGTTCGCGCGCCGGATCGTCCGGAAGTTCGGCGAGCGGACGCTCGACGTGATCGACGAGAGCCCGGAGCGGCTGCTCGAGGTCGAGGGCATCGGGCGCGGGCGGCTCGATGGCATCGTGCGGTCGTGGGGCGAGCACCGCTCGGCCCGCGACGTGATGGTCTTCCTGCAAGGGCTCGGGATCAGCGCCGCCTACGCTTCGCGCGTCTACAAGACGTTCGGGGCCGCCGCGATCGAGGCCATCAAGCAGAACCCATACTGCCTCGCGTCGGAGGTCCGCGGCATCGGGTTCAAGAAGGCCGACGCGATCGCTCGACACCTCGGCTTCCCGCACGACTCGCTCGAACGGGCCCGGGCCGGCCTCGAATATGTGCTCGGACAGCTCGCGAGCGACGGGCACGTCGCGTTTCCGCTCGAACGCCTCGTGCACAAGGCCTCGGAACTCCTCCAGGTCGAGTTCGACGTCGTCGAGGCGGCGCTGGCCGACGAAGAGCGCGACGGCCGTATCGTGGTCGAGCGAACGTTCGACGACGAGCCCGTCTATGCGTGCGCGCTCCACGACGCCGAATGGCAGGCGGCCCAACTGCTCCACGCCATCGGACAGGCGGACTCGGAGCTTCGGGAGATCGACGCGCCCGCCGCGGTCCGCTGGGCCGAGCAGCGGAACAAGATCGACCTCGACCCGACGCAGCGCGAGGCCGTCTCGACCGTCCTGACGAGCAAGGTGACGATCATCACCGGCGGGCCCGGCGTCGGCAAGACGACGATCGTCAACTGCATCATCCCGATCCTGCGGAAGAAGGGCATGCGGGTTCTCCTGGCCGCGCCGACCGGCCGGGCGGCCAAGCGCCTCGCCGAGACAACCGGGCACGAGGCGAAGACCATCCACCGCATGCTCCAGTGGAACCCGTCGACGGGCGAGTTCTCGATGAACGCCGAGAATCCGCTCGAGGCCGACGCCGTGATCGTCGACGAAACGTCGATGATCGACATCGCGCTGATGCGCGATTTGCTGCTCGCCGTGCCGCTGACGGCCGTGCTCGTGCTCGTTGGCGACGTCGACCAGCTCCCGTCCGTCGGGCCCGGCAACGTGCTCCGCGATATCATCCGGTCCGGCGCGTTCCCCGTGAAGCGGCTCGAGCAGATCTTCCGCCAGGCCGAGCGGAGCCCGATCATCACGAACGCGCACCACATCAACCACGGCGAGATGCCCGATCTCTCGGGGCGGCCCGCCGAGGCCGAGGGGTTCTACTTCATCGAGCGGAACACGCCCGAGGACGTGCTCGAGACGATCAAGGAGTTGTGCACCAATCGCATCCCGAAGCGGTTCAAGATGGACCCGGCCGACGACATCCAGGTGATGGTGCCGATGTACCGCGGCGTCGCCGGCGTGACGAACGTGAACGACGAGCTGCGGCGCTGTCTCAATCCCGGTGCCGGGCCGGAGATCCACCGGTTCGGCAACGCGTTCGCGCCCAACGACAAGGTGATGCAGATTCGGAACGACTACGAGAAGGACGTGTTCAACGGTGACATCGGGCGGGTCGCGGAGATCGACCGCATCGACGAAAAGGTCACGGTGCGGTTCGACGACCGGCACGTCACGTACGGGTTCGACGAACTCGACAGCTTGCAGTCGGCGTACGCGATCTCCGTGCACAAGTCGCAGGGCAGCGAGTACCCCGCGGTCGTCATCGGGCTCGCCTCGCAGCACTACGTGATGCTTCAACGCAACCTGCTCTACACGGCGGTGACGCGCGGCATCCGGCTCGTGGTGATCGTCGGGGACAAGAAGGCGCTGGGGATGGCCGTGCGGAACGACCGCATCCGGCGGCGGTGCACACGGCTCGCGGAGAGGTTGCGAGGACGATGAAGCGACCGCGGCTCCGACTCGACACGCAACCGGTGTGGACGCCTCGGCGGAACCCGCACTTCGAGGATTTCGCCGTGCCGGGGCGGGGGGCGCGCTCCGTGGCCGAGCCGTTCGCGCGCGACGTCCGCGGGACGAAGGGCTCGCCCGCCTACCGCGCCCACATGTACCACACCAAGGTCCCGCCCGAAGCCATCGAGCCGTACATCGAGCACTACACCCGGCCGGGCGACACCGTGCTTGACCCGTTCTGCGGCTCCGGCATGACGGGCGTCGCCGCGCTCAAGAGCGGCCGGCGGGCGCTCCTCTCCGACCTCTCGCCGTTCGCGACATTCCTCGCATACAACAACTGCGATGGCGTCGATGTGGACGGACTTCGCGCCGTACTCGAGGGTCTGCTCGAGTCGGTGCGGCCGGCGCTCGAGCCGCTCTACCGGACACGCTGCCCCGAGTGCCGGGCCGACGCGACCGTCCGGTATGTCATCTGGAGCGACGTGCTACGTTGCCCGCGCTGTGCCAGGCGATACACGCTGTGGGACGCGGCGGTTGATTCGAAGCGCTGCGTCCGTTCGAGCTATCGCTGCCCCGCCTGCGGGAAGAAGGTCGTCAAGAAGCTCAAGGATCGCGTCGGCAGCCGTCCGGTCGCGGCCGCCGTCTGCTGTCCCGATGGCTGCGACTTGCCCGAGGCGCCCGTCGGCGGGCGCAGCGGCGTCCGGTTGGCCAGGCCGTCGCTCAACGGCCTGTGGTTCCCGACCGACGAGATTCCGCTCGGGCTCGATGAGTTGAGCCGCGTGCGCCGGAGCGGAGTCCGCACCGTGGCCGATCTCTTCACACCGCGAAACCGCCAGGCCGTGAGCGCGCTGTGGGCCGCGGCGACAACGCTGCGCCCCGTCAGGTTCCGCGCCCGGGCGCTCTTCGCGGTCACCGCCATCATGGTCCGCGCGTCCCGGCTCATCAAGTACATCCCGTCGCGGCGAATGGCCCCCGGCCCGATCCTCGGCACGATGTACCTGCCGAGCTTCAGCGCCGAGATCAACGTGCTCGAGATGTTCGCGCGGCGGATCGGCGCCCTCTGCCGCGCGGCGGCCGAGGTTCCGCCCGACTCCGCCGCGCGGCTACGCATCTCGACGCAAAGCGCCGCCGACCTGTCCAACATCCCCGATGCCTCGATCGACTACGTCTTCACGGACCCGCCGTTCGGGCAGAACATCATGTATTCGGAGCTGAACTTCCTCTGGGAGAGCTGGCTCGGGTGGCGGACGCGTGTCCGGGACGAGGCGGTCGTCAGCCGGAGCCAGGCGAAGGGGGTCGTGGAGTACGGCGATCTGATGGCGGCGGCGTTCGGCGAGATTCACCGTGCGCTCCGGCCGGGGCGGTGGATGACGCTCGTCTTCCACAACACGCGGGCCGACGTCTGGGCGGCCATCCAGCGGGGCGTCGAGGCGGCCGGATTTCACGTCGCCGCGATCCAGACGCTCGACAAGCAGCACGAGACGTTCAAGCAGGTCACGGCCGAGGGCGCCGTCGGCTACGATGTTGTCGTCAATTGCCGGAAGGAGACGAGGCGGCGCCGCCGGCGGGCCGCGGCGCGGCCGGTGGACATTCTTCGTTCGCTGCTCGCCGAGGCGCCGCCGACGACGTGCCGCGAGCGCTCCGCCCGCTATCTGCACGCGCGGCTGACGGGCGAACTGCTCAAGGCGGGCACGCCCGTCGAGTTGAGTTTCCGCGACGCGACCGAGTTGCTCAAGGCGAACTTCACGCCCCGAAACGGATGCTGGTGGGATGCCGTACGAACGGACTGACGCGATCACGATCCGCTATGCGGAGTACAGCGAGACGAGCCGCGTGATGACGTTCTTCACGCGCGGGCACGGCCGCCTCGTCGTGCTCGCGAAGGGCGTGAAGCGCAAGTACAGCCGGGCGATCGGCCACGTCGACCTCTTCTCGCACTGCGAGCTGGTGTTCGTGTCGCGCGGTCGGCGTGACCGGATGCACATCTTCTCTGAAGCGGCCGCGCAGGAGACGTTTCCGCGCATCCGCCGGTCGCTCCCGAGCTACTACGCCGCGTGCCACGCGGCCGCGCTTGTCGAGAACATGACCGCTCAGGAGGATCCGAGCGAGGAGCTGTTCGAGGAACTGCTGCTCGTCATGCGGCGGCTGAACAAGGGCGTTGATCCGGCGCTGGCGCTGTTCGCGTTCGAGGCGCGGTTGCTGGCGCTGTGCGGGTTCCTGCCGGAGCTTGGCCGATGCGTGTCGTGTGGGAAGGAGCGGCGGGGGAGGGGGGTCGCGTTTTCGCCGGCGCGCGGCGGGATCATGTGCCGCGAGTGCGCGCCCGGCGAGCCGGACCTGATCGAGAAGGTCTCGCCCGGCGCGTTGGGATTGCTCGAGCGGCTCGCGGTCGGGAAGACGACGCGCCTGGACCGCATCCGGCTCTCGCCGGCGGCGGCGAAGCGCATCCGCAGGTTCCTCAATCAATACGAGACCTATACGCTGGGGAAGGAGCTGCGAACGCTGAGGCACCTGTGAGGAACGGCTAGCCGCGAAGGGCGATGGCGGAGTGGGCGAGTGACGTCAGGGTCTTTCGGACGCTCGTCGTGGATGCCTCGGTGACGAGCAACGTGTCGACGAGCATATAGCAGGGGGCGCCGTTGATGTCGGCGATGGCGAGCGACCCGTAGTCGAGGTCGCGGTTGTTCCGCAGCGCCGGCTCGAACGACCCGGGGCGGACCCGCCCGCAGTTGATGAGGAAGCGGTAGAGGGGGGCGTCGTCGTAGTCGACTTCGCCGAGCAGAATGCTCGCCTTGACCTTGTCCCTCCCGATGGAGAGGTCGACCTGATAGCCGGCTCCGTCGAGCCACCACGAGCACTCCATCGATTCGAGGGCCTGCTCCAGCGCGGTCTTCGATTCCTCGGCCCCGGGCTCCGCGGCCGGCTCGGGCTCCGCCTCTCCGGCGAACAGGGGGCGCAGCCGGCTTGTTGGGCGCGGCGGCGGAGGCGCCGCCTCGACGGGCGCGGGCTCCGGCGGCGGGGGCGCGGCTCCCTCGGGCTCGGCCAACTCCTCTATCAGCACGTCGGCGGGCTCCGGCCCGGCGGCCATCTGCTCGCGGCGCCGGTCGAGGGCGTTTTCCGCCTGCTCGCGAACGAAGTCATCCTTGTCCGCTTGCGCAATCTTCTCGAGAAGCTGAAGAGACCCGGGCCCTTTCATCCGGCCGAGCGCTGCGACGACGTGATCGCGGATCTCGGGGTCCTTGTCCTCGGCGGCAACGGCGACGGTCTCGGCCATCATCTCGCCGTAGTATCGGCCGAGCAGGTCGATGATCTCCCAGCGCGCGGGCACGGAGAAATCGCGCACCATCCGGATGAGCGGCGGCTTGGCGCTCTCGGCTCCGAGCTTGGCCAGCGCGAAGAGGGCGCGGCGCCGGACGGTCGGGTCGCGTTCGATGAGCACGGCCTCGAGCGGCTTGATGGCGGAGGTATCGCCGAACTGGCCGAGCGCCTCGGCGGCGGCGCTCTGGAGTGCCGAATCGGACACTTCGAGGGCGGCCATCAACGCCTCGAAGGCGCGGTCGTGGTCCGGCGACACGGGGTCGATCTTCGCGTGGCCGAGACCCTCGAGGCCGTACTGCGCCAGGTCAGAGTCTTCGGACGTGGCGATGCGGATGAGTTCCGCGATGGCTTCGGGCGTGTGCGTGAGCGCAACGGACTGCGCGGCCGCGGTCCGCAGCTCGCGTGAGGCTGCTGGATCCTTCGTGACGGCGATGAGTTTGGCGAGTCGCTCCTCATCAACGCCGCGGAGCCGGCCGAGGACGATGGCGGCCGCGTTGGCGACGATCCCGTCGTCGGACTGCTCGGCCTGGTCGAGCGCGGGGGCGGCCGGTGCATAGCCGAGGCGGCCGAGGAGCACGGCCGTCCGGGCGCGGACAAGGGGCTGTTCGTCTTCGGCGGCGCGCCAGGCGGATTCGAGCAGGGCTTCTTCGACGCGTTCACCGGGCTCGAACTCGCCGGGCGCATCGCGGGCGGTCGCTTCGTCGACGATGTCGGCCGCCAGGTGGGCGAGTTCACCCTCCCCGAAAAGCCCCTCCTCGACCCAGTCGTAGAAGAGCGATATGTTCACAGATGCGGGACCCTCAAAGGTTCCGGCAGACGTGGAATTATAGGGGCGGTCGGGCGCCGTGTCAACGCGCGCGGCCATCCCATGCCGTTTCGGCTGTTTCTCGTTTGGATTCAGGTACTTAGCGGCCCTGCTTCCGGAATCGCCGGGCTGCGGCGTCGAGGAACGAGCGGTCCTTCTCGGTCAGGGAGTCCATTCCCTTCTCGTTGATCTGCCTCAGAAGCTCGTCGACGCGCTCACGGACCTCCCGGTCGGCGCGGTCGGCCGCACGTCGGCGCTTGATCTCGGCGTCGAGTTCGCTCTTCTTAAGCCGCCAGAGGCGGACGTCGTCGCCGCCGGCCGCAGACGTTCCGGGGCCGCCGGCGTAGCCCGCGAAGCGATTCCGCTGGAGGAGGTCATAGGAGAACAGGGCCGACATGATGCCGATGATGACAAGGAAGGGTTGCCCCTGGAGAAGTCCGTAGAGGACGATGCCGGCGGCCGCGACTATTCCGATGCGCGCGGTCAGAAGGTCGCTGCGGGCCTGTCCCATGCGGGCGCGGAGGGCGGCCCCGAGGGCCTGGCTCCCGTCGAGCGGATACGCGGGCACGAGGTTGAGGACGCCCATCCAGGTGCCGAAGAACGCGACCGCTGACATGTACCGGCCCACCGGCTCGGGCATTCCGGAGAGAGCATATCCGAGGCCCGCGAGCGCCCAGGTGCACGCGGGCCCGGCCAGCGCCATCAGGACGTGTGCGCGGGGCGCCGTCGACATGCCCGACAACTCCGTGAAACCGCCGAGCGCCCAGAGCGTGATGCTGTCGACACGCGCTCCGAACGCGCGGCCCGTCATCGCGTGGGCCAGTTCGTGGAGGAGAATCGACACGGTCAGCAGCAGCACGATGACGACGGCGTCGAGGAGCCCGCTCGGGTCGGCGCGAACGTCGAGCAGGGCGGGGAATATCCAGGAGATCGGGATGATGAAATAGGCCCAGTGGAGCTTGAAGGGCACTCCGGCGACGCGGCAGATGAAGATCGAACGGCCCATCGACGACTCCTGCTCGCAGTGACCGACTCATGGTACAGGACGCGCGGTCGGCTTTCAAGACAGGGCTCAGACGCTGAAAATGGGGCACGAAATCTGTTTGTATTGATCTGCGCCAGGTGTATAATTAGCAGAGCGGCGAGGGACTGCGCCCATTTAGCGCCGAGGGCAGGCCTCTGGAGTCGAGAGAGAGTTCGAGGCAAACCGTCGTCTTCATGGGCTCGGACCTCTTTTCCGTGCCGAGTTTGACGATTTGCCTGGCGCGGTCCGACGTGGTTGCGGTGTATACACAACCGGATCGGCGCAGCGGCCGCGGCAGGAAGCAATCGGCCGCGTCGCCGGTCAAAGCGCTGGCGCTCACACGCGGGCTGCGCGTCGAGCAGCCCGAGCGGTTTGACAAACGATGTTCCGACCAGCTTCGCGAGTTGGCGCCCGACCTGACGGTCGTCGCGGCCTACGGCGAGTTGCTTCCGCCGGAGGCGCTCGGCGCGGCGCGGGTGGACAGCATCAACGTTCACGCGTCGCTCCTGCCGCGGCATCGCGGCGCGGCACCGATCGCGGCCGCCATCCTCGCCGGCGACGCAGAGGCCGGCGTGACCCTTATGCGGCTGCGGCCCGAACTCGACGCGGGCGAGATCATTCGCTGCGGCGACGAGCACCGGCGAGCCCAGGCGGCAACGCCGATCGGGCCCGATGAGACGGCCGGTGAACTCGCGGAGCGGCTGGCGACGATTGGCGGCGAACTCCTGGCCGACGTGCTGCGGGCGTTTGCCGATGGCTCTGTGACATACGAGTTGCAGGACGACGCTCGAGCGACGTACGCCCCGATGCTCAGCAAGGCGGACGGCCTGATCGACTGGGCGAAGCCGGCGGACGAGATCGTGCGGCACATTCGGGCGATGACGCCCTGGCCGGGCGCCCACACGGAGCTGCACGTGCCGGAGGCCGAGCCGATTCGGATCGTGGTCTTGCGGGCTGAACCGGTCGAGGCCCCCGAGGCCGAGGCCGGGCAGGTCTGCATGATGCCGGGCGACCGGCTGGTTATCGCGGCCGGGCAAGGCGCCGTCGAACTGCTCGAGGTCCAGCCCGCGAGCCGCAAGGCGATGCCGGCCGCGTCGTTTGCCCGAGGGTGTTCGGCTTTGAAGGACGGCTCGGGGGAGGGCGGAGGTTGTTGGTGTGGACGCTCTTGATCGGGCCGTGATCGGCCTGAACAATCTGACCGTCAAGGGACGGCGGACGCGGGTGCAGCGGGGCGAGATTCTCGTGCTGATTCCGTCGTGCCTCCAGGCCGCGGTGTGCGAGCAGAACGTCGTGGGCGACCTCGAGCACTGCAAGCGGTGCGGCCGCTGCAAGATCGGGCCGCTGCTCGACCTGTGCGACGGGTTGGGTGTGCGGGTCGGGATCGCCAAGGGCGGACGAGCCGCGGTCGAGATGACCCGGCAGCCGGAGGTGAAAGCCGTCGTGGCCGTCGCGTGCGAGAAGGAATTGCGAAGCGGCATCTTCGCCTGTTTGCCGAAGCCGGTGTTGGCTCTTGCGAACACCCGGCCGAACGGGCCCTGCAACGAAACGGACATCGAACTCGATGATGTCGAGAACGCGATTCGGTGGCTGACAAGAGAGACGGAGTGACAGTGGATTCCCAGTGGAACTCGTGGAAGAGGAGGGTGTACCGATGACACGCGCGATCAGAATGTTGGCTGTGTTGCTGTGCGCGGCGCTTGTGTTTGGCAACCTCGTGCCGCTCGCCCTGGCCGCAGAAGCCGAGGGAACTCCGAAGGAGGACGAGGCGAAGTCGTTCCTGGAGGAAGAGATTCGCAAGGCCGCGGTGAAGGCG
This sequence comes from uncultured Planctomycetota bacterium, assembly GCA_964385685.1. Taxonomy (GTDB): domain Bacteria; phylum Planctomycetota; class PUPC01; order PUPC01; family PUPC01; genus CAYLQD01. Next base: position 55,683 of record CAYLQD010000002.1, on the reverse strand, counting down.
CAGCACCAACTGCTCTCGGCCGAGCGCTTCTTCCAGAGCGGCAAGAAGCGGTTCGAGGAGCGCAACTACGAGAAGGCCAAAGAGGACTTCGCCTCCGCGCTCCAACTCAACCCGAACCACACGCAGGCGAAGCGCTACATGGAAAACGTGAAGAAGATGCTCGGCGACACGCCGGAGCAGCAGGTATTGAAGAACGTTCGCATTGAGGAGCGGGTGAGGGTCGGGCGCCAGAAGGCCAAGATGCTCCAGTTGATTGGCGAAGGCCGCGGCCTGCTCGAAGAGGACCACTATCAGGACGCGATCGACAAGCTCAACGAGGCCCACAACATCGGACGGGTCCTCGCGACCCGTGTTGACGTCGCCCGTGAGCAGACGGAGATCGGGGCACTTCTTCAGGAAGCCAGGGAGTCCAAGGAGGCGGCCAGGGAAGCGAAGATTGAGAAGCAGAAGGCGGAGTCCGAGGCCATGGTCAAGGCCGAACTCGAGCGCGTTCGCGACCTCCAGGACCAGCGCGTCACGCGCCTGTTCGAAGACGCGAAAAGCCTCTACGACGACACGCGCTATCTCGACGCGGTCCGGAAGTGCGACGAGGTCATGAAGATCGAGCCGCGACACAAGGAGGCGGCCCAGTTCCGCGACCAGTGCCTCGATGCGCAAACGGCGAAAGACATCAAACGCTACGAGCGGGACATGAAGGACGAGACCGCGACGACGTGGCGCCGCGTGCGCGAGCAGGCCGTCCCGTATACCGACTGGCGCCCCAAGTATCCCGACAATTGGGAGGAGATTCGGAAGCGTACGGCCGGCATCCAGATCGAAGCGGAGACGGAGGAGGATGCGGAGTGGAAGAAGGTGCTTGAGGCCAAGCTGGAGGAGCCCGTATCGTTCGACTTCGTTGCCACCCCGCTCGACGACGTCGTTGCGTTCCTTCACGGTCTCAAGCGCGTCAACATCGTCGTCGACAAGGCCGCGATCGAGGATCGCCGCGACAACCTCGACGTGACCTTGCGGCTGCAAAAGGTCAAGTTCGGGGACGCGCTCAGCTGGATTCTGCGGCTGCTCGACCTCAACTACACGCTCGAGAACGGAGCGATTTACATCTCGACGGAGGAGAAGATCGGGAAGTCGAAGAAGACCGTCACGCGGTTCTACGACGTGACCGACCTGACCGTCGACCTCCGCAACTTCAAACCCAACGTCCAGGCCATCAGCAATGCGGACCTCGACGTGGACGATATGGACGACATCTTCAGCGAGGACAACAACGATCTCGAGGGGGGGGAGGCCGGGTTCACCGGCGAGTCGCTGGTCGAGTTCATCAAATCCGTCATCGCCCCCGGCTCGTGGGCCGAGTTCAATGACCCGGACGACCTCGACATCTAGGGCGGGGCGTGCTTCGCTAACAAACGACGGGGCGGCCTTTCGCGGGCCGCCCCGTTTTCTTTACCCCATTCCCGACACGAGACGCCCTCCGGTGCGCTCCCCTGCGGGCGTGAGCCGTCGGCGACGGAGGGGCCGCGAGCGGGGAAGAGCGCGGCGGGGCTATTTCCAGAGGGTGAGCGTGACGGGGCCGGTCAGCCCGAAGCGAACGAAACTGTAGGAATCGGTCCAGATCGCCTCCGGCGTGCCGGAGGCGTCGGTCCAGGACTTCTGGCGGCGAAAGCTCCCGGGCCCGACGGCGTGGAGTTCGCCGTCAACGTGGTGGTGCGGGCCAAGGAGGTTGCGGCAACTGCCCGTCAACTGGACTTCGACGTCGTTGCGGCCGGGCACGAGCAACTGACCGACCTCCACTTCATACGGCCGCCATCCCCGCAGGGCGGCCACCGCGCCGTTGACGATGATCTTCGTGGTGATCGCATCGGGCGGTTCGAGGTGCACGGTCGCTCTCTTCGCCGACTTCAGTTGCTTCTCGAGGATGGTCACGGTTTGCCGGAGGCGGATGGGGCCCGCGTAGAACGGGAAGCCCTGGGGCACGAGGTCGCCCGTGGTGACATGGTGCCAGGTATCGACGAGCGCAAACTCGCCCTCGGTACGGAGAGCGCCGCGGTCGAGCGATTCGTAGGGTGAGCGCGACCGGACGAGGAAGTCGCCCACGAGGTAGATGCTCTCGATCTCCGGGCCGTAGCGCAGGCGGTTCTTCTCCGTCCGGGTGACGGCGGGCTGCTCGAGTCGTTCCCTTCGGGCCTGCGCGCCTGCGATCCCGCGGCGGAGCACGATCTCATTCCGATCCTGTGGCTTGAGCAGATTCCGCACGTCGACAAGGCGAAACGAAATGTCCTTCCACCACGGCAGCTCCTGCTCCCCGGCCCCGACCGGCACGGGCACCCCGTTCATCAGGATCTCGTACATCTCGGGGTTCTCGACGGCGACGAACAGCTCCTGCGGGCGCTTCGCTGCGAAGTCCGCGCGGAACCGGTAGCAGAACTCGCAGATCTGCGCCGGCTCGACCGCCTTGATGGCATCCTGGACATCGAGCACGGGCGTCGGCTTCGACCACTCGCCGTCTCCGACGCGATAAGAGCAGGTGTCGAGCGTCAGGGTGTTTGGCTCGGCTGCCTCCAGCTCCCACGCCTCGGACAGCTCGATGCGGGCGGCGGGCCTCTGCCGGCGCGTGCGGATCGCCGGGGCGCGCCGCCGCCGCGCAAGGACGAGCAGACGTGAGCCCATCGGGGCGAAATCGAGCGTCGCCTCGATGACCTTGCCTCGCTTCCGCGTTCGGATCGGCTCGGACTCGCCCGTCTCGGGGTCCCACTCCTCAAGCCGGCCGCTCGCAGCCAGGCGCACGAGCGCCGACGTGGCTTCCGTCCGGCTGGTGTTCGCCAGGAAGTAGATGCGGTGATCGCCGGCGTCGCGTTCCTGCACGTAGATATGTCGCGCATCCTCGCGGTCGTCGTCGAGCACTGCGATACGGGGCGGCAGGACGGCCTCGACGGCGGCCTTGATCTCAGCCGGTTCCGTCGCGATGTGGTGGGCCGCCTCGAGCACCTGCTCGGGCTGGTCCGACGAGCGGCCGTCGACGAGGCGCGGCACCGGCCCCGCGACAATGACTTTTCCGCCCCGCCGTATGAATCGCTTGAGCACGTCGAGGGTCGTGGAGCGCAAGGTCACGCACGGCGGCACAATGACGACGCGGTATTCGGCGTGGCTGACGCGGAGCCGCTTCGACGCCACCCGCGCGTGCCGGGCCAGCATTCCCTCGTCGGCGAAATCGAAGTCCACGTGGCTCCCGAGGAGAGTCTCTGCGACCGACGACAGGGCTCGGCTCAGGCCGTCGATGGCCGCCGTGCGCCCCGGCTCGTAGACCGCCCACGCGCTCTCGATGCTGTGGATGACGAGCACGTCGGCGACGTGCTTGCCGCGAGTCAGCATAAAGGTCACTCGCGCCATGTAGTCGTTGAGCACGCCGTAGTCATCCCACCACGGCTGCTGGTGGTGGAGGGACGGCGGGTAGTCGCGTTTGCGGCAGCCGCGCGCGGAGTAGAGCGAGAGGTGCGGGCAGACGAGGTCGACGCCGAGAGCGAACTGCCAGTCGGCCATCCACTTCAGCTCTTCCAGGCTGACGTTCCAGCCGGAGCAGCCGAACATCTCGGAGAGGACGCGGCGCCCGCCCATCTGATGGGCGACGCTGCTTGCCTGCTTGCACAGGAGTGGGTCGGTGATGCGCCGGCAGAGGTGGTCGATCCCGGGGACCTGCATGTGCTCGTAGTGCGGCATGGCCGCTCCGGTCGCGTGGAGCTGCGACGACAGGTTGTCTTCGGCCATCAGGTGACCGGTCAGGGCGAGCTTGTGGCGTCCGCACCACGTGCCGATCTGCTCTGTGAATGATCGGACGAACAACTCGGTCGCCGCGCGCCAGAAATCGTAGCGAAGGGCGCGGTAGTCGCCGATCTGGTATGCGAGGCCCGCGAGCGCCGGCAGAAGATCGTAGTCGTGGAGAGAGCGGAAGAACTTGGGCAGAGCCGCCGACCAGGGCACGCCGCTCCACATCGGCTCGTCGGTGAAGATGCCCGGGATCGTCTTGCCGAACTCGCGGCCGACGGCCTTGCTGTATGCGCCGTAGGTGTGGCGAATGAATGCCTTGACGGCTTTCGGATTGAGCAGGTCGGTGTAGGCGGCCCAGGGCTCGTAGAAGAAATGAAGGAGGCGCTCATCGCCCTTGGCGCGCCGCGCCGCGTTCTTCGGGTCGACCGGCTCCGCTTCGAGGGTAAGCTCGTTCTCGCCGAGCAGAAACGTGGCGACGGTATGGTCGGTCGGCTTGAAACCCGCGGGCGGAATCGTTTCCCATCGGAGACGCTTAGCCACGAACTCCTCGCCCATCGCGGGGATCGCGCCGCCGCCGGAGCCGCTGGGCCAGCAGTCCTCATCGTACAGCCATGCCTGAACGCCGGCCTCTTTCGACGCACGCACGGTCTCTTTGATGCATCGGAGCCACTCGGAGCCCATGTACTCGGTGATGAGCCCTCTGCGGGCGTGCATGAAGTGGCCGCCCAGGCCCACACGGGCCATGTCACGCACCTGTCGTGCCAGCTCTTCGGGATCCAGCTCATCGTTCCACGACCAGAAGGGCAGGGCGCGGAACCCCTTGCCGTTCTCCCCGGCCCTCTTGAACTGGTCTATCAGCGCCACGGCATTCTCCCTGGTCTATGTTTGGGAAGGAGCCGCATCTCCTGACGGCTGCGGGGATTCTAGGTGCCAGGCCCGCGGCTGTCAACGCCGCGGCCGTCCGGGCAGCGTCTCGGTCGCCGGCAAGCCCTCATACTCGGGCCGCAACATACGCCGAGTAGTGCGGTTATGAATTCGACCTGCTCCGCGTCTCATTTTGAAACACAGGCGCCCCAAGCGCCCCGGCGCCGCCGAGCCGTGCCGAGCGGCGCGAACCGCCTGAAAGACCCCTCGCGCGGTGACGGGCCTTGCGCTCGTCGGCGTTTCGGGTAGAATGTCGCCCCCTCTGGTGGGGGAGGAGGCGAAGGAGATTGGGCAAAGCGAGACCCGACCGGCACCGCATGCCGCATCGGCCGGCTGAAGAGCGGGTGAAGAACTTCGATGAGGTGGCTCTGGGGTACGACGAGGAGACCGCCGTCTGCGAGGCGTCGCGGTGTCTGGCGTGCAAGAAGAAGCCCTGTGTCGCCGGCTGTCCCGTCGAGATCGACATCCCCGGCTTCGTCAAGCAGATAGCTGACCGCGACATCGCCGCGGCGATTCGAATCATCAAGGAATCGAACTGCCTGCCCGCCGTGTGCGGGCGGGTGTGCCCGCAGGAGTCGCAATGCGAGGATGTCTGCGTGCTGGGCAAGAAGTGCGAGCCCGTCGCCATCGGGCGGCTCGAGCGGTTCGCGGCGGACTGGGAGGCGAAGCAGGGGGCAGTCGCCGATATCGAGAGGGCCGCGCCGACGGGACATCGCGCAGCCGTTATCGGCTCGGGGCCCGGCGGGCTGACGGCCGCGGCCGAACTCGCGCGGCGCGGGCATAGCGTGACGATCCTCGAAGCGTTCCACAAGGCGGGCGGCGTGTTGGCCTACGGGATCCCCGAGTTCCGTCTGCCAAAGGCCATTGTCGAGCGGGAACTCGATTTTGTGCGGCAGCTCGGTGTGGAGATTCGCACGAACGTCGTCGTCGGTCGCACGCTGACGATCGACGACCTGTTCGACCGGGGCCACGAGGCGATCTTCATCGGCGTCGGTGCCGGCCTGCCGACGTTCCTGGGCGTTCCGGGCGAGAATCTGCTCGGGGTTTATTCGGCGAACGAGTACCTCACGCGGTCGAACCTCATGAAGGCGTATCTGGACACGCACGACACGCCGATCGCCCGCGGCGGCCGGGTGGTCGTTATCGGCGGCGGCAACGTCGCCATGGACGCCGCCCGGACGGCCGTGCGGCTCGGAGCCGACGAGGTCCGGCTCGTCTACCGCCGGTCGCGAACCGAGATGCCCGCCCGCGTGGAGGAGGTCGGCCACGCGGAGGAAGAGGGCGTCGTCTTCGAACTCCTCACGAACCCCGTCCGCTTCATTGGCAACGACGGTCACCGCGTCCGGACCGTGGAATGCCTCCGGATGGAGTTGGGCGAGCCGGATGACAGCGGGCGGCGGCGGCCCGTTCCCATCGAGGGCTCGGAGTTCACGATCGAGGCCGGGACCGTGATCGTCGCGGTCGGGAACCGAGCCAATCCGCTTCTCACCGGCGCGACCCCGGGCCTGGACACGAACAAGTACGGGTATATCAGCGTCGACCCCGAGACGGGGGGCACGTCACGCGAGGGCGTCTATGCCGGCGGCGACATCGTCACCGGCGCGGCGACCGTCATCCTCGCCATGGGCGCAGGGCTGCGGTGCGCACGTGCCATGCACGACTACCTGATGGCGAAATCGTCGTCCGCCTGAATCGTTCGGCAACACACCCCGAACACGTAACTGCTGCGCACTCCTTCGGATGCATGTCCGCGCCCCTTTCGGGTGTATAGGAGGGTAGAGGCCGGCGAACGGCGCCGGGCCGTGCAAGATATGGGCGGGTCTGGTAGGAGGAAGTGCGATGAAGCTGGAGACCCTGACGAGAATCGTGCTGGTGATGCTTGTCGTTGGAGTGCTTGCAGTGTTCACTGCGTGGTGGTCGAGCGAAGGGAACGTGGCGCAGGCCGACACGGGCGGCGCCGCGCGCCAGTGGATACTCGTCACATCCACGATCCAGAACGGAGAGAGCTTGCTCTACATGTTCAATACCGACAAAGAGGTGCTGCTCGTCTACGCCTACTACCGCCGCCCGGGCACCGGGCGCGGCCCGAGTCGTTACCGCGGTGATCTCGAGTTCCTCGCCGGCCGCCACTGCAAGTGGGACGCGCTCTACTCGAGGGTGAGGCCCTATCCCTACCCGCTGGAAAAGGAGGCCCCGCCGAAGGACCTCCATTTGCCGGCCGAACTCAAGGACGCCTACGGCAAGGTGTCGGAACACTAGCTCGCAACAGCGATTGAAGCGGGGGAGCCGCCCTCGTGCCGCGGGCCTCGCGCTCGCGACGCGGGGGCCGTGCGCCCTTTTCGCGTCCCGCCGCCGGAAACAATGCTAGAAAGACCGTGCGCCCGTGTATAAGGGAGTGGAGGGGCGGGCCACGCCCGAGAATGAAAGGTTGACAAAAGGGCTTGCCTCGTTTCCGTGATGTGCGCTATAATCCCCAGGGCGGCGCGTCTGCGCGGCCCGCAAGCTAGGAGTCCTGCCATGAAGATCGAACGGCTGCTCAGGATGCTCATGATTGTTCTTGTGGTCTCGTTGGTCGCCGCGCTTGCCTCGTGGCTCTCGAGCGAGCAATCGGTCGCGCGGGCCCAAGGCGGCGGCGGAAGCGCTTCGGGCAGCTGGATTCTGGTCACGTCGACGATCCAGTCCGGCGAGAGTCTTCTCTACATGTTCAATACGGACAAAGAGGTGCTCTTGGTCTATGCCTTCTACCGGCGCGCCGGGACGGGGCGAAGCACGAGCCGCTACCGCGGCGACCTCGAATTCCTGGCCGGGCGGCATTGTCGGTGGGACGCTCTCTATTCGCAGTTGACGCCGTACCCGTATGAGCTTGAGGGGCGGCGAGTGCCGTCGAGCGTGCACACGCCGGCGCAGGTCAAGAAGCGCTTCGAGAAGCGATCGGAGAAGTAATGACGGCGGGCCGGGCCTGACGCGCGACGTCGGCCGAACCGCACTAGATGTGAGGGCATTAAGGTGGGTGGTGAACTCCTCAGTTTCGACGAAGCTCTCGCCGAGCTTCAGATGGCAACACACGAACTCCGGTCGCTCGTCGCACAGGGCGAGATTCGCGCCTTCCGTGACGACGATTCCCTCAAGTTCCGCCGCACGGACGTGCTCGATCTCAAGAAGAGCCGCGAGACGCACGTCGGCGGGATGGTCATCGACTCCGACGACATCGGCGCGGACACCGTGCCGTCTGCCGAGCCGGAGATCGAGGAGGTCATGCCGGGGCCGGAGGTCAAGCCCGCGAAGCACGAGACCGAGGAGACCGAGCTCCTGACCGGGATCGGACAGGAAACCGGGGCCGACTTCCTCGGGCTCGACGATGCGGCCGGCGGCGATGCCGCCGGAGTCGACACCGCACAGACTGTCGTGCCCACCATTGAAATCGCCGATGAGGACACGATCGACGACACCGCGCAGACGATTGTGCCGACGGTCGGCGGGGAGCAGGATGACACCGACATCCTGGGTGAGGGAGAGACCCTCGTGCCGCCACCGCCGCCGACGCTCCTCGAGGAGGACGAGGCCACCGAGATGGCGACGCAGGAAATCCGCCCGGACGACCTTGGGTCGCCCACCGAGCCCGTCGCTCCGCCGGATGCTGATACGGTCGCGACTGAGGAGCCCCTGCGCTTCCAGGATACCGGCGTCGCGACCGACGAGCTGGACATCACCACGGATGAGGTCTCGGCATCGGTCACGGCCGGAGTCACGGCGCCCAGGCGGTCGCAGCAGTACCGGGAAGCGGCCGCGGTCTCTGTGTCGCCTGTGTTCCTGATAATCTCGATTCTGACTTTCGTGATGCTGTTGTTCGCCGTCCCGTTCTTCTACGGGCTCGTGACCGACACGGCTCCAGACGTCTCGCCCTACCGGGCGATTATCGATTTCCTCGCCGAGAAAACCGTCAGCTAGACCCACACGGAGTGGGTCGCAGGGCGGTCGTTTAGAAGGGAGAAGCGGATATGTTGCGCGTAGTCATGATGTGGTTTGCCGTTCTGGCGGTGTCGGCAGGCGGTTGCGTGACGCAGGGGACCCACGACGACACGGTGGCTGAGCTGACGACCCGGATCCAGGCGGCCAAGGCCAACGCAACGGCCTATGCCGAGAAACTGCGCACCGAAGAGACGGAGAAGGGCGAACTCCAGGTCCTCGTCGACAAGGCGGCGGCCCGGGAGAAGGAACTGACCAACCAACTGGCGGCCGCGAAGACCGAGGCGGCGGACGCCCAGAAGAAATACGACGCGCTCGGGGGCGCATTCGTCGACCGGATCCGGCAGATTCCCGGCGTCCGGATCGACAAGGAGGGCGGCATTCAGGCGACCGTCTCGTTTGCGCTGGGCGGTGCGAAGGTCGCGCCCGACGCGATGGCGAACCTGCAAGCGCTCGCGAAGACGCTCGCCGCGACGAAGGGCCCCGTTTACGTCGACGGCCACAGTGATAACTCGCCCGTCGCCAGTCTTGAGGCGCGGCGGAAGTACACCGACAACCTCGGCCTGTCGCTCGCGCGGGCCGCGGCAGTCGGCCGCGTGCTCATCAGCAAGGGCGTTCCGGGCAAGCGCCTGGTCCTCCGCGGCTGGGGCAGCGAACGGCCGATCGCAAAGAACGACACGGCCGCGGGCCGGGCCAAGAACCGCCGTGTCGAGATCCGGTTCGCCGTTGAAGAGGCCTCGGCGGAGGACGCCGAAGCGGCGCCCGCCGAGAAGACGGAGGCGCCGGCTGAGGTCGCCCCGAAGTAGCGGGTCGCCGAGCCAACCCCTGATTTCACTTGCCGGCTTCTTGCGTGGGAGGAATGTGCGCCCCGGGCGCCTGGGTCGCCGCCAGGAGTCGCTCGGCGGCGGACAGGACGTCGTCGGGCGTGATGAGCCTCATGCAGCGATGGTCTGTGGGGCAGACCTTGAGCTGGCACGGGCCGCACGCGACGTCCGCCTGGAGCAGCTCCGTGCGGTCGAGGTTCACGTCGATGTAGCGGCGGCTGGTCGGGCCGAGGATCACCACGTCGGGTACGCCAAACGCGACCGCGTAGTGGCGGGGCCCCGTATCGTTGGCAATCAGAAGAGCCGCTCTGCTGATCACCCCCTTCAGCACCTTCAGGTCGACGGCGCCGGGCGGCGCGAGCAGCACGCCACGCTCGGATGCCGCGACCACTTCCGCCCCAACGGCCTCCTCGCCCGGCCCCACGTGGGCGAGCACCTTGCAGCCGCGGCGCTCGATGAGCCGGTCGGCGACCGCCGCGAACTTGGCCGCGCCCCAGAGCTTCGCCGGGCCGTAGGACGCGCCGGGGATCAGGACGATCAACTCGTCATCGGCTCCGACGCCCAGCCCTGAGAGGATGCCATCAGCGGCGGCCGTCTCTTCCTCACCGACGAAGAGCTCCTCGCGCTGCGAGAGGTCGGTGCAGCCGATCCGCTCGCACACCGCCAGGTAGCGATCGACCATGTTGATCGGCACGACCTTCCCGTTCTCGCGCGGCGGGGCCAGTCGGTCGGTGAGCAGGAACGAGCGCCACTGGAGTGCGTAGCCGACGCGCCGCGGCGCGCCCGAGAGCCGCGCCCAGAGCGCCGTGCGAAACGAGTTCGGCAGCACGACGGCAAGGTCGAACCGCTCTCGCCGGAGCAGGCGGACGAGCTGCCGGAGCCCGGCGCTCTCGGGGCCGACGCCCCGTTTGTCCGACGCAATGATCCGGTCGAGGTGGGGATTGTGCTCGAGAACGTCCGCGCCCGCCTGGCGGGCGAGGGCGGTGATGCGCGCGTCGGGGAACCGGCGCCGCAGCGCCCGGATGGCCGGGGTCGCCATGACGACGTCGCCGACCCACGACGGGGCCATCACCAGGATGCGCTCGTAGGTGGTATCGTCGGCCACGCCGCGCTCACTTCTCCTCGGACAACGCCCTGAAGTAGCGGTCGATCAGCTTCTTGTACTTGGCGGGGATCTTCTCCTGGAGGAGCTGATCGACGTCGTCGCGCGTCTTCTGCGGGAGGGTGCCCCAGATTTCGCGCAGGTCGGGCGCTCCCGAACCGGGCCGGCCCGTGGTGGGGCGAAGATTGTCCGTCTCGTCCTGAGCCGGGCGACTGCCCCCGCCCGCCCCGGCGTTCTTCGGCTGCTGCGGCATCTGCTGTTGCTGCTGCTGTTGTTGCTGCTGCCGGCTCGACGACGAAGAGGACGACTTCTCTGCCATCTCGATGAGCCGGTCGAGTTCGGCAAGAATCTTCTTCTGCTCCTCTTGCGTCGGCTCGCCCGTTTCGAGCGTCTCGAGCAGCTTCCCTGCCTTTGTCATCAGGTCGGAGATCTTCCGGACGGGATTGTCGAACTGGTTTTCCGGTTTCGGCGCCGGTGCCTCCGGCTCGACGGGCTCGGCGGCATTCGCGGCGCACGCAGCGCTCAGCACGATGACAATAATCAGAATCCGAAGACTGGAGAATGGCGGATGTCTCACGGCATTTCCTCCTGGGCCTGCTGGGCCTCGCGAGCCGCGCGCTCGAGGGCCTCGGCCAGTTCGGTCGTGAGGCCGGCGAGGTCGGCCTGTTCCTGAGCCAGCTTCCGGACCCGCTTCTTCTGGAGCGGCGTCAGCTTCTTCCCGGGCTTGAGCAGCCGTTTCAGCTCGACGCGTTTGGTCCGGTTATGAATCACGAGTTCGCGCAGCTTCAGGAGCTTGAGCTGCGCGGACGGCGGGACCAGGACCGGCTTGCCTCCGGCATGGCTGCCTTGTCCGCCGGCGTGGCCGGCCCGCTGCGACCGCCGCTGCTCCCGCTTGAGCGCGTCGATCAGCATCTGGAGCGTGTCGGCGATATCCTTCCCGAGATCCTGCGTGTAGGCGTCGGTCTCGAAACGGGCGAGTCGCTCGCGGACCTCGTCGGCGTCTTTCGTGACCTTGCGGAACGCCCAGGCGAAGACCGGGGCGCTCTCGCCCTCGACCTTCTTGAGCAGCTCGGACGCCTTCGAGCCCAGGCCGCCCTCGTCGGCGGCGAGCTGCCCGAGCCGGACCTTCTCGGGCCGCGTGGGTTCGGATGAATCGCGGCCCGCGGCCGCGGCGTCGATCCGCCGGGTCTCGTCGTTGATCTCGATCTGCTTCTGAAGCATCGGCTGCAATTCGACGATCAGCGTGAGCAGCGTCTGCTGCTTCTGCTTCTCGCGAAGTTCGTCGCGAAGCTTCTTGAGCGCAGCTTCCGCGTCGCGGAGCTTCCTGGCGGCCTCCGTCGCGTTCTCCTCCGCAGTCCCGGCGTCATTCCGGTCGAGGTTGGCCTGCGCCCCCTGCATGTCCTGCCCGGCCTCGCCGACCTTGCCGCCGGCCTTCCCCAGTTCGGTCGACGCCTGCCGCGAGGCGCTTTCGTTCTCTTTGGCGAGGCGGCCGAGCTTGGCGGCGACCCGCGCCGCCTCCTTCGCGGTCTCGCCCTGTTTGAGGGCCGCCTCCCGCGTGTCGGCGAGGCGCTGCTTCTCGATGGCTTCGATCGCGCGGTCGATGTGTTCGCCGGCCTCGCCAAGCTTGCGCTCCGCATCGGCGGCGGGCGGCTGTGCCTTCTCGCCGTCGCCCCGGCGCATGGCCTCGCCGGCGGCGCTGGTCCTGGCTCGGGCCTCGCCGGTCGCGTCGGCGGCCTTTTCAATATCCTTGCTTTGCGGGGCGCGCTGCGCGGCGGCGGCCTTCGCCTCTTTGTCCAGCCCGTCCTTCAGGCCCTGAGCCCGGGCGGCGTGCTGAGCGGCCTTGGCCGCGGCCGCCCGCAACTTGGCTGCGTCCTTCGCGTCGAGCCGGTTCTGCTCCTGCTCCTCGCGCAGCTTCTTGAGCTCGCGGCGGAGTTGTTTGAGTCGCTTCGCCTGCTCAGCGTTCGCGTTGATCTCGCCGGCGTCGGCGGCGTGGCCCTCCTGTCGCTTGCGGAGCCGCTCGACCTCGCCGATGGCGTCGTCGACGTCGTGGATCGCCTGCTGAAGGGCTTCGTCGCCGCCGGCCTCCTCGCGCGCCTGTTCGAGCCGTTCGAGCAGGCGCTCGAGGCCCTTGATGGCAATGTCCTGGTGCTCGGCGGCAAGGCCGACGCGGTTCACCGCCAGCTTGGCGGCCGCCGCGTCCATCATCACGCGGATCTGGTCGCGGCTGGCCCCGAGCTGCGCCTGCTGGACGAGTTCCGCCCGCTTCGCGTCCCGCTCCTTCAGCCGCTGATAGACGTTCAGCATTTCCTGCTCGAGGTTCCGCATGTCGTCGCTCGCGCCGTTCTCCTTGCGCACGAGGAGATTCAGGGCGGCGAAATCGACCGGGGTCAGCTCCTTGAGCGGCTTCCCGAACGTTCCCCGCCGGGCGAGTTCGGCCGTGCCTGCTTTGATGGCCCGCTGCTTGCGGAGAAGCTCGCGCGCGGCGCGGACGAGGTTATCGATGTCCTCATTGTGGGCCATCGCCGCGATGATCTTCTCCATCCGCGTGAGAATCGTCTGCTGAATCCCGGCGGCCGTCTGGAGATTCGTTCGGCCGTCGCGGCTCGTGAGGTCCTTGCGGGCGTTCTTGATGAACTGAGCCGCTCGGGGCATCGCGTTGTCGGCAATGTCGTCGAGCGACGCCCGCACGTCGTCCAGCCGGCGGCGGTCGGCGAAGCTGCCAATCCGGTTGTCCTGCATTCGCTCGCGGACGCGGCCGACCTCGGCGCCGATCCGGCCGGCGCGGCGCGACAACTCGCGTTGGATGTTCTCGGCGCGGGACGCGAGCGCGCGATCCTCGTTCGTCAGCGCTTGTCCCTCGGAGATCTTGCGGAGGAGCGTATTGATCTCGCGCCGGCCGGCCGCCTGTTGCGTCTTTGCCTGCTTCAATTGGTCGCGGAGCGCAAACAGCCGCTGATCAAGTTCATTGGCGAGATCGGCCGACGATACGATCCGCACGACATACTCGTCCGAGCGGCCAACCTGCTCCTTCTGATCCGAGCCCTCGGGAAACACGTCGCGGAAGTCATTGGCCTCGACGCGATACGAAAGCGTCTGGCCGACTTTCAGGCGGAGCGAGGACAGGTCCCACCGGGCGCGGACGGGCGCGTCGCGCGGGTCGGAGCCGATCAGTTCGAGCGCCTGCCGCCGGGCGGGCCGTTTCGGGTCGGTCAGGTAGCGCAGCCAGGCGCGGCGCACGCCGAGGTCGTCTTTGATGGTCGCCTCGAGGGGCAGCGTGGCGAACGGTGTGCAGCGGATCTGGCCGCCGGGCCGCAGCACCTTGACCTTCGGCGGCTTGTCGTCGACGACGTGAAGGGGAAACGTCCTTGGGTTTCTGTTCCGCAGGCCGCTCGCGTCGGCGAGTTCGATTCGGAACCGCTTCATCCCGGACGCGAGGACGAACGTCCCCTCGTATGTCGGCCCGTCGTCGCCCGTGGGGGCCAGCAGAACAGTCGCGTCGGGGTCGACCCGGATCGCGGCGCCGTCGTCCCGGACGGCCGCGTTGGCTCGCACGTGGACGTGCACGCGCGTCCCGACAATGGCCCGGACCTCCTGAATCGACCGGCTGGGCCGAGTGGGCGGCAGGCCGGTGTACTTCGGATACTCGAACGAAAGCCAGGCCTCGACCACGCGGGGCAGCTCGACCACGTTGACGTGCACGGGGCCGACCTGACCGTCGCCGCCGCGGGCGCGTACGACGAGATCTTCGAGCAGGTCATTGAAATACGCTTCGTGGACGTTCGACTTGGTCCGCCGCATCGGCCGCGACTCGGTCTCGTCGGACCCGAACTGGTAGTCGAGCCAGACCTTGCCGGGCGGGCTCCAGAGCGGCGAGTTGCGGGCGTTGTGGGCCGTCACACGGATCGCCACCTGCTCGCCACGGGCGACGGAGACCTCGGCGTCCGTCGAGCCCGCGACCTCGATGACGAGCCGCGTGTTGCGCGGCCATTCGGACGGCCCGAACGGATCGAGGTAGCGTCGGGCGAACGTCTCGGCGGCGCCCGGCGCCGCGAGCGCGAACGTGATCGCCGCGGCGACAGCGGCAAAGGCGACAGCGGCGAGCCGGTTCAGTTTCGTCCGCCGGGGCACGCGCGCCGGCACGACCTCGCCGCTCGCTTCCTCCGCATGGCCGATGACGGCGGACACCATCGATGGGGACGCGGGGCCGGCGTCTCGCGCGAGCTGAATGGCGCTGACCATCGCCCCGGACAACTCCGGGAACTCGCGTTCGTAGAGCAGCGCGAGCTGGTCGTCGGGCATGGCGACGAGGAGCGGCCGAAGCAGAAAGCGCCACGCAGCCGCCGTCAGGCCGACCAGCCCGGCCAGCGCCAGCGCGATGCGTGTGCCGGGCGACAGGCGAAACGTCCAGTCGGACAGCAGGCAGAGGGCGGCGATGCCGAGGAGGATGAGGAGGACGCGCGACACGCCCGCCATGACGACCAGCCGCCGCAGCAGGCGCCGGAGCGAATGAATCTTGCTTTGCACGCGGTCCGGAGTCATTGCGCTTTCCTCGCGGGCGCGCCGGCTACCGCTGGAAGATGGGCAGGTAGCCGTAGGGAACCTGCAGGATGAGGGCCCCCATCGCCGCCCCGTAGGTGTTGCCGACGTGCGACTGCCAGCTCCCGTTCGACAGTTGATTCCTCACGAGCTGGTCGCGGACCTTCGGATACCAGAACGCCCAGTGCTTCCCGCCCGCCTGATACATCGCCTGGGCCGCGTAGTAGTGGCCGTAGAAGTAGTGCCCGTAGCGTCCCTGGCCGCGGTAGCGGGTGAGGTGCTTCTTCAGGTACCCGAGCCCGCGCTTCGCCTCCTTGGTGTCGTACTGCCCGGCGCCGTAGAGACACGTCACGCCGGCCGCGGTCAGAGCGAATGACGAGCCGCCCGAGTTGAGCATGTATTGGAACCCGCCGTCGGAGCCGGCGCTCTGTTTGGTGTAGCGGACCGCGCGGTTGATCGTGTTCTTGCCGACCTTGATGCCGGCGTTGTTGGCCGCTCGCAGCGCCATGACCTGGCAGATCGTCACGGACAGGTCGGAGCTGCCGTAGGGCCGCGGGTCGTATCGCCAGCCGCCGTCGGGCCGCTGACTGCGAATGATGCAGCGCGTGGCCAGGCGCAGTTTCTTCCGCAGATCGGCGCTCGGCATCATGCCGTAGGCCTCGGCCAGACAGAGGGTCGCAAAGCCGTGCCCGTACATCCCGCCGCTACTCCGGCCGCCGATGAAACCGGTCGACGGGTTGACGTTCCGCGTCAGGTACTTGACGGACCGCTCGACGTTCCGGCCGTACTTGCCGCGGCCGGGCAGGTTGCCCCCGGCCATCATGGCCATGCCGCCGAGGCCCGTGATTGCGGGATGGCGGCCGTAGCTCGACGAACCCCACGACCCGTCGCTGTTCTGCGTGCGCTTCAAGTAACTGAGCGCCTTGCCGACGGCCTTCTGCACCGCCGGCGTCACCATCTGCGGCTCCGCGGCGCGACCGACGGCCGGCCACAGCAGGGCCGCGACACAGACGAGGGCAATCGGCCACGTGTGGTTCTTGAGCATGATGCACGTACTCCTCAGAACCCTATTCTAAGGCTTTTTGGGCCTAATGCAACGAACGGGCGGGGGGAGGGCGCAGTTCGCGAGAGCGGGGCGAGTCGGCGGCGGACGGGGACCGGACGGGGACATGTACCGGAAGCCCCTTCCGTCTTCGGCGGAAGGGGATCGGTACGTGTTCCCAGACCCGGCGGAGCGCGCTACATCGGGCCGAGCTCGGAACAGCCGCCGATCAGGGCAGCCAGGACGGCGAGCAGCAGCAGAAGCACCTTGGACATGGGAGGTTCCCCACGCGCAGAGCTTCGGGCAAGAGCCCGTGGAATCGCCGGGCGGAACGTCAGAACCGCCAGATCTCCGACCAACAACCACTGGCCAGACTCATCAGGGTCGCCAGCACGATAGCGAGCTTGATCATGTTTAGTTCTCCTTGCCTAGAAGGTTCGGACAGCGGCCCACCGGAGTCGGTCCGGCGGCGCTTCAGAGCCGCCGGTCCCTTCGGACAGACGCCAGCGCCGCTCAGGGCTACGGCGGCCACGGCCAGATGTCGGAACAGCCACCGGCCAGGATTATCAGGGCCGTCAGCAGGAGAAACAGCTTTATCACGTCGGTTCCTCCTCTTGCATACCTGCGGGGCGTTGCCATCGAACACCGCCGCCAACCCCCCGATTATACAGCTTCGGGACGTCTATACCAAAGGTTAGTCGCGCGTGCCCGTGCGGGGCGAAATGCTGACCCGCCCTCATTTTCGTGAACCATTGTTTCAGCGGCGTTCACGCCGCTTCGCGAGGCCCTTCAGGGCCGAGTCCAGGCCCCCGCTTTGAGCGGGGGTCGCACGTGGGGCCGTCCCCCCCCGATGCAGCCCCGTTCACGGGGCTTCCCCGACGGGCTCAAGCCGCTACCCCGTGATGCCGGAAAAGCCCCGTGAACGGGGCTTTGGCCGCAGGGAAGCGCCCGTCCGCCTCACCCGGCCTCAAAGGCCGGGCCTGGACTCGGAGCTAAAGCTCCTCGCAAAGGCCCGTGAACGGGCCTGAACGGCGGCGGCAAGTGGGGGCGGGCCAGGCGAAATCGTGCTTGTTCGGGCATCGCGCCCACCGTAGAATCGGGTGGTTCGTGTTCTGATTCACAGGGAGAGACCGATGAACCGACACGTATTCCTGCTGGCGGCCTGTGCGGCGCTCCTCGCGACCGCCGTCGGCTGCAAGTCCCACGAGATGAAATTCGACCGGCACGGCTGGGGCGGCCCGAGTCTGGAATACGACCGCCAGGCCAAGGGCACCACGATCATTCTGAGAAGCGGAATGCTCGTGAACAAGGACTTCCGATGGGCCGAGTCCGAGTTTCAGTTCGAGTTCCTCGACCGCCGCGACCTGGCGTGGGGGATTCGGCTGCTCGACACCGTCTTCAGCGAGGGCCGACGGAAGGCCCTTCGAGACACTCGCGTCAAGATCGGCGATCAGACGTTCGTGCTCGGCAAAGACCTTCCGCCCGAGCAGCTTTGGAAATTCGACACCGTGGTCGACGTGCAGTTGCGGCGCGACAAGAAGTCCCGCGGCTACAAGGTGCTCGACGGCGTCTGGTATGAGAGCTTCCTCGAGGACGGCCGCACGGGCGTCCGGATCCGTGCCGTGCGCGACGTGCGCGTCAAGCCGAACACATGGAACCGCATGCGGGTCACGGTCGACGGGGGCAAGGTCAGTTTCCGAATCAACGACGAGCCCGACAAGGGCGCTCTGCAGGTCGACCAGCGTGCCAACGGGCGGCTTGGCATCTTCCTCGAGGCCGGCGGCCCGCTCCTGATCCGCAATCTCCAGCTCGGCCCGCCACCCGCCGCGAAGAAGGCGCCCTGAGTCCGATCGGCGTCCCCTCTCCGCCGGACGCCTTCAACGCGGCCTATCGGTCCGCAAGCCAGCGCTTGACGACCTTGCCGGAGGGGTTGCGGGGGAGGGCGTCGGTGAAGTCGACCTTGTGCGGCACCTTGAACGTGGCCAGCCGCTTCGAGCAGTGCTTCCGAATCTCGGACTCACCTGCCTCCGCGCCCTCTCGCAGCACGACGACGGCGCGAACCAACTCCCCGAAGACCTTGCTCGGCACGCCGACGACGGCGGCCTCGCGGACCGCCGGGTGCGAGCAGAGCACGTTCTCGACCTCGACCGGGTAGACGTTCTCGGCGCCGACGATGATCATTTCTTTCGCGCGGCCCTGAAGGAAGACGAAGCCGCCGTCGTCCATCCGGGCGAGGTCGCCGCTCCGGAACCAGTCGCCGAAGAACGCCTCGGCCGTCGCCTCGGGCCGGTCGAGGTATCCCTTGAAGATATTGCCGCCGCGGATGCACAGCTCGCCGACCTCGTCGGCCGGGAGTTCGCTTCCGTCGTCGCCGGCAATCATGAACTCGACCCGGTCGACGGGCTTCCCGATGGACGCGGCGTGGGAGAGGGCGTTCTTCGCGGGCAGCACGCTAGCGATCGACGTTGTCTCCGTCAGGCCGTAGAAGTTGTGGAGGTCGGTGCCGGGGAAGCGATCGCGGAGCTTCTCGACCGCCTCGGCCGGCATCGGTGCGCCGCTGTAGCCGATGAGGCGGAGCGAGTCGAGGTTCATCTCGGCGATGTTCTTGAGCCCGGCCATCATAATGTAGAGCGTCGGAACGCCGAGGAGGGTTGTGACGGCATGCCGCTCGACGAGGCGAAGTTGCTCAAGCGGGCTGGGGCTCGCCGTGATGACGGCGCTGCTGCGATGCAGGAGCACCGCGGGCAGGATCGTGTTGAGCCCGGTCACGTGGAAAAGCGGCACGGCGAGCATGTGGCGGTCGTCGGGCCTGAAGCCGAGGCCGAGTTCGGCCGACTTCGCGTTGAAGGCCACGTTGGCGTGCGTGATCATCGCGCCCTTCGGGCGGCCCGTCGTGCCCGAGGTGTAGATGATGGCGACGACGTCATCAGGGGCCGGCTCGGCCGGGTGGGCGAGCGGAGCGGATCGGACCAACGCATCGTATGAGTCGCATAGGTCCGATGAGAACCCAACGGCGATGCGGCGGCGCACGTCGGGCACGCCGTCGAGGATGGCCTCGACCGGTCCCCGCGTGTCGGCGTGGACGAAGACCGCGGCGGCGCCCGCGTCGGACAGAATGAACTTCATTTCGTCGGCTGCCAGGCGCACGTTGACGGGGACCGCCGTCAGCCCGGCCTTCATCGCCGCGACATAGGCAATGACGAACTCGATGCAGTTCGGGACGACGAAGGCGATCCGCTCGCCCGGCTCGAGGCCGATGTCCGCGCGCAGCGCTCCCGCCAGAGCGCTCGACGCGATGTCGATCTCGCCGTAGGTGTACTCGCGGTCGTTGTGGATGGCGAAGGTACGCGGGACGCTGTCCGCGACGGCGGCGCGCCAGAGGCCGAGGAGGGTCCCGTCGGCTTGCATGCTCAATGGTCTTCCGCTTCGTGCTTCTTCGCGATCTCCTCGCCGCGTTCGGCGATGAGCTTGCAGAGGTCGCAGGTCTCGTCGAGGCAGCAGCGGCTCGCCGGTTCGTCGCCGCTCTTGATCCTGCCCTGGCGGCGTTCCTGGTAGTCCTTGACCGCCGCGTGCAGGCCCTCTTCGGCAAGCACCGAACAGTGACGCTTCCGCGCGGGCAGGCCGCCGAGCGCCTGCGTCACATCCTCGTTCGTGATCTCGAGCGCCTCGACGAGCGTCTTGCCCTTGACCATATCGGTCAGAATGCTCGACGTCGCGATGGCGGCGCCGCACCCGAACGTACGGAATCTCGCATCAACAATCCGCTCGTCCTCGACCTTGATCTGGATCTCCATGATGTCGCCACACACCGGGTTGCCGACCTTGCCGATGCCGTCGGGCGCTTCAAGTTGACCGACGTTATGGGGCTCAAGGAAGTGCTTCATCACCTCTTCGGTGTATTGTTCGCTCATCACAATGCTCCAATGGCCAGTGCCTAGTTATTCTCGCTGGTCGAACAGCCGCCTTCGCAGTCGCATTCGCCGGGCGTGTACAGGGGCGACATCGCCCGGAGTTGTTGGATCGTCTTGGGAAGCACGTCGAGGACGCGGTCGACGTCGGCGTCCGTCGTGCTGCGGCCGAGCGTGAGCCGGAGCGAGCCGTGCGCGATCTCGTGCGGGCGGCCCATCGCGAGCAGCACGTGCGACGGGTCGAGCGTCGAACTCGTGCAGGCCGAGCCGGTCGCAGCGCAGATGCCGGCGTGGTCGAGCCGCAGGATGATGCCTTCGCCTTCGATCCCCTTGAAGCAGAAGTGGACGTTGTTCGGCAGGCGTCGGTCGGGCGGCCCGCTGAGCAGCGAATCCGGGATGGTCCGCTCGATCTCGCCGATGAGGCGGTCGCGGAGGGCGGTGAGGCGTGCCTGCTCCGCGTCGAGGTCGAGCCGCGCCAACTCCGCCGCCTTGCCGAGCCCGACGATCCCGGGCACGTTGAGCGTGCCCGATCGCTGGCGGTGCTCCTGCTCGCCACCGTGCATGAACCTCGCGATCCGCGTCCCCTTGCGAATGTAGAGAACGCCGACTCCTTTCGGCCCGTAGATCTTGTGCGCGGAGATCGACAGCAGGCCGCAGCCGAGCGTTGCGACGTCGACGGGGATCTTGCCGACGGCCTGGACCGCGTCGGTGTGGAGCGGCACGCCGCGTGCGCTCGCGACGGCGGCGATCTCCGCGATCGGCTCGATCGTCCCGACCTCATTGTTCGCGTGCATGATGGTCACGAGCGCCGTGTCGTCGCGGATGGCCGCCGCGACATCGTCCGAGCCGACGAGGCCGTCTCCGTCCACGTCGAGCCACGTGACTTCGACGCCGTCGCGTTCGAGGTCGTGGCACGTCTCGAGCACGGCGTGGTGTTCGATCTTCGACGTAATGACGTGGCGGCCCTTCGCACGAACCACGACGCCGCGGATGGCCCAGTTGTCCGCTTCCGTCCCGCCGCTCGTGAAGTAGACCTCGCGCGGGCTGGCGCCGATGAGGGCCGCGATCTGCTCGCGGGCCGTCTCGACCGCGGCTCTCGCATCGGACCCGACGGAGTAGAGCGTCGAGGGATTGCCGAACTGCTCCGTGAAGAACGGGAGCATGGCATCGAGGACCTCGGGCCGCACGGGCGTGGTGGCCGCGTGGTCGAGGTAGATGGTCTCGTTTGTATGCGGCATCGGATTGCTCCGTTATCTTCTCTTCCGGGGCCGGTCATAACCGTCCCTTCAACTATGGATTCTAGCGCCCACGCGCCCCGGCCGCAAGACGTTACGGCCGCTGGATCCCGCAGAATCAAGCTTGACTGCGAACTTCGGCGTGGCAGAATCGTTTACAGAATCAGGCGACTCGGAGATTTGAATGGCCCTGCGAGGGAGAATCAGACGGTTCGTGTGGCGGCTGCGTGCAGTGGCGTTCGCGCGGCTCGCGGCCGTGTGCCTCCTGGCTGCGCTGGTCGCCGCGACCTTCGTCGTCCTCTGCGATAAGCTCATCTTCCTCGCGCTGGATGTGCCTGCCGCTGTCGGTGCGTTGTTTGTGGCGGCGCTGCCCGCTGCCGGCGTTCTGCTCGTTTGGCGAGGCCGGATCGGCCGGCTCCGGGCAGCCGCCGAGGCCGACCGCCGGCTCGGGCTGAGCGACCGGCTCGCCAGCGCCGTCGAACTGGCTGGCCGCGACGCGTGGGCCGAAGCGATTGCACGGGACGCCGACGAACGCTCGCGGCGGAGTCGCCCCGCCGACGTCTTCCCGCTGACGGCCACCTGGCCGATGCGGCTGCTCGCGCCGGCCGCCATCATCCTCGCTGCGGTCTGGTTCGTCCCGCCGCTCGACCTGCTCGGGCGAATGGAGCGCTCGGTCGCCAGGCAGGTGGCGGTCCAGGTCGACGCAGAGCGGACGGCGGGGATCCTGGCCGGCGCCGATCTGCCGACGCCCGCCGCTGATGCGTCGGGTGGGGTCGGCGCCCTGCGTGTCGCTCTGGTCAACGTCGAAAAGGCGCTCGCCGACGGCTCGCTCGATGGGGCGCGGCGAATCGAGTTGAGCGACAAGCTTCGGGCGCTGGCCGCGCAGATGGCGAAGGAGGGCGCCGACGCGAAGTTGACGCGCGCCATCCAGGCCGCGGCCGACACGCTCGCGAATCCCGACGAAAACGCGGTGGCTCTGCTCCGTGCGACGCAGGCCGAGCTTGACCGGATTGATGCGGCGCTGAAGGAGCACGAGTTTCAAGACGAATACGCCGGGCGGATCGCCGCGCGCACACGGGCCGAGCTTATGGCGGGCGCCGCCGACACCGCACGGCCAGCCATTGAAGGGGCCGCCGAGCCGGATGAGGACCTCGTTGAAGTGGCCGCGTCGGCGCGGCGGCCGGCCGACTCGGGCGAACCCGCGACCGGCATCCTGTATCTCCCGCGCGACAGCCAGACGCCCCCGGCCGACGGCTGGCGCACCTACGACGCTGCGGCCCGCGCCGCCGAAAGGCAGATCACGACGGGCGCCGTTCCCCGGCACCGCGCGCGCCTCGTCCGCGACTATTTCCAGGCAACGGAACCGAGAGTGGAATGAGGTCCGGCGGAGCAGGGGCCTCGCGACCGCGCCGGCCTAGCCCTCGCCCTCTACGAGCATGCGTCGGCGGAGGCGTTCTTGCCAGATCCCCAGCCCCCCGAGAATCAGCAGCATGCCTCCCCATCCACGCGTCAGAAGCTGGACCACCCAAGTGATCTTGGCGGCGCAATAGAACGGGGTGGTCAGACAGACGAGCAGAAGCACGATACCGACGATGATGGCCGCTTGGGGCACCGTGATGCCGGCGCCCGTTCGATTCTCCGACATGCCGCGCTCCTCCGCTCCTTGCCCGGTATCCCGCGAACGAAGGTGGCGCTTTCGTAGATGCGCCACACGACGGAATATTCTATTCGGCACAATCGGCGGGCGCCAGTTTGATTTCGGCCTATGCCGCGTGGGTGGGCGGGGCTTCATACCCCGGCTCGGCTATGTCCTGGGCGCCGTCCTCTGCTTGAGATTGTGCCGCTCGAAGCGAGCGTACTCGGGCAGGCCATCGGGCGCGACCTTGATCTCGACCTCGCCCTGCATCAGCGGCGCGACGTAGTCGATCATCGCCTGCGTGACGCCGTTCCCCTCCTCATTGATGAACTCGCGCGGGACCTTCTTCTCGCCGTTGGCGACTTCTTCGAGCGGCGCGAGCCCCGTCTCGCACACGTAGGGATCGCTCGACTTCCGCTCGAGCGTCACCATGAGTCCGCTCGTGCCCTCGGCGGCGTGCTGCACGGCCCGCTGCCCGACGAGATATGCTTCGTCGCGGTCGGTCCGGCTGGCGAAGTGCATCCCGTTCCGCTGGGCGATCCCGCACTTGACGTAGCGGCTCTTGATGCCGACCTCGTCCTGGATGATGCTCTTGAGTGTCTCGGCGACGCCCCCGAGCTGCGTGTGGCCGAACGCGTCCTTGGCGAAGTCGCCCTTCTGCTCGGCGACGTAGTTGCCCCGGCCGTCGTTGATGCCCTCGCCCGCGATGACGAACACACGCCCCAGCTCCGCGTGGACCTTCTTGCAGTCGGCGGCGAACCGCTCGATGCTGAACGGGATCTCGGGCAGGTAGATGAGGTGCGGAGCGTCCTCCGGCGAGCGGTGTGCGACGCCCATCGCGGCCGCGATCCAGCCGGCGTTGCGGCCCATCACCTCCATCACACAGGCGGTGTCGTGCGTGTAGAGGGCTTCGGTGTCGCGGCCCGCCTCCATCGTGATGGTCGCGTTGTATTTCGCGACGCTCCCGTAGCCGGGGCAGTGGTCGGTGCAGGCGAGGTCGTTGTCGATCGTCTTCGGCACGCCCATCACGGTGAGCGGGTAGTCGATCTCGGCCGCGAGCAAGCTCAGCTTGTGGGCCGTGTCCATCGAGTCGTTGCCGCCGATGTAGAAGAAGGTGTGGATGTCGTGCGCCCGGAAGACCTCGAGCACGCGCTCATAGTCGGCTCGGTTCGTGTCGAGGCCTTTCAGCTTATAGCGGCAGCTCCCGAGGGCAGAGGAGGGCGAGCGCTTGAGCGCGTCGATCTGCTCGGGGTCCTCCTGACCGAGGTCGAAGATGTCTTCTTCGAGGACGCCGAGGATGCCGTTGTGAGCCGCGAAGACGCCGGTGAAACAGTCGGTCTTCACCGCCTCCTGGATGACGCCGCAGGCGCTCGCGTTGATGACGGCCGTCGGGCCGCCGGACTGTGCGACGATGCAGTTGCCTTCGATGGGCATCGGAGTCTCCTCGTCAGGGAACCGGGTCATGACCGCCTTTGTGATACGGATGGCATCGCAGGATTCGGCGGACGCCGAGCCAGGCGCCCTTGATCGCTCCGTGCTTGCGAACGGCTTCGATGAAGTACTGCGAGCACGTCGGGCTGAAGCGGCAGGAGTTCGGCAGGACGACGCCGAGTGTCCACTGGTAGACGCGGACGAGGCCGATCAACGCGTGCCGGGGGAAAGCGGTCAGGCCCCGCGGCCTGCCGCCCCTTTCGGCTTTGCCGGGGCCGCCGTTCGGCTCATTCAGATGTTCCGCCGTCACCTCCGTCATGCCTCCTCCGGCAATTTCGACGCCGCGCGCTGTGCGTTCTCCAGCAGCTCGGTCTTGAGTTCGTCGAGCGTCGGGTCCCGCCAGGGCACTTTGGGCAGGACGACGATGTCCAGTCCCTGCGGCAGCTCGTGCTTGGTCAGGCGGAAGGCCTCCCGAACGAGCCGTTTCTGCCGGTTGCGCTGGACGGCGTTGCCGAGCCGGCGTGTGGATGCGGCGCCGAGGCGCGTCCGTCCCAATCCGTTCGGCGACACACACACGACGACCGACCTGCCGGCCGACCTCGCTCCACCCTGGATGCATCGACGGAAATCGGCGCGAGCGCGCAGTCGTTCCTCTTGCGACAGGGTGTGGCGGGCCGGACGCTCCATCGAGCGCATTCTAGTCCATCGGCGCGCGCCGTGTCAAGTTGAGGCGGGCGGGGCAGGGCGGAGCTGTGCGAACGGTGCGGACGGGTCGCCTATTTGAGGAGCGGCCTCTCCTCGGTCTCCTCGTGGAGCTTCCTCTGGCCGCCGCTCATCGGCTCCTCCTCGGTATCCACGATCCGGGGCGTCAGGAAGATGATGAGTTCGCTGTTGACCATGTCGGTCGTTTTGTTGCTGAAGAACCAGCCGATCAAGGGGAGGTTCATGAGGCCGGGCAGGCCCGTTCGCGTGATCGTCGTGCTGGCCTGCGTCAGCCCGCCGATGACGGCCGTGTTTCCGTCCTTGATGCGAATGGTCGTCTCGGCCAGACGGGTGTTTGTGACCGGGCGCTGCTCGTCGCCGTCGACGGTGATGAACCGGTCGATGGTCTCGACCTTGGGAATCACGTCGAGCGTGATGTAGCCGTCTTTGTTGATGTGCGGCGTGACCGTCAGTTCGACGCCGACCTGCTCGTCCTGGAAGCCGCTGAGCGTTCGGACGCCCGTATCCTTCGCGAAGTCGTAGAGCGGAATCGGAACGACCTGGCCGGAGAGGATATGGGCCGGCTTGTTGTCGACCGTCCGGATGCTGGGCCGCGACACAATGCGGCTGTTCGTCATCGTGTCGAAGAAGTCGAGGATGAGCTGGGCGTTGTTCTCGGCCAGGATGCCGGCTCGCAGGTCCACGTTCGTGCCCGTCGTCGTGACGATGTTGCGCGTGTCCGCGTCCGGCACGCCGGTGATTTTCGTGTCCGTCCAGGTTGCCGCCCGCGCATACGACGCCTCCGCCGTGATGTCGGCAATATTCATGCTCTGAAACATCGACCAGTTGAAGCCCAGTTCTTCGAGGTCGGTCTCACTGAGTTCGACCAGCTTGGCGTCGATCATCACCTGCTTCGGCGCCTCGTCGAGCACCGCCACCAACTCGACGATGCGCTCGACGCGCTCCGCAAGGTCCTGGACGACGAAGGCGTTGCGGCCGCCCGCGACGGTGATCGTCCCGTTCTTGCTCAGGAGCGACGCGGCCGCTTTGTTCACGTCCTCAGCCGACGCATAGCTGAGCACGAACGTCCGCATGATGACGGGGACCTCGCCCTCGATCTTCGGGATCGCCTGGATTCGAACGATGGGCCGGCCGGCCGTCTTGCTGAGCACGTACTGATAGCCGTTGGCTTCGAGCACCGCGGCGAGCGCGTCCAGCGGCGGCACGTCGTAGAAGTTCACCGAGACCTTGCCCGTGATGTCCTTGGGCGAGACGATGTTCAGCTTGTAGCTGACGGAGAGCAGTTCGAGGAACGCCACGAGGTCCATGTTGCGGGTCGAGATCGTGACGTTGCGCGCCCCGTCCAGCGCGGCCGGGGTATTGTCGTTCGCGGCGGCATCATTGCCTCCTGCCACCGGAGCGTCATCGCCCGGGGGAGCCGGCGGGGGCGTCGGCGGAGCAACCGGGTCCACCGGTGCCGGCGCATCCTGGGCCGCCGCAGGCCCGGCCAGCAGCAGGGCGACGGCAGCGGCTGCCGCCAGAACGCCTGCCCGCATCAATTGGCTGTCGGAGAAGTGTGTCGTGATCATTTCGGTAGTCTCCATGCACGATTGCGCTTGCCGCCGGGCCCGTGCAGGCCGACGGGCGGCCGCACGAGCACCTGGATGCGGTGTTTCCCGCGCTTCAGCGTGACGCGGTCCTCGGCGACATCCGTCAGCGTGAAGCCGAGGAAGGTCTCGCCGAGCGGGATGATCTCTCCATTGATCGAGGCGCCACGCCAGGTCTCCGTGATCATGACGGCGTCGAGGACGAGGCCGGCTGCGGCCGCCTGCTGTGCGCCCGGAATCCCGCTGAGCACGGAGCGCGCGTTCGCAGGCGTCAGCACGACGGGCTTCGAGGGGCCCTTATCGACCGTCGGGACCGCCTTGACGCCATAGACGACCGTGCGGAACGCGGCGGTCATCTGGAACGGATTCCGGACCGGCTCGGCCGTGGCATCGGCCCCTGCATCGGTCTCCTCGCTGAGGGACGCAAGCACGTTCTGCACCGACGGCCCCAACACGACGGGGGCGGGAGCTGCGGCGTCGACCGGTGCGACAGCGACGGCGGCGGGCTCCGCCAGCTCAGCCACCTGGACCTCCGGTCCCTTCTTCCTGAAGTACATCAGGTAGATGACCACTGCGAAGACGGACGCCGCCACGACCAAAGCAACGAGCTCCTTCTTGCTCTTGAAGACGGCCGGCTTCGAGCGCGCCGGAGGTGTGGCGTTGAGATCGCTCACGTGTGCGTTCCTCCGGCGGTGGTTGGCTTGGCGAAGTAGACGCGCAGTTCGAGCCGGACGGAGCACACAGTTGACACGGGGTCGCTCCCCAGCTCCATCTGATGGACCGTGATGATGACCTTGCTGTGTTCGACCCGGCGAAGGAAGTCGTAGAGCTTCGGGAACTCGGCCGAGGCCGTCAGCGAGATGGGCAGGCAGTTGAGCGTCTGCCCCTCGATCGCCGGGCTCGGCCGCACGGCCTCAATCCGGACGCCGGCTTCCTTGGCGCTCTGAAGGATCGTGTCGACGGCCTTGTGGGCCTCGTCCTGGCCGGTCACGGACCCGAAGAAGCGGTCGAGCCGCTCTTCGAGCCGGGTGATATTCCGCCGCGCGTCACGGATGTCGGCGGCGGTCTGGTGGTCGTTCGCGGTCTGCTGCTCAAGTTCCGCTTCCTTGCCCTTCAATTCGTTCAGCCGCGCAACGCGGCCCTTGAAGTAGCCGAGGTAAGCGGCCGCGGGCACGACGACGACGAGGGCAATGGTGATGATATCGAACCGTGTGAGCTTCATTCATCGCCTCCTGTCATCGCGGGCGCCACCTTCGAGAGTACCGTCGGCGTGTTGGCGGCAAGCGGAATCGAGGGCGGACCCGCGGGCCGAACGGCCGGGCGACGCGGGGTGTAGCGGATCGGGCATTCCAGCTCGAACTTGCTCAGCGACTTCCCGTTGAGCTGGGCGGTTCGCGACCCCTTGAACGTGACCTTCTCGAAGATACCCGCCTCGTTGAGGGCGCCGATGAAGCGTGTGATGTCCGTCGCCGACGCCGCGAGGCCCTCAAGACGAAGCACGAGCTTTCTCGGCTTGACCTTGTCGGGCGCCTCTTCGTTCGCCGCGGGATCGGGGATCAGCGAACCCGGCTTCGGCGCCTCGACGGTCGGTTCAACGGGCCGGATGTCGGCGCGTGTCAGAACGATTTCGTCGTTGGCCGCGGCGGCGAGCTTCGCAAGATAGGACGCCCACCGGCGATTGCGGTTCACGGTCTGCACGACCACGTATCGTCGGGCGAGCTGCTCGAGCGTGTGGTTGTACCTGGCCAGTTCGGTCTGGTTGAGCTTCAGGTCGGCCAGCCGCTCTTCGAGCAGCCCGCTCATCTCTTCTCTCTGGCCGACCCGCTGGCCGATCAGACGGGCGCAGCCGATCATGGCGAGGACGACGGCGATCACGACCGCCGACGAGATGAGGAGGCGGCGCTTCGACCGCTCGGCCTGCGCGTAACCCTGGGGCATCAGGTTGACGCTCTGCATCTCACGCGCTCCTCAGTGCGAGCCCGGCAGCGACGGCGAACGCCCCTTCGTGTCCGCGCTTCAGTTCCGGCTCGTGCCCCGTGATCTGCGTCAAAGGCTTGCCGGCTTCGACCGGCGTGCCGAGTCGTTCGGTGAGCAGCGCGTCGAGGCGCTTGAGCGCCCCGCCGCCGCCAACAAGGAAGACCTTCTCGACCGTGCGGCCCTGATTCTGGGCCGCGAAGTACCGGAACAGCTTGTGCAGCTCCGACGCGAGCAGGTCGAGCTTCTCCCGCAGGATGTCGTGTACGATGCTGACGATCTTACTGCCGTCGTCCGCCGCGGGCGGGCCACCGGCGTCGGGCGATGTGTTACGCGGCGCCCCGGCGCCGTGCTGGCACTTGAGGACCTCCGCTTCGTCGATGTTGATCTCGAGCGCGGTCTGGATCGCCTCGGTGAACGTGTTGCCGCCGATGTCGATGGGGCGGGCCATTCGCAAGTCATCGCCGCCCATGATGACGGCGCTCGTGGATTGCGCGCCGATATCGATCGCGGCGATCGGCTCGTCGGACCCGTTCCGGGTAGCTCCCAGGAAGCGGCACAGGGCCAGCGGCACGATGTCGATCACGTCGACGGTGAGTCCGGCGCGCCCCAGCAGATCAAGCAGGGGGAGCACGCGCTGCTTGTCGGCGGAGACGGCGAGCACCTCGAGTCGTCGTTCGCCTGCGGTCCGGGCCTCGCCCAGAACGACGTGGTCGATGAGATGGTCGTCGGCCGATCCGGCAAGGTAGGATTCGGCTTCCCAGCGCACCTTCTTGCCGATGTCATGCTCGTCGACCGGGAGCGTGAGGGGACGGAAGTCCACCTCGGACGCGGGCAGAGCGACGACGGCGCGGCGCGAGCCGAACTTGCCCGCGGAAAGGGCCTTCTTGAGGGCGCTGACAAACTCGTCGGGCTCGGCCGGGCCCGCGGCGTCCACAGGAACGCCGGCCTCGACACGTCCCGTGGCGTGGAGTTCCGGCGGGGACGTGTCGCCCTTCGTCCGGAACTGCACGAGTTTGACCGTGCCGCCGAGGTCGACGCCAATGGGCGAAACCTTGCTGCCGAACGGCATAACGTGCCCCTTCTATCCCGAGCGGACGCGGCGCGGAGACCGCCCGCGGCCCGTGGTCGTACCTGCTCTACGTATCGGCATTCAGGGGAGTTAGTTTATATGCAGCGGCGCAGCCGGGGCGGGGCGGGGCTACTCCAGGTCCTCTCGGTTGGAACCTTTGAGCCGGACGGTGGTTATGACGATTGGCGTCCCGTCGGGCCGCGTGACGATAACGGCAATTCGCTTCGGCTTGTTCGTGTCCGGGGCGCTGTACTGGTTGAAGTCGTCATGTTCGACGCTGTTGACCATCACGGCGCGGGTGTAGCCGGAGGCGTCCGGTTCGGGGCTCCCGTCCTTCTTCTGCGGCGGCGAGGCCTGCCAGAACACGTAGTCATCGATGTCGTCGAAATCGGCCCTCGTGGTCGGGTCTTCGTTGTCCTCCGGCCCGAACTTCACGCTCCCGTCCGGGTCCTCGAAGGGGAGCATGGCGATCTCGGCGAGGAGTTCGGTCGCGAGCCCCTGAGCGACTAGACGCTCGCTTGCCGCCTCGGACGTCCGAATCAGCACCGGGAGCACCTGCAGCGAGGCCACGAGCCCAACCCCGACGATGAAGACCGTCAGGACGACCTCGACGAGCGTGAAGCCGTGCGGCCGTCTGCGTGTTGGCGCGTCAGCAAACATGCGTCGTCCTCATTCGATCTTGAACGTGCCCGGCACAAGCTTGACGCCCTCGCCCTGGAACTGCTCGACGAGGCCCGTCGACAGGGCCGGGTCCTGCTCGAAGATGCAGCCGGAGCCGATCATGATGATCTCCCTGGCGATGATCGTTCCCTTGAAACGGACTGTGTTCGTCCCGCCGTCCTCCTGAAGTCCCGTGAACCTCTCCTTCGCATAGATGACCCCGTTCACCGAGGGGGTGAACACATCTTGCTGGTCGCCGTCGCCGTTGAAGTCGACGCCGCTCTGCGGCTCCGAGAGGTTCCGGTCGAGGTCGTAGTGAACCTTCCGGTCCGACAGAAGGGCCGGGTACTCGGGCGAGGCCGGCGAGTGGACGCACGCTTCGTCGAACCACACCTCGTGGTTTGTGACCACCACGATCGTGGCCGTGATGTGGCACCGGACGAAACGCGTCTCCTTGTTGGCCTGGATGTAGTAGATGCCGTTCGCGCTCGTGAAGCCGTAGGGATTGGACGTCGGCGAGATGACCTTGTCGGCAATCACGTACTTGTCGCCGAACACAGGGGGCATCATCCGCTGCCCGCGCGCGATGAACCAGTCGAAGTCGGGATTGGGGTCGGCCGGCGTTGGCGAGATCGTGATCACACTTGTATCGGCGTCGATCAGTTGTGGGTCGACCGTGTTGGGGTCGCGGCAGTAGATGTCGCCGCGGAAGTCGGGTAACGGCCCGTTGACGGAGACGTCGTCGGCGGACATCAGGTCGCCGTAGACCCGGGGACCATTCTTGAGTTCGATCTTCTTGCCCGTGTCCCACATCGCCGCCAGGTACATCATCGAGTCGCCGGCGGGCGGGCGGAGGACAGCGGAGACCGCTTGCGTGGTGCCTTGGTACTCGGCGACGGACTCAACCGTGACGGAGTCGACGAGCGAGTCCGTCAGGTCGCCGTCCTCGTCGGTGAGGGTCACCTCGAACGTCCCGAGTTCGAGCCCGAACGGCCCGTAGGTCGTGCCGCTCGTGTACGTCGTCCGCCAGTTCGGGTCGTTGTTGATCGCGTAGACGATCTTGTCGATTCCGACTTTCGCGATCTCGAGCGACTGATCGTTGTCGATCAGCCCTCCCGTCATCCTGAGGTCGAGCGAGACCTCGTGGGCGATGGCGATGACGACGACCGACATCCCCGCCAGCAGGACGAGGGCGGCGATAAAGATCATCCCGGACTCGGCATTCCGTCGCTTCACTGATTCACCACCTTACACGACCTGACGACCGTCGTCTGCTGGTCGCCTTCCGTCGTCGTGATCGTGAGCTTGATCTTCTTGAGGATCGACACGGGCACGGTGCTCCGGCGCGGCGTCGCGACCGGTAGGTTGCCGCTCAGGTTGAAGTACATGGTCCAGTCGCGTTTTGGCGTGATGGGACTGCCCACATTGGCGAACCACCATCCGCATCCTTCCGGGAGTTCCGGCTCTTCGAGCCGCGCGACGAGGATGGAGCCGGCGTATTCTCCGCTCCAGCCGTCGGGGATCGTATAGAGGCGATAGATCGTGTCGGGCTGAATCTCGACGCCCTCGCCGCCCATCCACGTCATCGGCACGGTGATGTCGGTGAAGGAGGTCGTCAGTTGCGACGGATGTAGCCGGCCCAGGGCCAGCGCTTGGCCGGTTGCATCGTCGTGCAGGGCGATGATCATGTCCGCCGTCGGCACGCCTTCGACTTTGCGGGCGGCCCGCACGGTGACCGAGTCCACCGACGGGAGTCCGGCCTCGCTAACGAAATAGTGGGCGGCCCAATTGTTCCAGATGTCGAGGTAGAAGTTGCCATCGATCGCGTATTCGGTTCCGTCGAACTTGCCTACGGTGAACGGAAGGACGTCGCCGGCCGACGCAATTGTCACCTGATTCTCGGTCTCGTACTCGTACTCAAGCAGGAACAGGTCCACGTTCTCGGCAAACGTTTCCGTGACGCCGTTGAGCACGCGCGTGAGCGTCCGTGTTCCAGGATCCCACGCATAGATTAGCGCGTCGTCGGCGCCGTCGCCCGTGACGTCCGTGCATGTGAAGCTGAGCGTATACTCCTCCGCCGCGGTGATGACTTTGGCGAGCGCGGCCTCCCGCGTGATGCGGAGGAGGGCCATCCGGCCGGTGTGCGAGGCCAGGTTCTGCTCCTGCAAGACCTCGGTCGTCTGGATGCTGCGGGTCGCGAACGTGGCCAGCGACATGAACAGCACGGCCGAGATGGCGACGACGATGAGGACCTCGACGAGCGTGAACGCGCGGCGGGCGCGAACCGCGGCATGGGGCAGGGCGGACACACGCCGCCGACCGAGCCGTTTCCGCAATCTTGCCCGCCGAAGCTCTGGCGAAGGCGGGCCGACATCTTGCCCGCCGAAACTCTGGCGAAGGCGGGCCGCAATCCGCAATCGCATCTCTTACTCCACCGTGATCTTGCCGGAGAGGGGCGCGACACGGATCGTCCGCGTCACGTCGCCGAGAGTGAGCGTCACGAAGCCGCCGTTCTGGGGCGCTCCATATGCGTCGAACTGGACGCTATTGCCGCCGTTGAAACTGGCGGCCGTCAAGCGGATCCCCGCGTAGCGGCGATGGTTTTCAAGCGTGTATTCCCAGGTCGTCTTGGTGATTGGATGATCGCACTTTCCCCACGGGCCGGTTGCGTTCGTCTGGACGCTGTACTCCTGGGACCCCACGAGGAATTGCACCCGATGATCGTCGCCCGTCTTGAGGGCCATTGTCTGGGCGTAGCGGATCGCGGCGGCGATTTCGCGGGCAAGCGACGTGGCCTTCATTTCGTCGAGCGTCGACGAGATGGCCGGGAACGCCGCGACCACGATGGTCGCTATGACGACCACGACGATCAGGATCTCGACGAGCGTGAACGCGCGCACGGGGCTCGGACGTGGTCCAAGTCGCTTCCCGCTGTCGCGAGCGTCCATCATCGCTCGTCGTACTCCGCATTGTTCGCGATGAACTGCCCGGTTTCCGAACTCGTGATCCAGCCGGTCGTCGGATTCGCGGCGGCCTGGAGCGGCTTGGTCTCCGCCGCAACGGTGACGGTCGCCTCGGCGCCGACCGCGCCGGGAGAGGGCAGGGGGTTGGGCGGCACGCCGGTCCGAACGTAGGGCCCGTAAGGAAACCGCGCGTCCTTCTTCGTCGAGGTGCGGCCCCCCGCGTTCGAGTACATCGTCATCTGTTTGGTGAACGCATCCACGCCATCGGTATGAACCTCGATCTCCAGCGTGCCGGCTCCGTCAGACCCGCTCGTGTGCTCGTGGACGTCAACGACTTTCCCGGGGCAGTTGCCCCCGTGCTCGGCCCTATACCTGTCGATGGCCTTTCGGACGATCGCCAAGTTCTGGTCAAGCGCCGCCATCTTCGCGTCGGCGGAGGAGTCGCCGAACTGCGGGATCGCGACGGCGGCCAGCGTGCCAATGATGAGAATGACAACGAGCAACTCGACCAGCGTGAAGGCCGAGCGCTCGCGGTGTCTGTCTCGAGGGGCCATACGCGTCGGTGCGCTCTGCCCCGGCCGCTATCGGGAGGCGTGATCGCCGTTGTTGGCGATGAACTGGCCTGTCTCCGAGCTGGCTTTCCATCCGGTCGCGGGCGTGTTGTCGACGGCCAGCGGCGTCGTATCGGTTGTCACGTTTACCACGTTGGCCGCGGCCTCGGCTGTCGCCGCGGGCAGCGGATTCGCCGGGATTTCGTTTCTGAGGTACGGCCCATACGGGAAGCTGGAGCTTTTCTCGGCGCACGTGTCGCCGTTTGCGTTCGAGTACATGGTCAGTTGCAGGGCGAACGCGGTGTTCGCATCGGCGTGTGCGGCCTGTGCGTCGCTGGCGCCTCCGCGATGACTCCGGACCTGGCCGGGAAACGCCTTATCGTGCTGGTGGTGATACAGTTCGATCGCGCTCCGAACGCCCGCCAGGGTCTGGTTGAGCGCGGCGAGTTTCGCGTCGGCCGACGACTCGCCGAAGTGCGGCACGGCGGCGGCCGCGAGGATGCCGATGATGACGATCACGATGAGAAGTTCGACGAGGGTGAATCCGCTCCCCATCGCCGGGCGATCTGTTTGCCCCTCAAACACGTGACGCGTCATCCCATCACTCCCTGTCTTGGCCGCTCGCACAAGGCCTCACCACGCCAAGGCCGCCAAGAGGCGGCCGCTTGAAAACCCGGAGGCG
Source organism: uncultured Planctomycetota bacterium (assembly GCA_964385685.1). Taxonomy (GTDB): domain Bacteria; phylum Planctomycetota; class PUPC01; order PUPC01; family PUPC01; genus CAYLQD01. The sequence continues at coordinate 21,106 of CAYLQD010000002.1, read as the reverse complement.
GAGCCGGCGCGTCCTGCGCCGACCCCGCGCCCTTCCGGGTCAGGTTATGTCCGCTGGAGGCAGAGGCAGCCGCTAGTACGAGGCGTAGGTCGCGCTGTTTGCGATGAACTCGCCGCGTGCGCTGCTGTACTTCCAACCGACAGTCGGGGTGCCGTCTGCGGTGATGGGCGTCGTGTCGGTCACGACGCTCACACCGTCCGGGTCGCCCGTCGCCGTGGCGGCCGGCAGCGGGTTGTCCGGGAGCTTCCTCTTGATGTAGGGCCCGTACGGGAAGCTGGCGTTCTTTTCGTCGCACGTGTCGCCGGCGTCGTTGGAGTAGGCCGTCATTTGCTTGAGGAACGCCTCCGCGGCGCTCGCGTGCGCGGCGGGCGCGCCCGCGGCCGTCGCGCGATGCGTCTTCACCGCGCCGGGATAGACACTGGTGTGGTCGATATGGTACTTCTCGACCGCGGCCCGAAGCGTGCGAAGGTTCTCCTTCAGGGCCGACTGCTTGGCATCGGCCGACGAGTCGCCGAACTGCGGGATCGCGACCGCCGCGAGGATGCCGATGATGATAATCACAACCAACAGCTCGACCAACGTGAATGCCTTGTTCTTTCTGCACCTCATTGCCGAAACCTCCTTCTCTCCAGTAATGGACACATAACCTGGGCGCGGCGGATCGCCGGCCCGAACCCTGCGGCCGCCGAGGCGGCCGCCAATCTGAACGTTCTTGGCGCCTTCGGTCATCGTGCCTCCTTTCTCAAGCGCCGTCTTAGAAACCGTTGCCTCATCGCCCTTCATATGCGCCGCCTACCCCACGGCGCTCGACATCTTGAACAGGGGCAGGAAGAGCGCCATCGCAATGACACCCACCACCGAGCCCATCGCGACCACAATGGCCGGCTCGAGCAGGGCGGTCAGCCCCTTCAGCTTGACTGTCATTTCGTCCTCGTAATGCTGCGCCATCCGCAGCATCACCATCCCGGTCGACCCGGTTGCCTCGCCCGTCGAGACCATCTGTTTCATTATCGGGCTAAACAGGGTGCTGGTTTCGAAGGAATCCGAGAGCATTTTGCCCTCCCGCACGCTTTGCTCGACCCGTGTCAGGAACGAGGCGTAGTGCGTGTTGCCGACGGTCCCGCGTGTGACTTCGACGCCGTCGAGCAGGGGGATGCCGCTTTCGAGCATCACGCCCATCGTCCGAAGCAGTCGGGACGAGTAGAGCAGCCGCGAGAGCGACCCGAGCACCGGGGCTGTTATCTTGAACCTGTCAAAGAGCCCGCGGCCCGTCGCCGTGTGGAGCGATGCAATGAAGCCGACAACGAGCACGATCGCGCCGCCCAAGATCGCCGGCCACCACGTCACAAACGCGTGGCTGACGGCCATGACGACCTTCGTGATGGTCGGGAGGATGTCCTCCTTGCCCTCAAACACGGTGGTCATCCTGGGCAGTACGTACGTCACCATAAAGAGAACGACTCCGGTCGACATCAGCGCGAGGACCGTGGGATAGGCCATCGCCGTGGCGACCTTGGACCGCACGTCTTGCTTCAGTTTCTGAAATTCGTGCACCCGGTTTAGCATTTCGTTGAGAAAACCGCCCAATTCGCCCGCCCGGACCATCGACACAAAGACGGTCGAGAAGACCTTCGGATGCTGCGCCAGGGCCGCTGAGAACGTTCTGCCGCCCGTAACGTCGTTAACGACCGCCTGGAGCGTCCTCCGCATCCGCGGATTTGTCGTCTGGCGGCAGATGGCCTCCAGGCTCGTGGTCAGGTTCGTACCGGTCTCGAGCATGATGGCGAGCTGCGAGGTGAAAAACATCACCTCCTTCTGCGAAACGCCACCAAGTCCTGGCAATCCCATCACTTATCTTCCGACACGGTCTTCATGTGCCTCGCGACGGCACCGGCGGACGTCAACCGCCCGACGCCGTCTCCAAGACAACGGTCTGCGAGGCGCCGTCTCCATCCGAGGGCTCCTCGCTGGCACGCTTCGCCTCGACGGCCTTGTCGGCGGCCGATTTGCTTTCGCTGCTCTTGTTCTTTTGCACGTCGCCAACGTCCTCGACGCAGACGACGCGCATCACCTCCTCGACGGTCGTGAGTCCCTCCGCGGCGAGCCGGAAGCCCGCGTGCTTGAGAGACGGGAGCCCGGAAGCCCCGCGGATTCTTCGGATCTCGTCGAGCGTTGCGTTTCCCAAAATCGCCTGCTTCGCGTCAGCGTCGGCCATGAGCAGCTCGTAGACGCCGAGGCGACCCTTGTAGCCGGAGTCGTAGCATTCCTTGCATCCGGCGCCGCGCCGGAGTGTCACGCCCGTCTTGTCCGGCCAGCCGACCCGCTCGAGCAACTCGGCCGGCGGGATGAAAGTCGTCACACAGTTCTTGCAGATGCGCCGGCAGAGGCGCTGGGCGACGACGCCCGTCAGGGCGCTCGACACGAGGAACGGCTCGATGCCCATGTCGGCGAGGCGCGTGATCGCGCCGGCGCTGTCGTTCGTGTGGAGGGTCGAGATGACCAGGTGGCCGGTCAGCGCGGCCTGGATGGCGATCTCCGCCGTCTCGCGGTCGCGGATCTCACCGACCATAATGATGTCCGGGTCCTGTCGGAGCACCTGGCGCAGGATATTGGCGAAGTTCAGGTCGGTTCGCTCGTTCACCTGTACCTGATTGATCAGCGGGAGCTGGTACTCGACCGGGTCCTCGATCGTGATGATATTCTTCTGGATCGACGAGACCTCGGCGAGGCCGGAGTAGAGCGTGGTCGTCTTGCCGCTGCCGGTCGGGCCGGTGACGAGGATCAGGCCGTGCGGCTGGCGCAGCATGCCGCGGAGTGCATCGAGCGGCTCGTCCTTGAAGCCCAGTTGCTCGAGACTGACGATCGACCTGGACTGATCGAGGATGCGGAGCACGATCTTCTCGCCGAGGATCGTCGGCAGCGAGGAGACGCGGAGGTCGATCTCGCGGTTGTCGGCGACGACGTGGATGCGGCCCTCCTGCGGGCGCCGTCGCTCGCCGATATCGAGCCCCGCCATCACCTTGATACGAGACACGACCGCCGCGTGCAGATCCTTCCGGTGCGTCATTACCTCGTGCATCACGCCGTCGACGCGATAGCGAATGCGCAGAAGCTTGGCGTCGGGCTCGACGTGGATGTCACTGGCGTTGTCTTTGATCGCGTTGAGAACCGTCAGGTTGACCAGGTTGATGATCGGGCTGCCTTCGGCCAGTTCCTCGAGCTCCGAGAGGTTCGTCTCGAGCTTGTCGGTGACCAGCTCAACGTCGGCCTCGTCGAGCGACGAGAGGAACTGGTCCATCCCGATCGTCTTGTCGTAGTACTCATTGATGAACTGCTGAATCTCTTCCTGGCGACACACGACGGGCTGAATGCGGCAGCCGGTCGTCGCGGTGAGCTGGTCGATGACGAAGAGCGACTGCGGGTCGGACATGGCGACGGTGAGGTCGTCGCCCACGCGGAACATCGCGATGACCTGGTAGAGCTCGGCCTTGTCCTTGGGGATCAACGGGACGATCTTGGGGTCGATCAGGCCCTTTCGCAGCCAGACGTGCGGCAGCCCGAGTTGGCGCCCGAGACATTCGATGAGGTCCTTCTCGGTGATGAACTCCAGCTCGACGAGGAGTTGGCCCAGGCGCTTCCTGTGCGCGCCGTCCTCGGAGGAATTCGCCTCGTTGTGGCGCTGGAGCGCGTCCTCGAGCTGTTCGGCTGTCAGCTTGCCCATCTCGATGAGGAGGTCGCCGAGCCGGGCGGTGCCTTGGGCCGGGTTCACACAAAACTCCTTCGAGCGTCGGGCGTCGACGCATACACCTCGAGCACGTTGTCGAGGCGCGTGGCGGTCAAGATGTCGCCGCCGATATCGGTCGCCGCGCTGAGCTTCAATTCGCCCCCGAGCGCCAGTGCCTCCCCGTAGAGGGCCAGGAGCGTTTCGAGGCCGGCGCTGTCCACGAACGGCACGTTGTTCATCTGAAGCACAAGCCGCACGTTGCCGCCTTGGAAGCACTCGCGCACGGTCTCGGCAAACTCCTCGGCTTCCTCTTCGATCAGCGCTCCGTCGGGAACGAGGACCAGAACCGTGCCGTGCTGAATCTGCTCGACCTTGATCACGAATGCGTCTCCGTTAGCGCGTGCTCAAATCCCCGACCCACGGGCCTGGGGGCTCTCTTCCGTTCCGTCTTCGGCCTCGCCCGGCTCATGGGTGCGGGCGGCCGGGATCGACTCGCTTCGCGATCGGGCGACTGCCACGAGGTTGCGGCCGGCGGCCTTCGCCCGGTACATGGCCCGGTCGGCCCCGCGCACGATGTCATCGCCGTCAGAGCCGTTCTCCGGGAAGACCGCGATGCCGCAGCTCAACGTCACCTTCAACTCCATGTCTCCGTGGCGGAACGCCGTCCGTTCGATCTGCTCGCGCATCCGTTCCGCCATCTCGTGGGCGCGCCCCGTGTCCCCGCCGGGCATCAGCAGCGTGAATTCCTCTCCGCCGTAGCGGAAGAGGGGGTTCTTGTCGCCCGCGCACTGCTGGCACAGGTGCCCGAACCACTCGAGCACGGCGTCGCCGGCCTGGTGCCCGTAGGTATCGTTGAATGCCTTGAAATGGTCGATGTCGAGCATCAGGAGCGCGAACACGTCGGACCGCCCGCGGGAGCGGTCGATGAGGTCCGCAAGCTGCTTGTGGAACGTGCGGCGGTTGTAGAGCTTCGTCAGCGGATCGCGCTCGGCCAGCCACTGGACCTCACCGAACAGGCGAGCGTTGGCGAGGGCGATACTGGCGATATTGGCGACCACGCCCATCAGCCGCGGGTCCGGCGATGTCGCGTGATCGACCTCGTGCACGTTGATAATCCCCGTGGGAGCGCCCTTGTCGAGCAGGACGCCCGAGATCACGGCGGGGGCGGCCTCTCCGGCCTCGGCCAGGCTGCTCGAGTACGGATCGTCGTCCCAAGCGACAGCCTGAAGCGAGCTTTCGAGCTGACGGACGGCCGGCTGATCGGGCCGGAGGATCATCGGGATCGGATTGTCGTCGTCGTTGCACGACGCGTGGGCGAGCAGATACGAACCGTCCTCCGGGACCTTCAAATACACGGAGGCGGACGTGGACCCGAAGCATTCCTCGAGCACGCGGAACAGCGACTGGAAGAGGCGGTCGGCGTCCAGATTGGAGTAGAGCTTCTGGGCCGATTCCTCGAGCAGGTAGACGAGCGACGAGTACTTGAGGAGGTCGCGCTCGAACACTTCCTGCTGCTGTCGAGCGTCGCGCTCGGCCTCTTCCGTGCGCCTCTGCAACTGGTAGATCCGCTTCAGATAGGCCTCGGTGCGCCGCTCGGCCTCCTCGTTTTGTCGGCGCGCGCGGAGCGAAAGAGTCGACGTGATAGTGGCGAGGGCTTCCATGCTGAAGAGACGCGTGACGGCGGCGCTGCGGGCGCTGTACGACGCGAGGTACACCGGCAGGGGCGTCTGCAGCACCTGGGCCGTGATCACGAGATCGCCCGCCGCGGCGACAAGTCCCGCCACAAGCCCGGTCGCGAGCCCCTCGCGGTAGGCCAGCATGCTGATCGGGATCATCAGCATCACATCGAAGAAGACTGCGCGTTCCGGCGCGTGCTGACAGATCAGGCCCTTGCCGAGCAGGATGGCGAGGATGAGGAGCGAGCCGATCACGGGGCTGCGCAGCTTCCGCAGCCCTTCGAGGCTGCTCTCCAGCGCCTTCTGGCTTGACTCATGTGTCAGCATCTGTGACACGTCTGGCCTCTGTCTCCTAGTTTCCCGCAAGCCGGTCCAACGGGTCGAGTTGCGCGTTGCGGCTGTACCGGGCAAACTCCGCCCGATTGTCGAGCAGCACCTGCACGACCTCCGGGTCGAGCTGGGTGCCTGCGGCCTCTTCGACGATGCCGAACGCCTCGTCGCCCACGAACCGCGGCCGGTAGCAGCGGTCGCTCGTCAAGGCGTCGTAGGTATCAGCGACGGCGATGATCCGTGCGCCGCGCGGGATATCCATACCGCCCAAGCCGTCCGGATAGCCCCGCCCGTCCAACCGCTCGTGGTGGTGGCGGATGTGGGGAAGGCAGGTCTCGAACTGCTTGATGTGCTTGATCAGATTGACGCCCCGCACCGGGTGCGTCTTGATCAGATCGAACTCCTCTTCCGTCAGCTTGCCTTCCTTCTTGAGTACGGCGTCGGGGATGCCCTGCTTGCCGATGTCGTGGAGCAGGCCCGAAAGGTTCAGGATGTCGATCTCCTCCTTCGGAAGGCCGCTCAGCTCGGCGAGCCGCACGGTGAACGTTTTCACCCGCTGCGAGTGGCCCTTCGTGTACTCGTCTTTGTTCTCAATCGTGTTGATGAGGAGCTTGATCAGATTGAAGAACAGCGAGTCGAGGTCTTCGTAGAGCTGGCTGTCGCGGATGACGAACGCGCTCTTGCGCGCGAGCGACCGCATGAGTTTGAGTTCATAGCTCGTGAACTGATCGTCGCGCGGCTTGAATGCCACGATGCACCCGTACACGTCCTCGTCGACACCCAGCGGGAGGCCGAGCACCGAATCGAGTTCGGGCGAAAACGAACTGAGTTCGGGATCGTTGTCCAGTGTGGTGAGTGTGAGGGGCTGGCCCGTCTGCAGGCAGCGCCCTGAAATCGTGCAGGCGAGCTGCTCAGCCTCGAGCCGCAGCATCGTCGGCGGCGGACCGTCTTGCTCCGGGTTCCAGATGACACGGCAGTCCTGTCCGGGCTTGGCCGAGGCCGCGCCCGTAGGAATCCACGCGAGGCACGAGCACTGGATCACCTGGAACGCCTTCTGGGCGACGTAGTCGATCACGTTGGCCGTGTAGGACCGGAGCGGGATCTTCTCGTCGATCTCGTAGAGCAGCTCGATCTCTTCGTACTGGAGGGCCAGTTCCGTCGCCAGGCTGTCTATCTCGTGCTCTTTCGACGACCCTTCCGCGAGGATCTCGTGCATGGCATCGAGCACGGCGCCGGTCGAGTTCCCCAGCAGCCCGGCCTCATCTTTGTCGTCGGTTCCGCAAGCCACAAGACTGCCGAAATAGACGGACGAGCGTTCAATGGGGAGCACCCGCACCCCGTCTTGGCAGGCCTCGGCAGGCTCCGGCGCGGGCGCGCCGCGGACGACGCTCGCGCGGCTCTGCTCGACCATCTGCCGGCACTGGTCGACCGGGGTGGCACAGGGCTCGCCCTTGTCGGCCCCGTCGAGCACCAAATCGCCTTCGGCGTCGAATACGCGAACGACGACACCCTCGCGACGGAGCAGGTGATCGGCCAGAGCCCTCAACTGCTTGCGCTCCGGCTCCACCATCAGATGTCCGGTCACTCGGCTCACGATGTGACTCCTTCCGAAGCGGGCGCCGCTGACAGCTCTCTCGATCGGAGGTACTCCTCCACGGTGCGGACGATTTCTCGCGGGCTGAACGGCTTCGGCAGATAGCGGCGGTTTCCGCCCTCGTCGAGCCACTCCCGCGTCTGTTCGTCAAGCTGTGACGTCAGCACGATGATGAGGAACGGCCACGAGCCGCGGTATTCCTCGCAGCGGCCGCACAGCTCGATACCCGTCATCCCGGGCATCTTCACGTCGGTGATGAGCACGTCGGGCCGCAGGGCGACGAACTTCTCGAGCCCCTCCGCGCCCGAGGTCGTACGCTCCACGTCGTAGCCGGCGTTTCGCAGCTTCAGCTGCACGACCCGGCCGATGCAGGGCTCATCGTCGACCGACAGGATGAGCGGCTTTTCGCGATACTCGCAAGCCGTGTTGGACTGCTGACCGTTCACAGGAGTCTGTCCTTTCTCTACGACACTTTCCTTGACGTCTCAGCCGCCGGGAGCAGGAATGAGAACTTGCTGCCCTCGCCGACCCTGCTTTCCAGTTTGATGTCGCCGCCGTGAAGCGTGGCGATCTCGCGCGCGATCGCGAGCCCGAGCCCGTTTCCGACAACCTTCTGCTCGGAGGCCCCGCGCGCACGGTAGAACTTCTCGAAAATCTTGTCCTGTTCGTCCTCCGGGATGCCGGGGCCGTCGTCAGAGACCGTCACAACAATCATGTTGACGCCGCCCGATCCGTCGCCCTCGATCAGTTCCGCCGTCAGATAGACCTTGCCGCCCTCTGGTGTGTACTTGATTCCGTTGCTGAGAAGGTTCGTGACGACGACACGGACCATCTCTTTGTCCGCCTCGACGTCCGGCAGGTTGTCGGCGACCGTGGCCCCGAGGTCGATGTCCTTGCCTTTGGCCGCGGACCGCACGCCGTTGACGGCGTCTTCGAGCAGCTTCTTCGTTCGGACGATCGACTTGTTCAAGACGAGGTTGCCGACCTCCATCTTGGACATGTTGAGCATGTCATTGATGAGGCGGGAGAGGCGGTCTGCCTCCTCGTTGATCGTGTTGAAGAAGTCGCGCTGCAACTCGGGATCCTTCGCCTCGTTGTCGATCAGCATCTCGACATACGATTTGATCGCGGTGAGAGGGGCGCGCAATTCGTGCGTCACGCTCGAGATGAAGTCCTTCCGGGCCGCCTCCTCGAGCATCTCCTGCGTCGTGTTGCGGAGCGTGGTGATTGCACCGCATGGCTTGCCGTTGCCGTCGAGGACCGGCACATGGGCGGCGCGAATGTGGCAGGTACCGTTCGTTCGCTGAACCTCCACGTCGGCCACGTGCTTCAGGTTGCGCTTCGTTGCGCTGCGCTCGTCCCGGCCGTGCGCGCCGGCCGAAGGAGAGCAGTCGTTGAGAAATGCCGTAATCGTCTCGTCCTGGACAACGTCTGACGGCACCCGGCCGATCATATCGAGCCGCTCGACCCCGAGCAGCGTCTCACACTCGCGGTTGATGAAGGACACCTTGTTGTATGCGTCGGTAACGATCACGCCGTCCGACAGACTGTCGACGATGGATTCGGTCCGCTTCTTCTCGTAGAGCATGACGCGGTTTCGGACCTCGAGTTCTCGGCGCGCTTCGACCATCGACTCGTGCGACGCGCGGAAGTTGTCGACCATTTCGTTCCAGTTGGACGCGATCTGAGCGATGTCGCCGCTGGCCTCCATTTCCAGCTGCCAGTCGTCGCTCGCTTTTGCGGCAACACCGGTCTCTTCCTTGAGCGTGCGCAGCGGCTTGGTCAGCACGCCGGCGATGTAGTTGCCGAAGACGAGTAGCAGGAAGGCGACGGCGAGGCCCGGAATGATGCGCTCGATGCTCGAGCGAGCGAACGCGCCCCAGCCGGGCAGGGTGAAGCCGATATGGAGCCGGAGGTCGCCGAGGTAGCGTTCGCGGGCCTTGGCGCTCAGATGGATCGTGCGCACGAACTCGTAGGTCGTCTCGCCGTCGTCTGCGGGACGAGCGGTGAAGTAGAAGTCCGGGTCGCCGGATTGACGCAAGGCGGTGATCTCCGACGCAGGGTCGAGGCCGCTCTCGAGCACCTGGCCGAGCCGCGTGGGGTCGGGATGGGCGACAGCTCGGTTTGCGCGGTCCACGATGTAGGCAAACTCGAGCCCATCCTCCGCCCGGATGTCATAGATGACCTTGCTCAGGGCGGCCCCCGTCTGATCGGATGAGGCCCGGTCGAGCGCGCGTGCGGCGGAGCGGGCCACAATCGATGTGACGATCTCGCCGCGGGCGACCAGGTCGTTGGCTGCGCCCGAGCGAGTGTTCCGGACCGAGGAGACGGACAGGATGCTGATCCCGACGAGGAAGGTCAGGGCCATTAGAATCTGGATGCAGGAGAGGAGATGGCTGCGCTCGACCCGAGTCCGGGGGAGTCGCTTCAGGAGTTGGGCCACCTCGGCAAACATAGAGACCGTTTCGTCCTCTCTGAACACGGATAGGGCGGGAATGGCGCGAGGCCGCGACTTCTCCGCCCGGAGGCCACGTTCGGTCCTCGCAGAGAGCAAATCGCGTGCCAAAAGAGCGCGGCGCGACGCGGATCCTTTGGAGGGAGCCGCCCTTCGGACCTGTGTGCGCGTCGGCGGGGCGCTCACCGGGCCGGCGCGCGACATGCTAACATCAAGGTCTGTAATGGGTTGCGGGAGCGGGCTTCGGGCGGGAGGTGGCACGGGGCCATGAGGCCCGAGTGGAAACCGGTCAGGAATTCCCGCGCCGGCGGGTCAGGCGCAGAGGTCAACCTGCCGACTGTTTCTCGTTGGGCTCGCCTGGCAGGGGCCTGCCAGGCCGTCGCAAGTCGCTCTTCTGCTGGGAGTTATGCACCCGGCTACGTTTCTCGTAGGGGGCTCCCGCGAGCGTGTAGGGTTTGGCTGGCCTATCTAAGAGAACCAGGAGCGGATCGTCTCGGGGAAGCGCCAGAGGAGATCGAATGCCACCCTCTTGTGCAGCATCACGATGAGCGACCCGGCCGCGAGGTAGGGGCCGAACGGGATGTGCGTGTCCCGGCGGCGCAGGAGGAGAACGATACCGATGACGGCGCCCAGCACGCAGGCGAGAAGAAACGCCAGCAGCGCTCCCTTCCAGCCGATGAAGGCACCGACCATGCCCATGAACTTTACGTCGCCGAAGCCCATTGCTTCCTTGCGGAAGAGGGCCTTGCCGAAGAGAGCGGCGATGTAGATCGATGCGGCGCCGATCCCCATCCCGATCAACGAAGCCGCCAGGCCCGCGAGGTGCCCCGAATCCCCCGCCCCGACCAACCCGAGCAGCCAGCGCGTCAGAAGCTCATCGTGCTCGATAATGCCCGGCCACACAAGGCACAGCGCGGCGCCGACGTACATCCCCGCGATCGTGATCTCGTCCGGGATCACCATGCGCTCGATGTCGACGAATGACGAGACGATCAGCGCCGCAGCGAGGATGACGTACGCGCCGAGAGTCGGCGTCTCCGCGAGCGGCGTCCCCGCGGCCGCGGACAGATGGGTCTGGTAAATCCACAGGAAGATGGCGCCCGTCATTACTTCCACAAGCAGATAGCGGGGAGAGATCAGCACACCGCACCGCCGGCACAGCCCGCCGAGACGAAGCCAGCCCAGCACGGGGATGTTGTCATACCAGGCGATTGGATCGTTGCAGCACGGACAATGAGACCCCGGATGAAGCAGCGACATGTCGCGCGGCAGGCGATAGATGCACACGTTCAGAAAGCTGCCGATGCACAGGCCCAGGCCAAACACGAAACCATGGAAAATGATGGCCATCGCTTTCCCTAGTCGAGCGCCGCGAGCTTTTCGCGCGTCACGGCCTCCATCAGCTCGCGCGGCGCCGTCATTCCCGTCCACGTCTCGAACTGCTGCACCGCCTGGTTCACGAACATCTGCAGGCCGCTGACGCTGCGGCAGCCGGCCTCCTCGGCGTCCGCGAGCAGGCGTGTGCAGACCGGGTTGTAGACCGCGTCGAAGACGACGATTCCCGGCTTGAGGACCGTGGCCGGCACCGGCGAGGCATCGACGACGGGATACATCCCGATCGACGTCGAGTTGGCGATAACGTCGGCCTCGAGCGTATCGAGTGCATCGAATGGGCGCGACGCGCACCCGACGTCCTTCGCCAAGGCCGCCGCGCGGTCGCCCGTCCGGTTGTAGATGGTCGTCTGGGCGCCCTTCGCCTTGAGTCCGAAGGCGATGGCCCGCGCCGTGCCGCCCGCGCCGATCAGGGCGACGCGCCTGCCGGCCAGCCCGCCGTCCGGGAGTTCGCTCTCGATCGCGGAGATCGCCGCGGTCCAGTCCGTGTTGGAGCCGACGAGACGTCCCTTGCGATTGACGATCGTGTTGACGGCGCCGATGTCTCGCGCCACCGGATCGACCTCGTCCAGCGCCGCCGCGACCGCCTCCTTGTGCGGGATCGTCACGCTGTAGCCGTGGACGGGAAGGCCCCGGAAGGCGTCTATGAAGTTGGCGACGTCGCCCTCGACCTTGAACGGGAGGTAGACGGCGTCGATCCCGAGCGACTGGAAGGCCGCGTTGTGGATGTGGGGGCTTAGACTGTGGCCGATCGGATTGCCGATGACGCCGTAGACCTTCGTGTCCTCGCTGATGGAGCGATAGCGGTAGAGCGCCGCCAGCTCGTCAAGCACGACTTGGCCCGGCGCGGTCGCCTTCGCCGGGTCGGTCGGGGCATAGGTGAGCAGGGCGCCGAACTTCCGGCCGAGAATCCGGCTGATCTGTCCGAGCGGCCCCATGCAGAGCCCGATGCAGGGGACAGTCGCCTGTTGGAGGACCTCGAACATCCGCAGGTTGTCGATCAGGGAGTTTGCCATCGTGGCGATCTTGACGACGTCGGCTCCGGCGTCGACGATCTTCCTGTAGAGTTCGGGAAGGTTGAGCGGGGTCGACGTGAAGTTGTGGACGGAGATGATCAGGCGCGCAGCGCCGTGGCGCTCGAGGCGGTCGGCGAAGTCCAACTCGACGTCGACGTAGTCGGCCCCGAGTTCGATCGCCGCCTGCAGCGTCTTGAGTCGAACGTCGTCGGGCCAGTCATTACGGCCGCCCTCGGCGGCCGAGCGGTTCGTCACGATAATGGGGCAGGGGCGGCTGCGGAGCAAAGCGGCAAGCTCGTCGGCGCCCGGGACGGCCTCGAAGCAGTCGAGCCGCAGTTCGACCAGATCGGCGCGGCTCGCGGCCTCAGCCATCGCCGCCCGCGCGGCCTGGGGGCTCGGTTCCGCGAGGGGGGCGCAGATCATTCAGGTTGGCTCCGGGTGTCGCGGGCCGCGGCCGCGATCCGGTTGATGGCCCGCACGTAGGCGAGGGCGCTCGCCTCGAGGATATCCGTGCTGATCGCTCGGCCGTTGGCCCGGGCGCCGTGTGATGTGACGCTCAGTGTCACCTCTCCCTGCGCGTCGCGGCCGACGGTGACCGCGCGGATGCCATAGTCGACCAGCTTGGCCTCGACGCCTGTGATGCGGCCGATGCAGTTGTAGATCGCATCGACAGGGCCGTCGCCCGTCGCGGCGTCGCACTGCACCTCGCCGTCTTCGCCCTCACGAATGCGGACCGTCGCCGTCGGCACCAGTTCGTTCCCGCTCGAAATCTGGAACGAGACGAGTTCGAACAAGTCGGGCGCCGTCGCGAGGACCTCCTCCATCATCGCGGCGAGGTCTTCGTCGTAGACTTCCTTCTTCTTGTCCGCGAGATGCTTGAAGCGGTCGAACAGGTCGTCGAGCTGCTCGTCGCTTATGGTGAAGCCCATGTCTTCCAGCCGGGCGCGGAGCGCGTGCCGGCCCGAGTGCTTCCCGAGAACCAATTCGGTCTGCCGAGCGCCAACATCCTCGGGATTCATGATCTCGAACGTGGTCCGCTCCTTCAGGATTCCGTCCTGGTGGATGCCGGACTCGTGCGCGAACGCATTGCGGCCGACGATGGCCTTGTTGCGCTGGACCGAGATGCCGGTCAGCGCGGCGACCAGTTTGCTCGTCGGGACAAGACGGGGCGTGTCAACCTGAGTGCCGATCCCGAAGTAGTCCTTCCGCATCTTCAGGCCCATCACGATCTCTTCGAGCGACGCGTTGCCGGCGCGCTCGCCAAGCCCGTTGACCGAGCACTCGACCTGTCGCGCACCGGCCTTGACCGCGGCGAGCGAGTTCGCGACGCCCAGCCCCAGATCATTGTGGCAGTGCACGCTGATGATCGCCTTGTCGATGTTGCCGACGCGCTCGAACAACTCGTGGATCAGATCCGCGAAGCCCTCGGGGATCGCGTAGCCGACGGTGTCGGGGATGTTGACCGTGGTCGCACCGGCGTCGATCGTCGCCTCGACGACTTCCGCCAGGTAGTCGATCTCGGTGCGCGTCGCGTCCATCGGCGAAAACTCGACGTCGTCGGTGAAGGACTTGGCGAGCTTGACCGCGTCGACCGCCATCTCCAGAACCTTGGGCTTCGGCTGGCGGAGCTGGTGCTCACGGTGGAGCGGGCTGGTTCCGATGAATGTATGAATGCGGCGCGTCTTCGCGTGCTCCAGCGCCGCGGCGGCGCGACGGATGTCCTTCTCGACGGCTCGGGCCAGGCCGCAAATGGTCGCCTTCTCGATCTCCGTCGAGATGCGCGTGACGGCCTCGAAGTCGTCGGGCGAGGTGATCGGGAAGCCGGCCTCGATCACGTCCACGCCGAGGAGTTCCAGCGCGTGCGCGATCTCGACCTTCTCGGCCGTGTTCAAGCTCGCGCCGGGCGACTGCTCGCCGTCGCGCAGAGTCGTATCGAAAATGATAACGCGGTCAGTCGCCATCGGTCTTGTCCGCCTCTTCCGGAGAGGGTTCCGGTTCCTTCGGTGCGGGCTCCGGCACCGGCGGCTTCTCCGCGGGCGTCTCTTCGGCCGGCTTCTCCTCGGTTGGCGGCTCCTCCGCCGGCTCTTCGTCAGCAGGCTCCTCTTCCGGGGCCTTCTTCGCGGCGGGCTCGTCAGTCGGGGCTTCCTTGGCGGGCCCGTCTGCCGGCTCGGGCTTTTCTTCCTTGGGCCGGACGCCCTTGACGATCACGTAGGCCGGGCGGCGACCCGCTGCGCCGGGGCTCACAAGCGGCGCCCACGATGTCGTCGCCGGCTCGTCGCCGACGGTCCGGAAGCGGATCAGCCCGCAGCCCCAGACCTCGCCCCACGCGTCCCTGTCGGCCACGCCGAGCGCCTTCAACGGGATGGCGACCTCGACCGTCCAGTCCTTCTCGCCGACCACAGCAACGGCGGTGGGCAAGATGGGCTTGCCTTCCTCCGCTTCCACCACGCCCACGAAGTGGCCCTTCGCGTTGAAGCGGAGCCAGTACAACTGCGCCTGAGGTGTGCCGGTGCGCACGACCAAGCTCATACCGAAATGATCGTCGCCGTTCACGGCGGGGCCGTTCTCGGTCGCCTCGGCGCGGATCTTGCCCGGCTCGGGCTCATCCATCCGAGCCGCGACGTAGACGTTCTCCTTGTCATAGACGAGAGAGACGGTCGTCTTGATGGCCGCAGGTTCGTTCTCCGTGTTGAGGAAAGGAGACCCGACCTCGGCTCCGCGCCACGCTTCGTCGTCCAACAGGCCGTCGATCTTCGGCGCGGCGGTCGCGAGACGGATCACGGCGCGCGGCGATTGGCGCATCGCCCACCACGTGCGCCACGCGGCCGTCCCATAGTCCGGCTCCGGTCCCAGCGGCCACGGGTCCGGTCTGACCACGGGCTTGTACCACGAGGGTGGCTGGACGTTCTCGTCAGCGGGGTCGTTCTTGTCGAGACTCAACTCCGGCCAGTCCTTGGTCGTCCGACAACCGGCCGCGAGAGCCACGCAGCACAAGGCCAGCAATACGCGTTTCGATCCAGACATACTGCCCCTCTCCGTTCAGATCACCGCCACAGACATCGGCAGTTGAAGGACAATTCTACTCTCGGCGCCGGGCCGGTTCAAGTGCGAGTCCCAAGTTGGCGGCGGTTGCGTCCGGGCAGAGCCCTGCGGTATAATCGACGGTCGAGTTCACAGGCTCGGGCGATTAGCTCAGTTGGTTTAGAGCGCCTGCCTTACAAGCAGGAGGTCGGCCGTTCGAATCGGCCATCGCCCACCATTCGACTCGATTCGCTCGCTCATGGCAGGCCAGCCGACGCGCGGAGAGACGACCCTCCGGCTGAGTTGCTGCCCACGTCCAAGCGAGGCGAATGCCCTGAGCGACCGGAAGGAGTTGAAGGGAGCCCCTGCCAGGAGAAACCCGATGCAACCCACCCGCGATGACGCCTGGGCCTTGCTGACCGAGTTCAATCAGAGCGATGCGCTCCGCAAGCATGCGCTCGCCGTCGAGGCCGTGATGCGATACATCGCTCGCAGGAAGGGCGAGGACGAGGAGGCGTGGGGCCTCGTCGGCCTGATCCACGATCTCGACTTCGAGCAGTTCCCCGAGCAGCACTGCACGAAGACGGGCGAGATCCTGCGCGAACGTGGCTGGCCCGAGGAGATCGTGCGGGCGGCTGTCTCGCACGGCTGGGGCATCTGCTCCGACGTCGAGCCGCTGAGCGAGATGGAGAAAACGCTTTTCGCGGTCGACGAGTTGACCGGCCTCGTCGCGGCGACGGCCCTCGTGCGGCCGTCGAAGAGCATCATGGACGTCAAGGTGAAGTCGGTGAAGAAGAAGTGGAAGCAGCCGAGCTTTGCCGCCGGCGTCCGGCGCGATATCATCGAGCAGGGCGCCGCGATGCTGAACGTCGAGGTCGCCGACCTCATCGCCGACACGATCGAGGGGATGAAGGAAGTCGCCGCGGAGATCGGGCTGGGGGGAAGCGAGTCATCGGTGACGAGTGATCAGTAATCAGTGATCAGTGACCAGTGACCGGTGACCGGTAAGCAGTGACCAGTAATCAGTTGTCAGTAATCAGTCACGTTCCGCTAAGGACCGAGAGCCCCGCCTGGGCGGCGGGCAAGCTTCGCTCACGCTCAGGATGACACGCAAGCGGGAACGTAGCGAAGAATGTCATTCTGAGCGAAGCGAAGAACCTCTACGTTGCACATCTGTCAGGACTTCGCCGACACTGATCACTGATGACTGATAACTGATCACTTGCTGCCGGCCGTCCAGCGCACCGCTGCGGCGCCCCAGGCGAGGCCGCCGCCGTAACCAACGAGCACAACGAGATCGCCGGGCTTGATGCGGCCCTCGCGGACCGCCTCGTCGAGCGTGATGGCGACGGACGCCGCCGACGTGTTGCCGTATTTCTGCAGCGTCAGGTGCGTCTTCGTCATCGGCAGCCCAAGAGCGTCCATCCCGAACTTGATGATGTTCACGTTCGACTGGTGCGGGATGACCATGTCCACGTCGCCAAGCTGAAGCCCGGCTCGCTCGACGATCGTCCGCACAGCATCGGGGAAGACGCGGGTCGCGAAACTCCAGACGCCCTTCGGGTCCATCCGGAAATAGTGCAGCCCGGCGTCGACCGTCTCGTGCGTCGCCGGCATCCGCGTGCCGCCGGCCTGGGCGATGAGGGTCTCGTACGACGAGCCGTCGTTCCGGACGAACGACGTGATGACGCCGTCCTCGCCGGGCGCCGCGCGGCCCAGCACCATCGCGCCCGCGCCGTCGCCGAAGTAGATGCACGTGCTGCGGTCGGTGAAGTCGAGGATCCGCGAGTACACCTCGGAGCCCACGACGAGCGCGTGTTCGACCGTGCCGTCCTCGATGTAGCGCCGGGCGATGTCGAGCGCGTAGACGGCGCCGGTGCACATGACCATCGCGTCGAACGCCATGGCGTCCGGGGCGCCGAGCCGCGCCTGAACGATGCAGGCGGTCGCGGGAAAGACATGGTCGGGCACGGTCGTCGCGACGATGATGAGGCCGAGCTGTTCGGCGGACACGCCCGCCGCATCGAGCGCGCGTTCCGAGGCGGCGACGGCGAGGTCGGACGTCGCCTCGTCGTCGGCGGCGAAATGGCGCGTTACCACACCGACCTTCGTCCGGATCCACTCGTCGCTCGAGCTGATGTTCCCGATCCCGATCACGTCGTCGTTCGTCAGCGCCCGCTCGGGGATGTACGAGCCCGTCCCGAGGATGGCCGCGTTGAAGCGCCGGCCCGTCGGGGTGGGGCCGGCCGGGCGCCCGGACGCCGCGGCCGAGCGAACGTCCTTCTCCCGGATGATGCCGTCGACCCGGATACTCGACAGATCGACGCCCAGTTCGCCGGCGAGGCGCTGCGCCTTCAGCGTCGCCCGCCGGCCACTCTCGGGCGTCTCCGCGGCGGCCGACTCCGGGAGCGGCAGCCATTCAAGCTCCGGCAGCGGCTCGTCCGGCGCCTCGGTGACGAATCCGAGGACCTCCCGGACCGCGCACTCCCGGCCGGGCAGCGCACGTGGGCGGACGCAGCCCTCGGCCTCCGCCTCGATGTCGAACGTGGCTTTGTTCGTTTCAACGGCGCAGACGATTTCGCCGACCGCAACACGTTCGCCGTCGGGGACGGCCCACGCGACAACGGTGGCCGAGTCCTCGTTCGTGTTCAGCTTTGGCAGCCGGATCTCGTGCATGGTTCTCCCGGTCGCCTATCCCAGCATCAGTTCGCGTACGGCCTTCCGCACCTCGGCCTCGGACGGGAGGACATAATCCTCGAGCGGGCGCGACGCTGGAACCGGCAGGTCGAGCGCGGCGACCCGCGCGGGCCGCGCCTTGAGCTTGTGCCCCCAGCGCTCGGCCACGCGTGCGACGACTTCCGCCCCCCAGCCCCACGACCGCGGGCCCTCTTCCGCGACCAGCAACCGCCCCGACCGGCTGACCGACTCGCCGATCAGCTCGGCGTCCAGCGGGGCGATCTGCGACAAGGCGACGACTTCACACGTCACCTCCTCGTCGTTGAGGATCGCGGCCATTGTTCGTTCGATCAGCGTCAGGGTCGCCCCGTAGGTCACGACCGTCACGTCGGGCGTCCCGCCGGCGGCGTTGCTGAGCAGGACAGCGGGATAGGGCGGGTCGCTCGTCGTCACCGCGAAGGTTGGGCTGTCGGCGCTCATCGCCGTCGCGTAGAGCAGCTTGCCCTCGACGAACAGCACGGGGTCGGAATCATCGATGGCCGCGGCGATCAGGGCGGCCGCGTCGTGCCGGTGCGACGGAGCGACGACTCGGAGGCCGGGCGTGTTGAAGAACATCGCCTCGAGCGACTGGCTGTGCGTCGGGCCGTAGCCGCGCCGTCCGCCCATGGGAAGGCGGACGACGAGCGGCACGCCGACGGCCCCATTGTACATCCATCGAAACTTCGCGATATGGTTGATGATCTGGTCGGCCGCGAGAGCGACGAAATCGCCGAACATCATTTCGAGGACGGGCTTCATTCCGCGGAGCGCGAGGCCCGCGGCCAGCCCGGCGGTCGCCGCCTCGCTGATGGGCGTGTTGAAGACGCGGTCGGGGAACTTCGCCGACAGGCCCTGCGTGACGCGGAACGCCCCGCCGTACGGATCGCGGATGTCCTCGCCGAGAAGAATCACGGCGGGATCGGCCGCGAGTTTCTGCTCGAGTCCGGCGCGGATCGCCTTGCCGACCGTCATGCCTGCCATAGCGCGGCCCCGATATCCGCCTGGTCCTGTTCCGGTGCGGCGTGCGCGGCCGCGATCGCTCTCTCGATCCGCTCGTGGCAGCGCTGCTCGATGGCCGCTCGTTCGCCCGCGTCGAGACGGTTGCCAAGCCGCGCGAGCGGGTCGCGGCCCAGCCACTCCGCCTCCTCGTCGCGGTCTCGATAGGAGCAGTCGTCGTTCAAGCTGTGCCCCTGGAAGCGGTACGTCTTCATCTCGAGCAGGAACGGCCGCGACTGTTCCCGAACGACGTGACAGGCATCGGCGGCGGCCGCACGGACGGCCATCACGTCGTCGACCTCGATCGAGCGGCACTCCATTGCGAGCGCACGGGCGCGGTCGAGCACCCCGCCGGCGAGCGACTTTTCAATGCGCGTGCTCATCGCGTAGAGGTTGTTCTCGAGCGCGTAGAGGATGGGCAGTTCCCAGAGCGCGGCGAGGTTCATCGCCTCGCAGACGACGCCCTGCGCGAGCGCGCCTTCGCCGAGGAACGACGCGACGAGCCGGCCCGAGCCCGCCAGCTTTTCGGCGAACGCCATGCCTGTCCCGACAGCCGCCATGCCGCCCGTGATGCCATTCGTGTAGAAGCCGTCGGCGTGCAAATGCTGCGATCCGCCGCGGCCGCCGCAGACGCCCGTCGCCTTGCCCATCAGCTCGGCCATCAGTCCGTCGGGATCGTCGGTGTACGCGAGGAAATGGCCGTGGCCGCGGTGGGTGCTCGTGACGATGTCGCCGGGCTCGAGCGCGGCGACAACGCCGACGGCCGTCGCCTCCTGCCCGACGCACGGGTGGGTCGTGCCGGACAGATCGCCCTTCGCGAACAGTTCGCGGACGCGCTCTTCGAAGGCGCGGATGAGGAACATCTTCTCATACAGAGCGGGCGCGGATGTCGACGCCATGAGCGCTCCCTTGCAGTATCCGGCTCAATTCTAGTGGGCTCGGGGAGGCAATGCAAGAGCACCTCCGGCCCGGCCCTGCGCCGGCAGGGCGCCGGTCAGCTATATTGTATGCCGCGACGAGCCCTTTTCATACAGAGGTGAGCCGTCCGCTTACAAGATATGACAATTGCGGGCGGGGGAGCGGCGGTCGCGGGTCAGAAGCTCTGCTGTTCGGTCCGCGAGATAATCTCGTCCTGGAGTGCGCGGCCCACGTCGGCGAAGTAGTCGCTGTAGCCCGCAACGCGGACGATGAGGCCGGGATGGCGTTCGGGATCGTCGCGTGCCTCGCGAAGGGTTGCGGCGTCGACGACGTTGAACTGGACGTGGTGGCCGTTCATGCGGAAGTAGGTGCGGACCAAACCGCAGAGGCGTTCGAGCCCGTCGCCGGCGAGCACGCGCGGCGAGAGTTTCATGTTGAGCAACGTGCCGCCGGTACGCTCGTGATCGATCCGGGCGGCCGACTTGATGACGGCCGTCGGGCCGTGGCGGTCGGCGCCTTGGGTCGGCGAGATGCCCTCAGAGACCGGCGTGCCCGCGCGGCGGCCGTTCGGCGTCGCGCCGGTTACCTCGCCGAAATAAACGTGCACCGTCGTCGGGAGAAGATTGACGCGGTAATGGCCGCCCTTCGTGTTCGGCCGTCCGTCGAGGCACGCGTGGTACGCCTCGAACACCGCCTCGGCAATCTGGTCCGCGTACTCATCGTCGTTGCCGAACGCCGGGCTCGCCTGCGCCAACCGCTGGCGCAGTGGTTCGCGGTCGCGAAAGTCCGACCGGAGCGCGTCGAGCAGCTCGTCCATCGGGAGCGTCGCCTTGTCGAACACGTGGTGCTTCACGGCCGCGAGCGCGTCGACGACCGTGCCGAGCCCGACGCCCTGGATATACGACGGATTGTATCGAGCCCCGCCGCGATGGTAGTCGGTCGCCCGCTCGATGCAGTCGTCCATCACGACCGACATGAAGGGGCAGGGCATCGTGTCGGCATAGATGCGCTCGATCGCGTTGTTGCCCTCGATCTTCAGGTCGACAAAGTGCCGTAGCTGCCGAGCGTAGGCGTCGAAGAACGCATCATAATCGGCGACCGTGCGCGGGTCGCCCGTCTGCGGGCCGATCTGCCGGCCGGTGTTCGGATCGACCCCATCGTTGCACGCGAGTTCGAGGATCTTCGGCCAGTTGATGTAGCCGGTCAGCGTGCAACTTTCCTTGCCGAACGCGCTGACGGTCACGCAGCCGCTCGGCCCGCCGGCGCGGG
>CAYLQD010000001.1:83327-106331 GCA_964385685.1 uncultured Planctomycetota bacterium | reverse complement strand
TCGCCCGTGGGCGTTCACGGCCGGGACGGCCGTGCCACAGGGGCCCACCGCGTCTCCTCGGCGCTCACCACAGATACCATATGGTAAGTGTTCTGAGCGTTTCTGCGATGAGCTCGCGGGTGGGCGACGCTCGTTGTGATGCCGTTCCTTGTCGCACGGGCGTCCCGCCCGTGTGTCTCACGGGCATCCTGCCGGTGAGATGCGCGCCCAAGCCTGCCGTGAGCCAGGCCGAAGGGCCCGCCCTGAGCGAAGTCGAAGGGATGGGCGTGCCACGAGTCCGGCAAGGCGCCGACCCGCGTCCCCGAGTTGAAAGTACCCACTCAGCCGATGGCGCACACGTCCTTCAACGCCCGCCCGCCGGACCCGCCGGACCGGCCCGGTGGATAAGCGCCTCGGCGCGCGGTAGAATGGGTATCATGGCCGCAGAAGGACCGTTTTCTTCTGGCCGGTTCGTGCACGGAGCAACTGGAATCACATTATCGCGGCGGCCCGCCGCACACCATAGAGAAGACCTGCCCGAGGTTCCCGCCGAAGAAGGAAGAACGATGAAGCAGACGCGACGATGCGCCTCGTGCTCCCTGCTTCTGATCCTGGTCGTTGTCGGCACGGCCGGGGCGGAAGACTGGCCGATGTTTCGGCACGACGGAAAACTGACGGCGGCCACCAGCGAGAAGCTCGATCCGCCGCTCGAATCGATCTGGGTGTATCGCACCCGGCAGTGGCAACATCCCCCATGGCTCAAGGGCAGCCGGGGCATGGAGCACATGCCCGAGCGGGCGCGCTATGAGGTGTCGATCTCGGCGGCCGGCGACGCTCTGTTCTTCACGAGCAAGGCCGACGGCCGGGTCGTCTGTCTCGATGCCGCGACCGGCAAGATGCAATGGCAGTTCGTTACCGGCGCGGGCGTCAACCGCATTCCGACGTACTATGAAGGAAAGGTCTATGCCGGGAGCGACGACGGCCACGTCTACTGCCTCGACGCGACGACGGGCAAGAGTGTGTGGGTGTATAAGGCGGCGCCCGCCGACCGCTGGCTGTTCTCGTACAACCAGATGATGTCCGTGTGGACGGTGCGGACGAACATCTATGTCGACAAGGGAGTCGCCTACTTCGGCGGCGGCACCATGCCCCACGACGGCACGTTCATCACGGCGCTCAATGCCGAGACGGGCAAGATCGTCTGGAAGAACGACACGCGCTCGGAGACCCGCTTCCGCTGGGCCCTCTCCCCCCACGGCAACATCTACGCGACCAAGAACAGCATCTACTTCCCCAACGACACGAAGCCGTTTCACTGGCCGCTCTTCAATTCGTTCGCGCGGACGGACGCGGCGCACGCCGCCGGCGATCCCGAGGGCCCGGGCTTTCGTGGCATGATCGAGACGATCATTGGGGCCGTTCAGGGCAACGTGCGCTACCGGGGCGACAGCGCAGAGGCCATCACGGTCGAGGTGGACCCGAAGGACAAGAACAGGAAGAAGCGGACGTATTCAACGATCTGGAAGGTCGAGACGCCGGGCTATGGCCTCGACGCCGGCTCGATCCTGGGCACCCCCGAGATGAGGGGCGCCACGCCCATCTACAATCCCGACCTCTGCTCGGTCATCGCGACGGACGGCGTCGTCTTTTCCCTCAGGACCCGCCAGGAGGGCGACAAGGCCGTCGAGGGCAAGGTGTTCGCGCACGCGTCGAAGGACGGCAAGGAATTGTGGTCGGCCGAAATCGGCGAGTGGCCCAATCAGGTGATCGCCGCCAATGGCCGCTTGTTCGTCAGCACCCGCGACGGCACGATTTACGCCTTTGCCCCCAAGGGCGCGAGGAAGCACGGGGTGATTGACGAGCCCGTCGATGCACGAGCGTTCGGTGACGGCCCTTCGCTCGCCAACGCCGCAACGGAGATCGTCAAGCAGGCCGACATCCAGGAGGGCTATGCGGTCGTGCTCGATTGCACGACCGGCGAGCTGGCTCGCGAGCTGGCCGCGCGGACCAAGCTCCACATCAGCGCCGTGTTTGACGACGAGGCGAAAGCACAGGCCGCGCGCGAGGCCGCCAGCCGCGCGAGCCTGCACGTGTCGCGCATCATCGTATGGACGCGGAAGCCGGGCGAACCGCTTCCGTTCCCGCCGCGCTTCGCCGACCTCGTCACTTCGGAGGCGGCCGCCTACGGCGGCGACCTGCCCGAGACGCGCGACGCCCTCGAGCGGCTCCTCAAGCCCGTTCGCGGCAAGGCCGTGATCGGCGGGAGTCACACGGAGGCCGCGCTGAAGGATTGGATCGCGACGACCAAGCAGAGCGGCTGGAAGGTCGCGGGCGCCGGCGGTTCGCGATGGGCTCTGCGGACCGGGCCGCGCCTCGCCGGCGCCGGCGGCTGGAGCACCGGGCTCGGCGACTCCGGCAACACGATGTGCAGCAACGACGAAGTCCTGAAGCCGCCGCTGGGCGTCGTGTGGATCGGCCGCCCGTTCTCCTCCCGGAGGTCGCGCGGCATCAAGCCCGCGATCATGGTGGACGGCGTGCTCGTGCACCACGTCACGACGGTGTTCGACACGATCGGCCACACCGAGGGCTACGACCAGTATACGGGCCGGCGGCTCTGGCGGATGAAGGGCGGCGTGACGGACACCGTCGGTGCGCACGGAGCCATTATTCAGCGCTACTTCGAAATCCTCGTGCAGCTCGATCCGTGGACGGGCAAGGTGGTCAGGAAGATCGGCGTGCCGTTCGTGGGAGCGAAGTGGACCGGAATGGGCGTCGACCGGAACGGCAGGACGCTCTACCTCGTGGCGAGCGGCGAAGGGGCGGAGAAGCAGCAGTTGTCGTGCGTCATCGCCTACGATATCCCGTCGGGCAGGGTGATGTGGAAGTTGGGCGGGCCGGGAGAAACGGAGCAGTGGGGCGGGTGGAGCGCCATCAGCGACGGCCGGATGTACTTCGCCGGCGGCCAGCCGACCGACGCCGAGCGGGCCGAGGCCAAGGCCGACATGCTCGCGTGGCTCAAGACACTGCCGGGCGATGAGTACAAGCAGTTCGCCGCGGACATCGATGGGCACAGTTTCACTGTCCTGAAAGCCCTCGACGCCAAAACCGGGAAGCTCCTGTACCGCAAGGCCGTCGACAACACGAACGCGGGCGGCAAATGGATGCGCAAGGTCGTATCGGGCGGCCGGCGGCAATACCAGCCCCTGTTGATGGGCCTTGTCGCCGCGAACGGCGGGGCCGTCGTGTTCGGAACCGGGGCCGGGGCCGACAAGTCGTGGGCCGTGTGGCCCAGCGGCGGGTACAAGTGGCGGGCGCTCTCCGTCTACGACGGCGCGACCGGGAAGCTCTTGTGGTATCGGTTCGGCAACTATCGCGCACGGCCGGTGGTGACTCAAGACCTGGTCGTCGCCGAGCCGTGGGCCTTCCACCTCCGGACCGGCGAGCCGAAGACCCGCATCCATCCGACCTCGGGCAAGAAGGTCAACTGGGTCTACTACCGCTGGAACAAGCAGTGCGGCACGTTCAACGGGTCGAGGTACTTCCTGTTCGGCCGGTCGCGAGGCATCGGCTACCAGGACTTGCTCAACGATACGGGGCTCTACACGATCCTGCACAGCCGTTCGAACTGCTGGATCGACACGTCGAGCGCGGGCGGCACGATGATCAAGCCCCCGTACGCCATCGGCTGCAAGTGCGAGGTCTCGATGCCGTTCACGTTCGCGATGGCCCAGGTCACGACCCCGATCACTCTCTCGCAGGACTTCAACCAGCCGGGGCCCGCTCTGCCCGTGAAGCATCTCTACCTGGACTTCGGAGCGACCGGCGACCGCCGCGACGAGCAGGGCCGCGTCTGGCTGGCGCCGAGGTCGAAGGAACCGGGCGGGCAGTTGGTGCTCAAGTACGGGACCCCGTTCGTCGGCGGCACCGACATCCGGCGCAACTCAATGTACACCCCGATCGAGAACACCGACGTCCCGTTTGTGTTCGCCACGGCCAGGCGAGGGCTGGCGAAGTGCACGATGCCGATCGGGGGCGGCGGCAAGTTCAAGGTCCGGCTCGGGTTCTCGGCGCTGCCGGGCGACAAGCCCGGGCGGCGTGTGTTCGACGTGAAGCTCAACGGCGAGACGGTCCTCAGCAACTTCGACATCGTCAAGGAGACCGGCCGGGCGGATCGCGCCGTCTGGAAGGACTTCACGCTGTCGCTCGGCAAAGACCTGACGCTCGAACTCGTGGCGAAGTCCGCCAATCCGACGCCCGACACGATGCCCCTCATCAACGCCCTCCAGGTGCTTCGGCAGTAGGCCGCCGTACTGAGCCCAACCGCGCCGGGTCATTCAAGGCCACCGTGCTCGAGGCCCGCGCGCCTTCCCTGAGAAATCCTGATGTAATCCCGAAAAGCTGCGGCATTCTATGAACCCTGCCGCGGGAAAGTGGGACTTGTTCATAGAGGGCCCTCGGACACGCTGGAGTTGATGTGGAAGAGTTGGCACAACTGGTGAGCCGCGCGCAGGCGGGCGAACTGGACGCCTACGGCGAAATCGTCCGGCGCTTCCAAGACATGGCCTACGGCTACGCCTACTCGATCCTTGGCGATTTCCATCTCGCCGAGGACGCGGCGCAAGAGGCGTTCGTCGAGGCGTATCGCACACTGACGGGTCTGCGCGAGCCGGCCGCGTTTCCGGGCTGGTTCCGGCGCATCGTCTTCAAGCGGTGCGACCGCATCACGCGCCGCAAGCGGGCGCCGACGGTGCCGATGACGGCCGCAGCGGGCGCTGCATCTGCAGAACGGGACCCCGCGCAAGCCGCCGAGGAGCGCGAAATGAAAGACAAGGTACTCGAAGCGATCCGAGCGCTGCCGGAGCACGAGCGCGCGGCCACGACGCTCTTCTACATCAATGGCTATTCGCACAACGACATCGCCGAGTTCCTCGAGGTGCCGGTGGGCACGGTCAAGACCCGCCTCCATTCCTCGCGGAAGCGGCTTAAGGAAAAGATGGTCAAGATGGTCGAGGAAACACTACACGAGAACGCGCCCGACGAGCGGTTCTCAAGGAAGGTTATCGACGGGCTGATAGGCCGGCCGGACCTCACGGACATCGACGGACATCCTGTTCAGCAGGTGTGTGCGAAGATCCTGGCGGCCTTGCCGGGCTACGAACGCGTTGACGGCGAGGACATCATTCCCGAGTCGTGTATCATGAATCCGTGGCGCAGGCAGTTCGCGTTTCATGTCGACGAGGATGTGCTTCGCACCGAGGCGCACGACGTGACGTTCAGGGCGATGTCCCGGCGCCCGTCACCTCTTCGCGTCGTCGCAGTCGCGAGGGCCTTTCAGGACGGTGCGACGGACTTCGGCGACGAGCAAATCAGGCATCAGGTCTCCGTTGTGCGCGTGGATAGAGATGCCGGGCTCGACGAGATGAAGCGGACGTTGCAGGACGTGGCGGAGGCGGCCCTCGGCCCCGTGGAGTTCAAGTATCGGGAACTGGAATACCATTGGTTTCAGCCCTGCATGGGAGTCTCGGCGAAGTACAAGGGGGAATGGATTGGCATTTCAGGCTGCGGAGTGATGACGGCCAAGACCTTGAGTGATACGGGTCACGACCCGTCACAGGTCAGCGGCTTCATGTTCGGCGTCACGCTGGAGAAACTCGCCGTGCTGAAGTACGGCATCGACGACATCCGCACGCTCTGGCAGCCGCCATACGTACCCAGAGACTAGGGCTGGCAGTGTCGCTCGACCACCCGCTGAGAGATTTGCTTTCCCATCCCCGCATCACTACAATCTAATTCGCGGACGCTCGGGGATCTCCGATCGGCAGGGAGGGGGAATCATGCCGGAGACAAGAAAACGGGTTGAGTTGCTCCTGGCGATGACGGGCGATGCGTACAGGAAGAGCCGGTGGCACAGCCTGAAGGCCCATCTCAAGGGGCTAAGCTCCGACGAGATGCACTACCGCCCTGTACCCGAGACGGCCGACGTGGAGGAGAAACGGAAGGCCCCCTACATCGCCACGGTCGCCGCCAAGCTCGTCCACGTGGCCCTGTGCAAGGTCATGTACGAGAACCACGCGTTCGGTGGCCGAACGCTGGACTGGGGGGCGGCGTGGACGTGGCTCGGCATGCACGAGGCGCTGGAGACACCCGAATTGCTCATCGCCGCACTGGGCAAGGCGAACGAGCGCCTGCGGAACACGCTCGCGGGCCTCAGCGACGACGATCTTGATGAAGAGGTATTCACGAACTGGGGTGAGAAGAAGCCGGCGTGGTGGATCTTCAATGTGATGATTCAGCACGACCTGTGGCACGGCGGCCAGATCAGCACGCTGCGGACCCTGTGCAAACTGGAAGACGCACGTTCGGATTGAAGCGGTACAAGGTGGCCCGAGCGCGAGCCGTGATTCGGAATCCGCTTGACGACCCGCCCAGCGCTTACGCACATTGCGCCCTCGCCATCAGTCCGCAGGCGAAGCTCCGGAGAGGGGCGCCTGTCGGCTGTTCGCGAGGCCAATGGACCGCGCGCTCACGCTCGTGATTCTACGGCGTCACGGCCTCTCGTGCGTCCGCCGACCGAGCCGACTCAGCCCTTTGTCGAGGTCCTCGGCGGGGGTGAAGTGCCACGTCTTGCCGATCTTCGCCGCGTCCAACAAGCCGTGGTCGGCCAACTCCAGCAGATCCCTGCGCGCCGTCTGATACACGACATTGTGGCTGACACGATGTGACTGGATCGTGTAGCGGTGATGCGGATGCCGTAGCGCGTGACCGAGCAGAACACGTTGGCGATGGTTCAGAAGCGGCGTTGACCGAAGCCGAGCTTCTACCGCCTGGAGCTGTCCGGCCTTCCGCGCAATGTACGTGTGCAATCGCTCGATCGCCTTTCGGATGACGTCGAGATGATAAATGAGGAAATAGGTCAGGTCATTCTCGTCCGTCTCTGTGTAGAGAAAAGCCATGTCGTACTTCACGCGCCCCTTTCGGATAATGCTGGAGATCGAGACGAACTCGAACAGCCAAAAACCGTGACGGAGCATCGACCAATAGAACAGCGCCCGCGCCGTCCGGCCGTTCCCATCAACGAAGGGGTGATCATACGCGAGCCAGAAGTGCAGGATCATCGACCGGACCACCGGATGCACGAACGGCTCTTCAGCATTGGCGAACTCGCACATCGCGTCCATGCGCTGCGCAAGTTGGTCAGCGGGCGGCGGCGTGTGAACCGTGCGGTCACGGTCATCGACGATGCATACTGGTTCATCACTCGAACGAAAGCGCCCCACCGCCGATGGGGCCCGCAGGGTCTTCGTGGTCACCCGTTCGTGAATCTCAAACACAAGCTCGGGGGTGAGGGGACGGTCCCTGAGTTCGCCAATCCGCTTCATCGTCAGGAAGTTGTTGAGGATCATCTGCTCGCTCACGTCTTGGGGGCTGCGCCCGGTACGGAGCATGTCCTTGGCAACCTGCCGCGTGGTCGTCGCCCCCTCCAGTTGACTGGACGTCACGGCCTCCTCGATCAGAGAGCCAATGTAGTACCGGTCCTTCGTCTCCGGATTCGTGATCTGATCCGGCATCTCAATTCGCCCCCCTGCCGCCATGTCAATGTAGTGGAGACGCTCCGGAATCGGATCGGTCATCGTGTAGTTGAAACACCGGCTCTCCTTGTCTTTCAATGGGATGGTCTTATAGAGCCCCTGCCTCTTGATCTTCAGTGCAAGCCACCATTCTTCGTGTGACAGGCCCGCGGGCGGGAGCCGATGCACCAGTCCGTCCCAGTGCAAATACTTCCCGCGCACGGACGGGTGCGGCACTGTCGAAATCAGCGTCAGCAGCCGGTTTGGCTTCCCCTGTAATTGCCGGAAGGCGGCCGCGAGATCAGGGGGGATTCTGGGCATCTTTGCCATGGCCGCCTCCTCACTACTAATCTTATACTAATATTCCCACTATTAGTATATCACGGGCGGGGAAGACGTCAAATACTAATTGTTCAGAAAATAGTAGATAATTAGCGCGTGCGCACCGAGCCCCAAGAACCTGCCAGCGCCACATATAGCGTTTTCGGAGCACCGCGCCCACAACCGCGGCAGTTGAGGCAGGGCAATCAGCCCAAGAGCGTGGCCAGCCGGCCGATCCCCTCTTCGATCATGTCGACGGACGTCGCGTAGGAGAGGCGGATGTGGTGGTCGCTGCCGAACGCGATCCCAGGCACGACGGCAACATGCGCCTCGTTGAGAAACACGGCCGCGAGGTCCATCGACCCGCCGATCCGCGTGCCCGCCACCTCCCCGCCAATCAACTCGGCGATGTTGGGGAACGCGTAGAACGCGCCCTTCGGCGTGGCGCAGTGGACGCCGCGGAGCGCGTCCAGCCGCTCGACGATGATGACGCGCCGCTTGTCGAACGCCTCCCGCATCCGCTCGACCGGCTCCTGCAGAGCGGTCAGCGCGACGGCCGCTCCCTTCTGAGCGAACGACGTCGGGCCCGACGTGCTGTGGCTCTGGAGCTTGTTGACCGCGCCGATGATGTCGTCCGGGCCCGCGAGGTAGCCGACCCGCCAGCCCGTCATCGAGTAGGCTTTCGAAAGCCCGTTGCAGACTATCGTCAGTTCCTTGATCTCGGGGCCGAACGACGCGATGCTCCGCTGCTCGACGCCGTCGTAGACGAGCCGCTCGTAGATCTCGTCCGACACGACGTGGACGCCGTGCTCGACGATCACCTCGGCGAGCCCCGCCAGCTCGTCGGGCGTGTAGACCGAGCCGGTCGGGTTGCTCGGGCTGTTGAGGACGATGAGCTTGGTCCGCTTGTTGATCGCCGCGTCGAGCTGCGCGGGCGTGAGCTTGAAGTCGTTCGTCTCGACCGCATCGACGATCGCGGGCCGGCCGCCGGCGAGCTTGATCATCTCGGGATAGCTGACCCAGTACGGAGCGGGCACGATCACCTCGTCGTCGGGGTCGATCATCGCCTGCATCAGGACGTAGAGCGCGTTCTTCCCGCCGATGGCGACGCTCACCTGGTCGGGCGAGTACTCGAGGTCGTTGTCGCGCCGAAGCTTGTCGACGATAGCCTCGCGCAGCTCGGGGATGCCGGCGACGGGCAGCGGATACTTCGTGAAGCCCGCGTTGAGCGCGTCGATGGCGGCCTGCTTGATATGGTCGGGCGTGTCGAAGTCCGGCTCGCCGGCGCCGAAGCTCACGACGTCGATGCCCTGGGCCTTCATGGCCTTGGCCTGCGAGCTGATGGCCAGTGTGGGGGAAGGCGTCACGCCCAACGCGCGTCTCGAGATCGTCATAAGACCGTCCTCCTCAAACAAGTTTGCACCAATGTATACGGTGCCAACGCCACGGTGTCAATATAGGCGGGACCGATTTGTTTTGACTTGCGAGCGCGTCACGCGATATCATGCCTCAGGAACGCCACCGGAACACAGTTCACCGCGGAGGAATCTGAAGTGAGAATGCATCCGCATGCTCTCATCGGGGAAATCCTTGGGCGCCCCGCCCGGGCGTTCTCCGGTGTTCCGGACGGAGGTCTCTGCCCGTTCATGAAGTCTTTCTTCGACACCTGGCCGCCGGGGCCGAAACGCGGCGCTGAGTGCACAAAAGGGAAGACCGGATGCGTTTGTTCGCTGCATCACTCACCCTACGCGCCGAGAGGAAAGAAGCTCGCGCCCAAGACTCTGGTCTCTGTCTGCCCGAAGAGGTTTCTCGACGGTGGGATGATCGACGACATACTCAACGAGTGCTGGCCGAACAGAGGGGACGCTGATGTACACGTCGTTCGTGAAACACGCTTAGGCGGGGCGGGAAACGTCGATTTGGTCCTCGTCGAGCTTGACCCGACAAAGGGCACCGTCAGCGATTTCTTGTCCGTGGAACTCCAAGCCGTTGATATAACCGGGAGTTACCAGAACATCCTTGCGGACATCCGTGCTGGCGGAATCCGGTCTTCGGAGGCGAAGTATGGTTTCAACACGAAAAACGTATACAAGAGGTTCGTGCCCCAGCTCATCCAGAAAGGCTTCATACACCAAGCTTGGGGGAAGCGTATTGTGGCGGTCGTCCAGGACTTCATCTTCGAAGACATGTCTCGACGCTCAGGCGGAAAGCTCCCCACGGTAGCGAAGAGCGCTGCGAACCTTGTTTTCTTCCCTTACTCTTTCGTAGAACGCAAGAACACGTACACTCTCAAACTCGGACCATCCGTATACAGCTCGCATAATCTCCTGGCGAATCTGCTCTATCAGACTTCCGTTCCGCCTCGTGAGAAGTTCGAGAACCTGCTGCTAAGAAAGATTGCCGAGAGGCCCCGGTGACGGACCGCATCAGCAAAGACGCCCGCAGCCGCAACATGGCACGGATCAAGTCAAAAGGTAATCGCACTACCGAGAAGCGCATGCGGGCCCTTCTCGCCGCTCACGGATTCCGTGGCTGGTACATGCATGCAGATCTAGTGGGAAAGCCCGATTTCGTCTTCCCTCGACAGCGCGTGGCGCTGTTCGTAGACGGATGTTTCTGGCACGGTTGCCCCGTGTGCGGACATGTACCCAAGTCCAATCGCCGCTACTGGAAGCCGAAGATTGAGCGGAACAGAACGCGCGACAAGCTCTACACGCGGCGGCTCCGGGCACAGGGATGGGCTGTCCTTCGCATTTGGGAGCACCAGTTACGCTTGGAGCCAGACGGGATCACCGCCAAGCTAAGAAGCCTTCTGCTGGAACGTGCGGCTCATCTCTCCCGTCAACGCTAAGCGTATCTGTCGCGCGATTGCTGCCGCGAGCAGCGGCGGGACCGCGTTTCCCACCTGCCTGTACTGGCTGGGCTTGCTTCCAAGAAACCGGAAGCGGTCAGGAAACGATTGGAACCGCGCGGCCTCACGAACACTGATTATCCGGTCTTGACTGTAATGCACGACTGTGCCCCAGTGTGGATCGCACTTGGTCATGATCGTGAAGGACTGACCGTCGGGGTCGAGCCTCCCGTACCGGCGCGTGTGGTCACTTCGGCGAGCCCTCTTCATTCCGGCTGGTAACAGACGGCGCGGAATGTCTCGCCAACTCCCGCCCGGCGGCACATGCCGTAACCGTTCGAGGTTTACCTTGGCCATGTTAGCGCAACAGTGATTCCATATAAGACTGGAGCCGTTGCGCATGCTCCGCTGATAGAAGGACAGTGGCGTGCCACAATACGGCATCTCCTCGGTACCGCCGCCCGAAGGAATTTCCGGCAGATCCGAGATTGCGTCTGCTACGGAGACCGGCTCCCTTAGCCATGCCGCGTCAGTCAGACCACATTGCCTCGCTCCTGCCCGTGTCCTTACGGCGTATGCGTACGTCAGATCGCGCCCCCCCGTGAAGTTGGGGCGGGTCCGCGAGAAGTGAACGGGCTCTGGGAACTGAAAGTCAACGCCCCCGCGATTGGCGACGATTATCAGGCGCCAGCGCTCTTGTGGAGCGCCGTAGTGGCATGCGTTCACTATCCTGTAGACCGGCTGATAGCCGGCCGATTCAAAGGCCCCACAGACACTCCGAAGGTATTTTCCTTTCGCCATCGACACAAGGCCCGGCACGTTCTCCATAACAACGAACCTCGGTCTGATGCCCTCCAGAACAAGCCGAACGTAATGCCAGAACAAGCTGTTACGGCCATCCTTCTCCGATCGAACAGGCGCATTGATTGAGAAGCCCTGGCAAGGCGGGCCGCCCACAAGTACATCAAGCGAGTCCGGTTCCAGGTTCGTCTCCCGCAGGATTTCGCGCGCTGACAGGTCTTCGATAGGCTGGACAAATCCTTTCACCTCTGGGAAGTTGTGAGCGTAGGTGCGCCCAGAGTCTGCGTCAATGTCATTGAAGAACACCGACTTGAACCCCGACTCTTCGAAACCCGCCGAGAGCCCCCCCGCGCCGCTGAAGAGGTCGCCACATGTGAATGACCGCTCACTCGCCGAGTAACCCGCCAGGGCCTCAGCCACGCAGCCACGAACGTCAGCTCGCTCGAACAACCACGCCCTTCCCGCTCGCCTACCCTTGAGTTTCCCGCTGCGGAGCCACCTATAAGCAGTCGAACGCGATATCCGCAGGACGGAACATGCTTCCTGGAGTGTCATGTACTCATCCATACCTGCACCCTCATGGCCACTTATGATATACTATGACACACTGCGGCTATGTCAAGGATAATCTAGGGAAGCGATTGGAGCGCGTCACCGGCCGAGCGCCAGGCGGGCGGCGAGGACGTCGGGCAGGCCGGCCTTCCGGATCTTGGCCTGCGCATGTTCTATGTCATACTCTATGCGTCTTAGCTCGACCGTCTGCGTCTCCTGGTCGTAGACCGCGTAGCACGCGCGGGGGTCGTCGTCGCGCGGCTGCCCGACGCTCCCGACGTTGACGATCGCTTTCGGCGCGTGCCGCAGCTCGATCTCCGTGCTCTGCGTGTACGTGACGGAGTCCTGCCCCTCGTTCTCGAGGAAGGCGATCGGGACGTGCGAGTGCCCGAGAAAGGCGATCTCCGTCACCATCGCGTGGAACGAGACCTGCGCGGCGAAGACGGTCTCGATGTAGCCGAAGAGGTCGGGGGCGTGCACCGTGCCGTGGGCCACGGTCAGCCCGTCGATCGTCTCGACGAGGCTGAGTCCGCCGAGGTACTCGACGTTCCCCACGGAGAGCCGCTGCCGCGTCCATAGCACGGCCTCGCGCGCGTGCTCGTTGAAGTAGCTGATGTCGAGGCGGGCGATGGCCGCGTGGTCGTGGTTGCCGGCGACGCACGTGAAGTCGCGTTCGCGGACCGCGCGGATGCACTTTTGCGGCTCCGCGCCGTAGCCGACGAGGTCGCCGACGCACAGGAACCGGTCGGCCTCCTGGCCGTCGATGTCCTTCAGGACGGCATCGAGCGCGTCCCAGTTCGAATGGATGTCTCCGATGATGACGTATCTCATCCGCCGTCCACACGCGACAGTCGGGGGCCGTCGGCCAGCCCCCTGTTACCCGTAATCCTATAACGAAGCGTCGGTTACGATCGAAGCCAGGATACCGATGGAAGCAACGTCAGGTCACCTCTCGCCGCCGGAACAGGAGAACGGCGATGAACAGCACGACCAGAGAATATACGATACCGTATAGAGCACCATATAGCCACGCGCCGGGCTCGACATGGTCGTAGCCGGTCGCGACCTCGTCCATCAAGCTGAGGACGCGGAAGTCCGGCATCAGATAGCACAGCCAGATCACCGGCTGCGCCAGGATGCGGGCGGCCCATCCCGACGCCTCCGCGCCGGACTCCGTCAGCGTCTGTGCCAGCTGCATCGAGACGTTCCCGACGATGAAGACGGCCGAGCAGACCAGCGCGGTCAGCGCAAGCTGGACCCGCGTCGAGAGCGCGACGGCGATGGCCGCGACGACCATCACGTGGGTGAACGCCAGCACGAACGCCTGGAGCAGCAGGCCGGTTCGCTCCGACAGGAAGAGCCGGACGTTGGCCGTAATGCTCGCGATGCCGGGGCTGTCGGCCGGGGCCCATCGCTGACTCGGCGGCAGCCGGCCGCCGCGGCGTTCTTTCTTCAGCCCGACGCCGAGCGGCGCCCGCGCGACGAGCGACGTCGTCTGGCCGGTCCACAGCATCAGGCAATCGCCCAGCGACTGGAGATAGTCGAGGCCGTGGCCGCCACGCGCCGTAATGAGTTCCGTGTAGCTGTCCGCGACCTGAAGCGTCCCCTGCCCCGTCGCCAGCGT
This sequence comes from uncultured Planctomycetota bacterium, assembly GCA_964385685.1. GTDB lineage: Bacteria > Planctomycetota > PUPC01 > PUPC01 > PUPC01 > CAYLQD01. Next base: position 92,635 of record CAYLQD010000001.1, on the reverse strand, counting down.
CGGCAGCTCCGTGACGGCCAGCGTCGGATTGCCGCGCCGCTTCTCGATCTGGGTCTCCCCGCGGAGATCGGCCTCCTTCCACCAGGCCGTCGCCAGCGAGACCGCGACCATCACGAGGAACGCAGCCAGGACCGTCAGCATGATGCCGAGGAACTTGCCGACGATCACCTGGTAGCGCCGCACGGGCTTCGCCAGCAGCGTCAGGATCGTGAGGTTTTCGATCTCCTCCGCCAACACGGCCGACGCGGTGAAGACCGCGATCACCATCCCACACATCATCGTCTGCGCGACGGCCATCTGCCGGATCACGTTCTTGCCCGCCTCGGGGTCGAACTGATAGAAGTCGAGGAACTGCGACAGGAACGTCATGACCGCGGCGACGAACAGGATGATAATAGAGACCGGCTGCCGGATGGCTTCGCGCCAGGTTGCGATCGCAATCGTCAGCGTCTGCATGGGGTGTTCTGTCCGGGCCGCGCCTGCCAGAAATGCCTCCTCGGGGATTATACGCAACGCCGCTCCCTCCGGGCAAGCGAAAAAAAGGTCGATTCGACCCGTGGCGGCATTATAAAATGTGTTCCACGTGAAACGACTCCATTGCGCTCCGACAAGGGCATAACGGCCAGTGACAACTACTTTTGCTATCGCGAACCAGAAGGGGGGCGTCGGCAAGACGACCACGGCCGTCAATCTCGCCGCCTCGCTCGCCGCCGCCCGCCACCGCTGCCTCCTCATCGATATCGATCCGCAGGGCAACGCAACGTCCGGCCTGGGCTCTGAAAAGCCGCCACAGGGCGGATCCGACGCGGCGCTCACCGCCCCCGACCAGCCCGACACGTGGCTCGAGAAGACCCGTATCGAGAATCTCGCCCTGGCCCCGTCGACCGGCCGGCTCGCAGGGGCCGAGCTGCTCCTGCGCCACGAGGTCGATCGCTGCGGCCAGCTTCGGCGGGCCGTCGGCAGCATCGAAGAGCGGTTCGACTACGTTCTCATCGATTGTCCCCCCTCCTCCGGCGTCCTCGCCCTCAACGCCATCGTCGCCGCCGACCGCATCATCATCCCGGTCCAGTGCGAGTATTATGCGATGGAGGGGCTCGCGCAGATGCTCGACACGCTCGACCTCGCGCAGGCCGAGCATGGAGCACAAACCGAGATCGGCGGGTTCCTGTTCACGATGTACGATCCCGGCGTCCCGCTCGCGAACGACATCGCGGACGACGTCCTAAAGCATTTCTCTACAACAACTTACAAGTCCTGGATTCCTCGGGACAACGTGCTCGGCGAGGCGCCAAGCCACGGCCTGCCCGCCGTCGAATACGCCCCGAGGTCCCGCGGCACAAACGCCTACATCCAACTGGCAAGGGAGGTCATCAATGGGTCCTAGCAAGCTCGGAACGTCGCTCGAGAACCTGCTGTCGCGCCACAAGCCGTCCAAGGCCGCCCCACCGGCCGAGAAACCGGCGCCGGAGGGCGACATCCTCCACATCCCCGTCGCCGACATCAAGCCCAGCCCGTCTCAGCCCCGAACGGTCTTCCAGGAGGAGGCCTTCCAGGAACTCGTCCAGTCGGTCCGGCAGAACGGCATCATCCAGCCCGTGGTGGTGCGTCGGTCAGGCAAGACGTTCGAGTTGATCGCCGGCGAACGCCGCTGGCGGGCGGCCAAGGCCGCCGGACTGCCGACCGTCCCGGCCCAAATCCGCAACGTCGACTCGGCGAAGGCCTTCGAGCTGTCCGTCATCGAGAATATCCAGCGCCAGGATCTCAATCCGATCGAGAAAGCGCAGGCCTACAAGCGGATGATCGAGACGTTCGAGTTGACGCAAGAGCTTGCAGCCCAACGCCTTGGGATCAACCGCAGCACGCTGGCCAACGTGATGCGCCTGCTCGAGCTGCCTGGGGAGATCCAGGACGCTGTTTCACGTGGAACAATCTCGATGGGCCACGCGCGCGCCCTCCTCGCCCTTCGAACGCCCGAGCAGCAGCTCGCCGCATGGCGGAAGATCGAGCGGAAAGGCCTCTCTGTCCGGCAGGTGGAGCGCCTGGTCGCCAAGGGCGACACGACGAGCCGGAGGCGACGGAAGCCGGAGGAGGAGACCAAGCCCCCCCACATCCGCGATCTCGAGGAGCAGCTCCGCGTCGCGCTCGGCACCAAGGTCTCCATCGTCACGACGAAGTCCGATGCAGGCCGGGTCGTGATCGAGTACTACTCGCTCGACGACTTCGACCGGATCGTCGAGTGCGTGCTCGAGCGCCCGAACGTCGCAGCGCCGTAGTCCGGCCCACATCCCCGCAGCCTGACAGCGACTCACGCGGCCGTCACATGCCGCGCGCGGCGCGCGCATGCGTTTTGCCGGGCTTCTTGCGCGCAGCGCGTGCGCGCGCATGCTCACGTTTGGGGCTTCCCGCGCGGGCCAGCCCGCACGGGCCCTGCCATAATGGCAGGCCACGGCTCAGTTTACACCTGCGGAGCCCCGCTTGAGGCCCCGCTTCACGGCCGACGCGCCGCGAGCCAGATGTCCACCGCTGCCCGCTCGTCCGCGACGGCTGCCTGATCCGCGACTCCGTCCGCCGGCCCGGGCGCACTATATAATAGCATATAGCGTCACGCGGCGGGCCATGCGGGGCAGGGGAGGACCCGCTCGGCGAGCGGCCGCCCCCGCCCACGAGTTGATATTCTGATCTCGGGGTGCGGAAGCGCGCGAGCGCACGCTTCTCGTGGCACGGGCGTCTCGCCCGTGTGCCTCACCGGCATCCTGCCCGTGTGAATGCGCCGTAGGTGGGGGTCTGACGCACGCCCAAGCCCGTCCTGAGCGAAGCCGAAGGGATGGGCGTGTGACGCACGGCCAGGATGGCCGTGCCACGGGGCCTGTCGCTCGATGCCGCAGGCGGTGACCACGGCGAGATTCCCCGACGTTGCAGTATCGACTCCCCGCCCGCCGCCCCTTTGCACATGTCGATGCCAGACGGTATATTGGTGTCACGATCGCAGAGACGGGCGCGGGCGGCCCAAGACCGGTTCGGATTCGCCCTCGACATCCGACGTAAACACTGTGAAAGGAATAACATGAGGCCTTGGGCATCGTGTCTTGTCGGTGCGGCTCTCTCGCTCGGGCTCGTCGCGAGCCCGGCTTCCGCCACTCCCGACGACCTGAAGGCCCTGCTCGACGGCGTCACGGAGGTCGCCGCGCCCGGCTGGCCCGGCATGCTGTGCGTGTATGGCGACGACGCCTTCGCCGTGATCGCGGGCAGCGCGAACGGGCCGGTCCGGCAATCGGCCGTCGCTGCTTCGCGGCTGGACAAGGGCCGGATCGTGGCGTTCGGGCACGGCGGCTTCCTTCTCAAGGCGCAGTTGGAGGTTGGCCAGACCTCGCGGCTGATGCTCAACGCCGTCCGGTGGCTCGCGGGCAAGGACAAGCCGCGGGTGGCCGTCCAGAGCCCACCGGACATGATTCGGTTTCTGAAGCGCAACGGCATCACGGCCGCGGCGATTGCCGGCCCGGACTGGACGAAGAAGCTCGAGGGCTTCGACGTGCTCGTGACCAACGCCGCATCGTCGTACAGCCGCGAAGAGGCCGCGGCCGTCGTGGGCTTCATCCGCAAGGGCGGCGGCTACCTCGGCGCCGAATGCGCCTGGGGCTGGCTCCAGCTCAACCCGGGCACGTCGCTGACCGCCGAGTTCGGGAGCAACCACATCGTGGCGCCCGCGGGACTCGTCTGGACGGACGGCGGGCTCGGGCGGACCTCGAAGCTCGGGTTCGCCGCAGCGCCAACCCCGTCGCCGCTGATCCACGCGGGGAGGGCGCTCGACGCCGTCGAGGCCCACGGGCGTGGCCGTAAGCGACTGAACAAACAGCAGTTAGCTCAGGTCACGTGGGCCGCGACGCACGCCGCCCGGTCGCTGCCACCGGGCGACACCGTCCTGCGTCCGCGGCTCCGGCGCCTTCGGAAGCAGCACGCGAAGGAGGCCGTCGCCGGGCCGAACCGGCCGCTCAAGATGGACCGCCCGCTTGCCCGGCTCACCCTCGCGATGGACGTCCACGAGATCCGCAACGCGCCGGCCGACCAAGTCAGGCCGCACCCGTCGGGCGACCTCTTCCCCGGCGCCGTGCCCGCCGACGCGCCGCGGGTCGAGCGGACGATCAAGGTCAACACCGCCACGCCCAACTGGCACAGCACCGGGCTCTACGCCGCGCCGGGCGAGATCATCCGGGTCCGCGTGCCGGACGGCGCCGCTGCGAAGGGGCTCCAGGTTCGCATCGGCTGCCATACCGACGGGATCTGGCACCACGCCGAATGGCGGCGCGCGCCCGAGATCACGCGCATATTCCCCATCAACGCGCCGTCGACGAAGGCCGCAAACGCTTTCGGCGGGCTCGTTTACGTCGACGTGCCGGCCAACTGCCCGCTTGGCACGATCGACGTGACCATCAAGGGCGCGGTCGAGGCGCCGCGCTTCATCCTCGGAGTCACCACGCCGCAGGAATGGCGCGAGACCGTCCGCAAGCGGCCCGCGCCCTGGGCCGAGCTGGAGACGGACAAGGTCATTCTGACCGTGCCGTCGAAGGACGCCCGCCGGCTCGACAACCCGGTCCCGCTGATGGAGTTCTGGGTGAGCGTGATGGACGCGTGCCACGAGTTGCTCGCGCGGCCGCTCGGGCAGCGGGCCCGGCCGGAGCGATACGTCGCCGACACGCAGATCAGCAACGGCTACATGCACGCCGGCTATCCGATCATGACGCACCTCGACGGCGCCGAATACGGGACCGACCTCGCGAAGTTGCTCGAGAAGGGGAGTTGGGGCCACTTCCACGAGATGGGGCACGACCACCAGCGCCCCGAGTGGACGTTCGACGGCACGGGCGAGGTAACCTGCAATCTCTTCTCGCTTTACATCGGCGAGCGGTGCTGCGGCATCAAGGACCTGACGTTCAACACCTACACGCCCGAGTCGCGAAAAGAGATGACCCGGAAGCACCTTGCCGCGGGCGCCCCCTTCGACCGGTGGAAGCGCGATCCGTTCCTCGCGCTCACGATGTACGTCCAGCTTCAGGAATCGTTCGGCTGGGAGGCGTACAAGAAGGTCTTCGCGGCCTACGACAAGCTGCCCGCCGAGAAGCGCCCGAAGACCGATGCCGAGAAGCGCGACCTGTGGCTCGTCACGTTCTCGCGGACCGCGGGCCGGAATCTCGGCCCGTTCTACGAGGCGTGGGGCGTGCCGACGTCCGAGAAGGCGAGGGCGTCGATCGAGGATCTGCCGGTCTGGATGCCGCCCGACTTCCCGCCGGGCAAGGCGAAGAAGAACTGACCAACGGGCGAGCCGGCGGCCAAGAGAAACCGGCTATCTCCGCGAGCCCTTCTTGCCCTGCCCCCCGAACGAGACGTTGAACTCGTCCACAGCTTGTTCGTGCAGCTTGTCGCCGGCCAAGAGCCGCGCGTTCGCCTTCTCGCGATCGGACGCAAATAGCTCGAGGCCCGCCTTCCATTCATCGACGGCGCCCGAATAGACGAACAGCACAGAGCCAAGCGCTCTGTTTCCCTTTGCCTCCTCGCGCAGGGCCGCGACCTTCTCGCGGCGAGCGCGTCGATCTCCTTGACCGCGTCGGCATAGGCGTCCTGGGTCCCGGACTCGGCGTATTTCTTGAACACCTGCATGAACCGGGCCTGGTCCTTCTCGATGAGATTGACGAACTTCTGGGCCTGCCGTCCCCTCTCTGCGGCGGCCTCCGCCGCCTGCGCGCCCACGCCGAGCATCCCCACGTTGAAGAAAAGCACGCCCGCCGCGAGCAGGACCCCGCCGATCACGCAGAAAGCCCCGGTGGGCTTTTGATCCGGAAACGCCCGGTCCCAGAGATCGCGGCGCCTGAGTTCCGTAAGAACCTTCCAGTCCCGGACCAGGGCCCAGATAATGATCAGAATGATGACGAATTGAAAACCATTCCCCGTGCCGAAGCTGGCGTCCCGCATCCTGGCCAGCCCAAAACTGATGGCCAGCAGTCCTACAACCATAGTCAGGACGACGGCCGGGATCGCCACGGCGTTCCGGTCCCCCCGCCTCGCGGCAACAGCCAGGACCCAATACGCCGCCGCCACCGAGAAAACCCCCGCGGCAGGCAAGACAGAGAGCAGGTTCATATCCCCGGATCTAATGCCCAATGCAATGCCGCCAAACAACAGCGCGCCGAGCGTGGCGAGTGCCGCCAGCGCGACCATGCTTCTGCCCGCGTTGTGAGATTTCCCCAACAGGACTTCGTCGCTCAGCTCGGTCATGTCGATTTGCCTCCTCCCGTCTGGTAGATGCGACATCATCGGCGCGACGCCGCGCCGCGGTAGATGTGTTCGCGCGATGGCGATTGGACGAGGTGTGATTCTACCGGCGCATGCCCGGCGCTGTCAACCGGGCTACTTCCTGAATCACCCCCAGTTTTCTAATGCTCTGTTTAAGCGGCGTTCACGCCGCTTCGCGAGGCCCTTCAGGGCCGAGTCCAGGCCCCCGCTTTGAGCGGGGGTAACCCGGCGGGAGGCCTGTTGTGTTGTTCGAGCCCGGTTCACCGGGCTTACCCAACGGCTCAAGCCGCGCCAGCAGATAGCAGGGGAAGCCCTGTGAACGGGGCTGACCGGCGTTTACGCCGACGAGATACCCCGGCTAAAGCCCTTGTCTTTACCCACATGTCATGGATTCTCTGTTGGAGCCGCGTACCGGCGACTGATCGTAGCCCCGGATGAAGCTTGCCCGCCTGCCGTCTGGCGGGCCCGCAGGGCAAGCCCGGGGTAACGGGGTGGTCGAATGTGTACGGAGAGCCCCGTGAGGGGTGACTGGAAACATCCAATCACCCCTCCGAGGCTCTTTTCATACGACGCCCCTTTTCCCACGGCTCACATCCGGCCGCTACGCGACCGGATGTTTCACCGTGGGCTACGTTCAGTCGCCGCTACGCGGCTCCGGTAACGGCCCAGGAACTTGTGGGTAAAGACAAGAGCTCAAGCCGGGGCCTATTCTCGTCCGCCGCTGGCGGACTCGGAAAGGCCCGTGAACGGGCCTCCACAGAGCACTGGGCGAAACTGGGGATGACTCAGGGCTACTTCCCGTTTGGCTTGAGGGAGAGGACGTAGCTCTTCCAGAGGCGTTCGAGCTTGCCGAAGTCCTTTGTCAGGTGGGTCTTAAACGCTTTTTCCTGGTTCTCGCCAGCCTTGAGCGCTCGGAAGTAACTGCGGAACTTGGGGGCGTAGCGCCCGCCGTTGGCCTTCACGAAGAAGTGGACGAGCGACCAGCTCTCGGCGTAGCAGAGCGAGTCGAACGTATCGCGCTTGCGCTGCACGAGGTCGGACAGGTGGATGTGGGACTTCGAGCGGATCGCCTTCTGGACCTGCTGGAGCCGCGCCTTGGGGACGAGGCCGGTCCGGAATTTGCCCCCGTGCCAGCGGCTGGGCTCGAAGTAGACGGCGAGGCCCTCGTTGACCCAGAGCGGCGGGCGGTTCTTGATGCCGGTCAGCATGATGACGAACTGGTGCGTCGACTCGTGGTAGAGGGTCCGCATCGTGTGGTTGTCGGCGTCTTTGCGCTTGTAGGTGATGATCTCGCCGCCGTCGCCCGTTCGCGCGCGGTAGAAGCCGAGGGTGTCTTTCTTGGGCTCGGCGCGGACCCGCTTGGCGTAGGCGAGGAAATCGTGCTTCTTCTCGAACACGGCGACGTCGGCCTTCAGCACCTCGGCCTTATCGTCGGGATGGAAGATCTTGGCGTAGGCCTCGTGGAGTTTCTCCATCGCCCTGGCGATGTTCTTCGCGGCCTCGTCGGAAATGTCGGTCTTAATAATGTAATGGTCGGTGGTTATGGTGAAGGGCATCTTGAGCGACCGCGGCTGGAACATCTTCTCGACCATGACGGGCTTGCCGTCGGCGCCGACGATGGGCCGGCCGTTGGCGCCGGTGCGGGGGACGCGCCAGTAGTCGATCTTGTCGCGCGGGATGGTACTTGTGCCGGTGCTCGTCTTGATCGTGAGGCCGTCATTCGTCTCCGCCGTCACCGTGCCCGAGACGGTCTTTCCATTGAGCAGATAGACCGTGTCCGCGGCGGCGGGCGGAAGAACGAGGCACGCCGCAAGCAGGACGCAGGCGGCGCGGCGGGGTGTGAGCAGCCTTTCGACCACGATGCGGCCCTCCGACAGATTATACACCGCCCACGCGGCGCGGACAACACGTGGGAGCCCCGGTAGAGTATCGGCAGAAGTCGAACGGCGGTTTCGGGCTGAATACTCAAAAGCGAACGGGGAGGGCCGATTTCGCCTCTCCGGCCGGTGGCGCGGCTATTCCGCCGGTTTGGCTTCGGACTCCTTCACCTCTGCCTTCCCCTGCTCCTGCGCCTTCTTGACGGCCTTGAGGATGTCGGGCGGGAGGGTCTCGACGGCGTCGGCCCGGCCGTCGGCATATAATATAAGGAAGCTCTTGGGCTTGGGCAGGTTCGGGTCGGTGATGAAGGCCGCGAGATCGACGAGCAGCCAGGTGTTTCGCGGCAGCCGCTCGAGCTCCTTGCCGTTGACGGCGTCGTTCCAGGCGAACGTCAGGCCCTTCTTCTTCAGGCCCGACGGGGCGAAAGGGGAGACAAAAAGCTGCTGCGGGGCGCCGGGGATGAGGCGGATGATCGATTTCGGGTCCTTCTTCGGGTCGCCTTTCGGATAGAACGCCGCGTTCGGCAGCTTGGCCGTCATGCACTGCATCCTCAGGAGCATATGAATCTGCTTGAGATTGTGCACGCCCTTGAGTTCGTTGGCCCGGTTGATCCCATAGGTGTAGTTGCCCTGGGAATGCAGGCCGGCCATGATGGTCGTCGCGGCCAGGACCTCGACGAGCGTGAAGGCGAGCCGCTTTCGGCGCGAGCGAAGCCGGAACATGATCTGTCGTCCTCTCAGTTGGAACTCACTTTGATTGTCGGACGTTTCGCGCGCGCTTTCAAGTGAATTCCGCGCCGGGCCGGCCGGGCGCCTGGTGGCGGCGCAACGCAAATTCCGTGCCGGATTCGAAAAAAACGGCGGCTTTATTATTGACTTGCCGAAAAAATGTGCTATCTTTTCAGATTCGCTCGTGATAGGCCGTTCGTAGGCCAGCGTAGCTCAAGGGCAGAGCAGCGGTTTTGTAAACCGCAGGTTGTGAGTTCGATTCTCACCGCTGGCTCCAGTGGCGGCCGTTTGAAAGGAAGAGTGCGCGCCGGGTGTGCGCGGTACCCGATACGGGCAGATACCCGAGTGGCCAAAGGGACCAGACTGTAAATCTGGTGGCTCCGCCTTCGCAGGTTCGAATCCTGCTCTGCCCACCAG
>CAYLQD010000001.1:0-83227 GCA_964385685.1 uncultured Planctomycetota bacterium | reverse complement strand
ACTGTAAATCTGGTGGCTCCGCCTTCGCAGGTTCGAATCCTGCTCTGCCCACCAGGTCCGCCCTTCGGTTGGCTCGGGGTTTCGGCCGGCGGGCCGGCCGCTGACACGCGCGAAACCGGCGGGCGAGACCGGTCGCCAGGTCGTTCTTTCGTAAAGATGATGCGGGCCGATGTGCGAGCCGGTTCGCGGTTCGCTCCGCGAACTGCGCCAGCTTCGCGCGGCGGGCCGGGCGGTCCGGCGCGAAGACGCGGCGGGCGTAGCTCAATGGTAGAGCCCCAGCCTTCCAAGCTGGTCGTGAGGGTTCGATCCCCTTCGCCCGCTCCATAGGCAGCCCGGTCGCGATCGACCGGACAGCGGCTTTGACAGAATGCGTGCTGGCTTGCCGGCCGACGCCGGCGACGCCGGCGAAGGCTGGTGTAGCTCAGTGGTAGAGCGCGTCCTTGGTAAGGACGAGGTCATGGGTTCGAGCCCCATCACCAGCTCTCTATTAGATGTAGCAGTAGATGTATAGGACGTGCATCGCGGCGGGATTGGTCCCGCCGCTTCAAACAAGGTGAATCAGTCGAGTCTCGACGCCGCGTGCGGAGCGCGGCCAACCGGGGCCAAGCCGTGTGGAGGTTGAACCTATGGCAAAGGAAGTGTTTGCGAGGACGAAGCCGCACGTCAATGTGGGCACGATCGGCCACATTGACCACGGCAAGACGTGCCTGACCTCGGCCATCACGATGGTGTCCGAGAAGAGGGGCATGGGCAAGACGAAGTCGTATGAGGACATCGCGAAGGGCGGGACGGTTCGCGACTCGAGCAAGATCGTGACGATCGCGGTCGCGCACGTCGAGTACGAGACCGAGAACCGGCACTACGCGCACATCGACTGCCCCGGCCACGCCGACTACATCAAGAACATGATCACCGGAGCGGCCCAGATGGACGGTGCCATCCTCGTGGTCGATGCGGCCGACGGCCCGATGATGCAGACGAAGGAGCACGTGCTTCTCGCCAAGCAGGTCAACGTGCCGGCGCTCGTGGTCTACCTGAACAAGGTCGACCTGGTCGACGACCCCGACCTGCTCGACGTGGTCGAACTCGAGATCCAGGAGTTGCTCGAGAAGTACGAGTTCCCCGCGGACAAGATCCCCATCGTTCGCGGCTCCGCGCTGAAGGCCATGCAGGCCGGCGGCGACCCGGAGCACGAGGACTGCAAGTCGATCATCGAGTTGCTCGAGGCGCTCGACGCGAACATCCCCGAGCCGGAGCGCGAGGTCGACAAGCCGCTCCTCATGGCCGTCGAAGACGTGTTCAGCATCAAGGGCCGCGGCACGGTCGGCACCGGCCGGATCGAGCGTGGCAAGGTCCGTGTCGGCGACGAGGTCGAGATCGTCGGTCTGGCCGAGACCCACAAGACGACCTGCACGGGCGTCGAGATGTTCAACAAGACGCTCGACGAGGGCCTCGCGGGCGACAACGTCGGCCTGCTCCTCCGCGGCGTCGAGAAAGACGACCTCGAGCGCGGGCAGGTGATCGCCGCTCCCGGCTCCATCACCCCGCACACGAAGTTCGAGTGCCAGGTCTACGTCCTCTCGAAGGAAGAGGGCGGCCGCAACACGCCGTTCTTCAACGGCTACCGGCCGCAGTTCTACTTCCGGACGACGGACGTGACCGGCGCGGTCGACCTCCTCGGCGGTGCGGAGATGTGTATGCCCGGTGACAACGCCGAACTCACCGTCACGCTCGGAAAGGCCATCGCGATGGAAGCGAACATGCGGTTCGCCATCCGCGAAGGCGGCAAGACGGTCGGCGCGGGCGTCGTCACGAAGATCGTCGAGTAGTCGTCGCGGCCTGTGCCGCGAACGGCTTGAGCGCGAGTGAAGAAAGAAGAAGCCCATGCGACAGTATGTGACGCTCGAGTGCACCGAGTGTAAACAGCAGAACTACCGGACCCCCAAGGAAACGCGCGGGACCGAGAAGCTGGAGTTGAGCAAGTACTGCCGCTTTTGCAGGAAGCACACGGCGCACAAGGAGCGCAAGAAATAACGGGCCGGCCCGCGCGGGCCGGCTTGCCCAGGCCAGTAGCTCAATTTGGTAGAGCACCGGTCTCCAAAACCGGCGGTTGGGGGTTCGAGTCCCTCCTGGCCTGCCACGGCAAACCGGGTCGCCGGCGGGCGGGCGCCGCGTGCGGCGGCCGAGCCGCCCCGAAGGACGGGGCCGGCGAGAAGCAGAGAGACGGCACGAAGCGAGGTCGAACGTTGGCCGTATATAAGAAGGAAGAGGGGATGTGGGCCCGGATGCCGGTGGCCCTCATCGGCGGCGTCATCACCGTCGCGGCCACGCGGGCCGCGAGAGAATGGGCCGAGCCCCCAGGCGGCTACATCTGGGCGGGCGCGATCTTTCTCGTGTTCGCCGCCGCCACGCTCTTCGTGGCCTTCTTCCACCGGAAGACGGGCGATGTGTTGATCGACACCGAGAACGAGATGCGCAAGGTCGTCTGGCCGACACGCGAGGAGGTCGCCGGCTCGACCGCGGTGGTCATCGTCACCGTCGTGCTGCTCGGCATGAGCGTGTACATGGTCGACGTGGCGCTTGGCAAGCTGCTGATCCTCGTGAAGCTCTACTAAACGTTCGAGGGCTGGGCGTGAAACAGTGGTACGTGCTGCGGGTTCAGACAAACCGAGAGGAGACCGTCCGCGACGGACTGCAGACGCGCGTCCGCGCCGCGGACCTCGAGGAACAGATCTCGGCCGTCCTCGTGCCGACCGAACAGGTCTCGGAAATCAAGTCCGGCAAGAAGGTCACCTCGGAGCACAAGATCTATCCGGGCTACGTCTTCGTCGAGATGGAGCTGACCGAAGAGGCGCTCGCCCTGGTCAAGAATTGCCCCGGCGTGGGCGATTTCCTCGGAACCGGCGGCGCGGCCGTGGCGCTCAGCGACAAGGAAGTCGAGAAGGTCACCGCCGAGGCCGAGAGCAAAGAAGAAGCGCCCACGATTAAGATCGACTTCGAGTCGGGCGACAACGTCAAGATCACCGAGGGCGCGTTCAAGAACTTCGACGGCGTGGTCGAGGAAGTTATGCACGACAAGGGCCTGCTGCGCGTGGCCGTAACGATTTTCGGCCGCCCCACGCCCGTCGAGCTCGAGTACTGGCAAGTCGAAAAGTCATAAGGACACCCGATGGCCAAGGAAATCGTTGAAGTGTTTCGGATGCAGGTGCCCGGCGGCCAGGCGACCCCCGGACCGCCCGTCGGCGTCGCCATGGGCCCGCGCAGTCTCAACCCCGGGCAGTTCTGCAAGGCCTTCAACGACCAGACGCGGGACCTCCAGGGCACCATCGTCACCGTCGAGCTGACCGTCTACAAGGACCGGACCTTCGTGTTCCGCGTCCTGCAGCCCCCGACGGCCGTCCTCCTGAAGAAGGCGGCCAACATCGTCAAGGGCTCGGGCGTGCCGAACAAGGAGAAGGTCGGCGAGGTCAGCCGTTCGCAGGTCGAGGGCATCGCGAAAGACAAGATGAAGGACCTGAATACCGACGACCTTGCCGGCGCGGTGAAACAGGTCGAGGGCACGGCCCGCAGCATGGGCATCGACATAGTGGACTGAGGAACGAGCACGGAATGCCGAAGAGCAAACGATACCGCCAGGCCGTCGCGGCCGTCGACGCGGACAAGGAATACGCGCTGTCCGAGGCGCTCGAAGTCATCAAGGCGCAGCCGCCGGCCAAGTTCGACGAGACTGTCGAGGTCGCCATCCTGACCGGGCTCGACGCGAAGAAGGCCGACCAGGCGCTCCGCGGCACGATCTCGCTGCCGAAGGGCACGGGCAAGTCGCTCCGCGTCATCGCCTTCTGCGCGCCCGACCAGGTCGATGCGGCGAAGGCCGCAGGGGCCGTCGAGGCCGGCGGCGAGGAACTCGCCGAGAAGGTCACCGGCGGCTGGTTCGACTTCGACGTCGCCATCGCGGCTCCGTCGACGATGAAATTCGTCGGCAAGCTCGGCCGGGCGCTGGGCCCGAAGGGCCTGATGCCCTCGCCGAAGAGCGGCACGGTGACCGACGACGTGGCCGCGGCGGTCCAGGAGTTCGCCGCGGGCAAGATCGAATACCGGCTCGACGCCGGCGGCAACATCCACGCGCCCGTCGGCAAGAAATCGTTCCCCGCGGAGGACCTGGCCGAGAACATCGAGGCGCTGGTCGCTCTCGTCCGCCGCTCGAAGCCGGCGGCGGCGAAGGGCCGTTTCATCAAACGCATCACGCTGACCTCGACGATGGGGGCCGGCCTCCGAGTCGCCATGTAGGACAGGAGCCGTTATTAGTTGAGCCGTTGAATCGTTAATCGGGCTGTGGCGCCGCACGGCAGGCCTGCCGCCGACGCCGCCCCGAATAACGGATAACGAATAACGAGGACCGAGATGCCGAGCAGACTCAATGAGCTGATCGTCAAGGAACTGACCGCTCAATTCCGCGAGATGGACACGTGCGTGTTCGTCGACTTCTCCGGCCTGAGCGGTCGCAAGGCCGCCGAGTTGCGCAACGAGCTGCAGTCCGCCTGCGGCGGCGGCGCCGCGCTGACCGTCGTCCAGACCCGGCTCGCGCGCCGTGCGCTGGCGGAGAACGCCAGCATGCAGGAGCTGCTCGGGGGCCCGGCGGACGAATGCCTCAAGGGCCCGACGGCCGTCGCCTACGGGGCCGACGACCCCGTCCTGCTCGTGCGGACGCTCGCGGACTGGAGCAAGAAAGAGAACCTGTTGGCGTTCAAAGGCGGGGTGTTGTCGGGCCGCCCACTCCCGGCAGCCGCCGTGGCCGAGTTGGCCAAGATCCCGCCCAAACCCATATTGATGGGCCAGGTGGTCGGAATGATCGCCGCGCCCCTCACGTCGCTTCTCGGCGTATGCCAGGGCCTTCTCCGGCAGGTTGCCGGCCTGGCCGACGCGCTCGCGAAGCAGAAACAGGAAGCTGAGTCCGAGGAATCCTAACGAAAAGGAGAACCAGGCATGTCGAAGGAAACCACTACAGCAGCCCCTGAACCGAACGGCAAGGTCGCCGAGGTGCTCGATCTGATCTCGGGAATGACCGTGCTGGAGCTGTCGGAGTTTGTCAAGGCGGCCGAAGACAAGTTCGGCGTGTCGGCCGCGGCGCCCATGGCGGTGGCCGCCGGCCCCGCAGCGGGCGGCGAAGCCGCGGCGGAAGAAGAAGCATCGGCCACCGTCGACGTCATCCTCAAGGGCGCGGGCGACCAGAAGCTTCAGACGATCAAGGTCGTGCGCCAGCTCACGTCGCTCGGCCTGAAGGAAGCCAAGGCGCTCGTCGACAGCGCGCCGAAGGCGGTTGCGGAAGCGGTTGAGAAGGAAGAGGCGGCCAAGATGAAGGCCGCGCTCGAAGAAGTCGGCGCTCAGGTCGAGGTGAAGTAGCCCCGGTGTTTGACGACAGGTGTTCGGCGTTCGTGTTAACGGCCGCCGAACGCCGGAGACCAAACACCGCATAACTCCTCTCTGGAGAGGCGTACATGGATGTCCGCAACTACAAGAAGGTCGGCGACGCGGTCGATGTCCCGAACCTGGTCGCCATCCAGACCGACTCGTACCGAAATTTTCTCCAGCTCGGTGTGGCCCCCGACCGCCGCAAGAACCGCGGGCTCGAGGCCATCTTCCGCGAGACGTTCCCGATCTTCAGCTACGACGAGTCGCTCCGGCTGGAGTATCTTCACTACGAAATCGGGCGCCCGCGCTACACGCCCGAGGAGTGCCGCCGGCTCGGACTCACCTACGGCCGCCCGCTGACGATCCACGTCCGCTTCATCGGCCCGGAGACAATCGACGAGGGCGTCTACATCGGCGACCTGCCCATCATGATGGGCGGCGGCGAGTTCATCATCAACGGAGCCGAGCGCGTCATCGTCTCCCAGCTCCACCGCTCGCCCGGCGTCGACTTCGAGGTCCAGACCCACGCGACCGGCAAGAAGCTCTACTCGTGCCGCATCATCCCCGAGCGCGGCAGTTGGATCGAGCTGGGCGTGACGAAGAAAGACGTCCTGAGCGTCAAGATCGACCAGAGCGGCAAGTTCCCCGCGACCACCCTCCTGCGGGCCATGCAGGCCAAGTACGGCACGACCGAAGACCTGCTGCGGATGTTCTACGACACGAAGATGGCCTCGGCCACGTCCAAGCCCGACCTCAAGAAGCTCGTCGGCTCGGTCGCCGTCGGCGCGCTCGTCAACGCATCGACCGGCGAGATCATCGTCGAATCGGGCGGCGTCATCGACGAGGCCGCCGCCGAGTTCATCGGCGCCTCCTCGCTCGAGAAGATCGAGATCATCGAGGTCGTCGACGACCCCCTGATCCTCAACACGATCGCCGAAGACCACGCCCACACCTACGAAGAGGCGCTCGAACGCATCTACCGGCGCCTCCGGCCCGGCAACCCGTTCCAAATGGCCCGTGCCCAGCAGCTCTTCCACGAGCGGTTCTTCGACGCTAACCGCTACCGGCTCGGCCGCGTCGGCCGGTTCCGCCTCAACCGCAAGTTCACGCAGGACGTCAGCGAGCGCGAGATGACCCTCCGGCCCGAAGACCTGCTCAACGCGTTCAGGTATCTCATCGAGCTGCGGCAGACGGGCCTCACGGCCCCCGCCGGCATGTCCTCGGGCATCGACGACATCGACCACCTCGGCAACCGGCGCGTCCGCACGATCGAAGAGCTTGCCGGCGACGAGATCCGCAAGGGACTCCTGAAGCTCCGCCGCACCGCGCAGGAGCGGATGAGCATGAAGGAGCCGCAGGACCTCACCCCCCGCACGCTCGTCAACCCGCGGACCGTCTCCTCCGCCATCGACTTCTTCTTCGGCCGGAGCGAGCTGTCGCAGGTCGTCGACCAGGTCAACCCGCTCGCGCAGCTCACCCACGAGCGGCGCCTCTCCGCCCTCGGCCCCGGCGGGCTCAACCGCAAACGCGCGGGCTTCGAGGTGCGCGACGTGCACACCTCGCACTACGGCCGCATCTGCCCGATCGAGACGCCCGAAGGCACGAACATCGGCCTGATCGTCTCGCTCTCCATCTTCGCCAGGATCGACGAGTACGGCTTCCTCGTCACGCCCTACCGCGCGGTCAAGAGCAACAAGGTCACCGATGTGATCGAGTATCTCCGCGCCGACGAGGAAGACGAGTGCAACATCGCGCCGGCCGACGTCCCGCTCGACAAGAACAACCGGTTCGTCGATGAGCTGGTGATGGCGAGGTCGCGGGGCGAGTTCACCCTCGTGCCCGCGAAAGAGATCGACCACGTCGACGTCTCGCCCAAGCAGCTCGTCGGCATCTCGGCCGCGCTGATCCCGTTCCTCGAGCACGACGACGCGAACCGCGCGCTCATGGGCTCGAACATGCAGCGCCAGGCCGTGCCGCTGATGACGACCGAGCCGCCGCTCATCTCGACCGGCATGGAGGCCTTCGTCGCCCAGAACTCGGGCATGGTCATCGTCGCCGAAGAGAGCGGCTCCGTCCGGAAGGTCACCGCCGACGAGATCATCGTCGACAACCGGATCTACCCGCTGCGCAAGTTCGTCGGCCTCAGCCCGCGGACCTGTCTGAACCAGAAGCCCATCGTCGCCGAGGGCCAGCGGGTCAAGAAGGGCCAGGTCATCGCCGACGGCGCGGCGACCGACGGCGGCCGCCTCGCGCTCGGCAAGAACGTGCTCGTCGCCTTTATGCCCTTCGACGGCTACAACTACGAGGACGCGATCCTCATCTCCGAGAAGCTCGTCAAGAACGACACCTACACCTCCATCCACATCGACGAGTTCGAGGTCGAGGTCCGCGAGACGAAGCTCGGCCGCGAGGAGTTCACGCGCGACATCCCCAACGTGCCCGAGCGCGCGCTCGGCAACCTCGACGAGACCGGCATCATCCGCACGGGGACGCGCGTCAGGCCCGGCGACATCCTCGTCGGCAAGATCGCTCCCAAGAGCAAGACCGAACTCTCGCCCGAAGAGAAGCTGCTCCACGCGATCTTCGGCCGAGCCGGCGAAGACGTGAAGAACGAATCGCTCGAGGTCCCGTCCGGCGTCGAGGGCATCGTCATCGACGCGCAGAAGTTCTCGCGCAAAGCCCAGCTCACCGGCGAGGCCCGCTCGCAGGAGCGCTCCCAGATCAAGAAGATCGAGCACGACGCCAACCAGGCCATCGTCGATGAGTTCCTCAAGATGGTCGCCGCCGTCGCCGACACCGCCGGCGGTGTGCTCGTCGAGGGCTCGACCGGCGAACGGCTCACTAACCTCGAAGACTGGTCCGTCGACGACCTGCTCGAACTCGAAGCCCGGGTCGATCCGGAAACCCTCCGCGTGCTCGCGCCCGGCTCCCGCTCGCGCAAGGGCCAGGAGATCAATCCCAAGGCCCGCCGCACGGTCGAGATCTTCAGCGAGCGCATCGACCGCATCAAAGACCAGAAAGATCGGCGCGTCAGCCAGCTCAAGCGCGGCGACGAACTCCCGCCGGGCGTCCTCGAAATGGTCAAGGTCTATGTCGCCACCAAGCGGACGCTCTCCGTCGGCGACAAGATGGCCGGCCGGCACGGAAACAAGGGCGTCATCGCCCGCATCCTGCCCGAGGAAGACATGCCGTACCTCGAGGACGGCTCGCCCGTCGAGATCGTGCTCAACCCGCTCGGCGTGCCGTCTCGAATGAACCTCGGCCAGATCTACGAGACCCACCTCGGCTGGGCCGCCAAGACGCTCGGCTACGAGGTCGCCACGCCCGTGTTCGACGGGGCCGTCGAGTCGGAGATTCGCAACGCGCTGCGCGAGGCCGGCCTGCCGCCGAACGGCAAGGCCCGCCTCTACGACGGCCGCACCGGCTCGCCGTTCGACCAGGAGGTCACCGTCGGCTACATGTATGTGCTCAAGCTCGAGCACCTCGTCGACGACAAGGTCCACGCGCGCGCCACCGGCCCCTACTCGCTCATCACGCAGCAGCCGCTGGGCGGCAAGGCGCGCTCGGGCGGGCAGCGGTTCGGCGAAATGGAGGTCTGGGCGCTCGAGGCCTACGGCGCCGCCCACATCCTCCAGGAGCTGCTGACCGTCAAGTCCGACGACGTCGAGGGCCGCACACGCATCTACGAGGCGATGGTCAAGGGCGAAAACACGCTCCGCGCGGGCACGCCCGTCTCCTTCGACGTGCTCGTGAACGAGATCAAGGGCCTCGGACTCAACATCAAACTCGAAAAAGCAAGCCCTTCCGAAGGAAGGGCCAGCCGCACCGGCGCAAAAGACGAGGACGGCTGAGAGATTTCCGGCCCGCGCCGCCGCGGGCCACACCGGTTGCACAACGGAGGCAACGATGTCTGAGCTTGCTGCCGAGATGAGCATGCTGGATGGGAACCGCGACGACTTCTCGTCCGTCTCCATCTGCTTGGCGTCGCCCGAAGAGATCCGGAGCTGGTCGTACGGCGAGGTGAAGAAGCCGGAAACGATCAACTACCGGACGTACCGGGCGGAGAAAGACGGTCTGTTCTGCGAGCGCATCTTCGGCCCCGAACGCGACTGGGAGTGCTTCTGCGGCAAGTACAAGGGCATGAAGCACAAGGGCATCATCTGCGACCGGTGCGGCGTCAAGGTCACCCACTCGCGCGAACGCCGCAAGCGGATGGGGCACATCAACCTGGCCGCGCCCGTCTGCCACATCTGGTTCTTCAAGGCCATGCCCTCGCGGCTCGGCACGCTCCTGGCCATGAAGACCTCGCACCTCGAAAAGGTCGTCTACTTCCAGGAGTACCTCGTCACCGACCCCGGCCCCGCCGCGGCCGAGGGCATCAAGGAACGCGACCTCCTCTCGGAAGACAAGTACCGCCGGCTCAAAGAGACGTACGGCGAAGAGTTCAAGGCCGGCATGGGGGCCGAGGCCGTCCGCGAACTGCTCCTCGAGCTCGATCTCGACGAGGTCGGACAGGACCTGCGAACCGAACTCGCCGAGAGCGGCTCGAAACAGCGCAAGGCCGAGATCGTCAAGCGCCTCAAGCTCGTCGAGGCCATCAACGGCTCGCCCAACAAGCCCGAGTGGACGGTGATGGACGTGATTCCCGTCATCCCGCCCGACCTGCGCCCGCTCGTGCTGCTCGAAAGCGGCAACTTCGCCACGAGCGACCTCAACGACCTCTACCGGCGCGTCATCAACCGCAACAACCGGCTCAAGAAGCTCCAGGACCTGCACGCGCCCGAGGTCATCATCCGCAACGAGAAGCGGATGCTCCAGCAAGCGGTCGACTCGCTCTTCGACAACGACCGGACCAAGCGGCCGGTCCTCGGCAGTTCGAACCGCCCGCTCAAGTCGCTCACCGACATGATCAAAGGCAAGCAGGGCCGGTTCCGCGAGAACCTGCTCGGCAAACGCGTCGACTACTCCGCCCGGTCGGTCATCGTCGTCGGGCCCGAACTGCAGCTCCACCAGTGCGGCCTGCCGAAGAAGATCGCCCTCGAGCTCTTCCAGCCGTTCATCATCCGCCGGCTCAAGGAGCTGGGCTACGTCGACACGATCAAGTCGGCCAAGAAGATGCTCGAGCGGAAGGACGAGGAGGTGTGGGACATTCTCGACGAGGTCATCCACGAGCACCCCGTCCTCCTCAACCGCGCGCCGACCCTCCACCGGATGGGCATCCAGGCGTTCGAGCCGATCCTCGTCGAGGGCAACGCGATCAAGATCCACCCGCTCGTCTGCGAGGCGTTCAACGCCGACTTCGACGGCGACCAGATGGCCGTGCACCTGCCGCTCTCCGTCGAGGCCCAGGCCGAGGCGTCCATCCTCCTGATGTCGACGAACAACATCTTCTCGCCCGCCGACGGCCAGCCCATCATTCGCCCGACGCTCGACATGGTGCTCGGATGCTACTACCTGACCGCGATGCAGGAAGGCTTGACGGACGCCGGCTCTGCTCCCCCAACTGCAGACGAGATGGAGCGCCGGCTGAAAGAGCAGATCACAGAGGCACGCGACGAGAGAGATGGACTCGTCGCCGCGCAGAAGGGTCTCGACGCATTGCGGAAAGGATTCGATAGCGTGTATCTCCGCTGGGACGAGGAGGGATTGCCGAATCACGCCGCTTTGTGCAAGAAGTGCGAGAGCGAGGGGCGAAAGCTGCCCGACATGTGCGAATCGACCAACGCAAAGGATGAGGACATCCTGCAAGTGCTGCTAAGAATCGCCGAGTGGAAATACTACGGGATGAAAGGCAAGTTCGCGGAGAATCTTCCGAAGGCCACGCGCAACCTGCAGGAATTGAGCGCCAGCGGCGAACTGAAGGCGCGGCTCCGCTCTTGTCTCCAGAAGGTCGAGACACCCGATTCTGTTGACGATCTCGTCGCCGCCTACAATGCCCTTTCCAGGAGCAACAACTCGAAGATCGGCGGATCTGGCCTTGCCTCAGCGATTCTCGCCTTCTGCTACCCGCAAGCCGCGGCTGTCATCGACCGCCACGTCCGAAGAGGCATGAAACTCCGAGTCAGAGACTCTGGCCAATACACAGGTGACGAGTACAAAGAAACACTCATGCGTTTGAAGGCTCTTGCCGACCAGTACAAGTCATCCGTAATCAACACGCCTCGCGATGTGGACAGGGCTCTCTTCTACGCTGGCTGGGCGACGACCGCCCAGAACAAGGCCAAGGCCGGTGCCAAGAACGCGGAACACGCGGCGAAGCTGTTTGAAGACCTCAAACAGATCTGCGCTGGCGGTTCCGGATCGGCCAAGGAACTGGACGAACGCATCTCAGGCCTGCAGAAACAACTCGCGGCGGTCACGAAGCTCAAGAAAGATGGGTCAACGGTTCGGAGAAGCACTCTCCGGATCTTCAGCGATACCGACGAGGCGCTGCTGGCGCTCGAAGAGGGCCGCATCAAGCTCCATCAGCCCATCGAGGTGCGGCTCCCCGAGGGCAGGCAGGTCCAGACGGACGCCGACATCCGCGACCTGCCGGACAACCGCCGCATCCAGACGACGGCCGGGCGCGTCAAGTTCAACGAGATCGTCCCCGAAGGCATGCCCTTCCACAACATCACGTTCGACAAGGGCTGGATCAACCGGATCATCAGCAACTGCCACAAGATGGTCGGCCGCGCCGCGACGATCGAACTGCTCGACAACATCAAGCACCTCGGCTTCCGCGAGGCCACCCTCGCCGGGCTGTCCATCAGTCTCGAAGACCTCCGGATGCCGGGCGACAAGCCCGATATCCTCTCGGGCGCCCAGGACGAGGTCGAGCGCATCGAAAAGAACTACCGCCGCGGCCTCATCACCGACGGCGAGCGCCACCACCAGGTGACCGAGACGTGGACGCACGCGTCGAACCGCGTCGCCGACCGCGTTATGGAGGAGCTGCAGGCGAACTCGCCGCACTTCGGCCCGCTCGAACAGTTCCTGCGCGACGCGAAACTCTCCGGCCGGGCGCGGGTCGACCTCGACGCCGAGCAGATCGCCGAGGTGCTCGAGGCGCCGATGCCGAAGGACCGCGATGAATACGAACAGCTCTGGCGCGACGAGACACACAACCCGCTGGGGCAGGCCATCGCCTCCGCCGGCTGGCGCGTCCGCAAGCTCGATCGCGACGCGCGGGGCCGGGTCACCAAGGCAACCATCGAACTGCTCCTGAAAGACCAGGCCGTGCTGCCCCCGGTCAAGAAGCTGCTCGACGAGCGCTCGCCGGGCGTCCCGTACGTGGAGCTGGGCCGTGACGAGATCGAAGAGATAATCGGCGCGTCCGTCTCGGACGATCCCGGCGATCCGTACTGGCTGAACACCGGTCAGAATCCGCTGGGCTCGGCCATCGCGGCCGCCAGCTGGCGCGTGGTCCGGCTCGACCGCGATCGCGACCGCCGCATCACCGGGGCGCGGATCGAGCGCTCCTCCGCCATCAACCCGATTTGGTGCATGTTCGAGTCCGGCGCGAAGGGCACGACGATGCAGATTCGCCAGATGGCCGGCATGCGCGGCCTCATGGCGAAGCCGTCGGGCGAAATCATCGAGACGCCGATTAAGGCGAACTTCCGCGAGGGCCTGCCCGTGCTCGAGTACTTCAGCTCGACCCACGGCGGCCGCAAGGGCCTGGCCGACACGGCGCTCAAGACGGCCGAGTCGGGCTACCTGACGCGCAAGCTCGCCGACGTCGCGCAGCACGACGTCGTCACGATGGAGGATTGCGGCACGACCAACGGCATCACCAAGACGGTCATCTACACCGGCGACCGCGTCGACGTGTCGCTCGCCGACGCGATCTTCGGCCGGGCCGCTGCCGAGACGGTCGTGGACCGCCGCAGCGACGAGGTCGTTGTCGAGGAGGCCGAGCTGATCACCGATGCCATCGCCGCCGCCATCGAAGAACTCGGCTACGACAGCTTGAAGGTCCGCTCGCCGATGACGTGCGAGGCGAAGTTCGGCGTCTGCGCCAAGTGCTACGGGATGGACCTCTCGACGCGGCAGCCCGTCGAGCAGGGGTTGGCCGTGGGCATTATTGCCGCCGAGTCGATCGGCGAGCCCGGCACCCAGCTCACGATGCGTACGTTCCACATCGGCGGTATCGCGACAACGCGCGGCGCGGCCATGGCCGACTACCGGGCCGCCGCCACCGGCACCATCGAGTACGAAAACGTGCAGTTCGTCGAGAACGCCGAGGGCGAGCTGATCGTCCTCAACCAGAACGGCGAACTCGTGCTGCGCGACGCGAACGACCGCGAGCTGCGCCGCTATCCGCTCCGCATCGGCGCGCGCCTCGCCGTCGAAGAGGGCGCGAAGGTGTCCGGCGGCAAGATCCTCGCGTCGTGGGACCCGCACATGGTGCCCATCATCGCCGAGAAAGACGGCATCTCGCGGTTCATCGACATCGAAGAGGGCGAGACGGTTCGCATCGAGGTCGACTCCGGCGGATCGGAGCGTTCGGTCATCACCGAGCACAAGGGCGACCTGCACCCGCAGATCCTTATCGAGGACGCGACCGGCGAGATTCAGTCGGTCTATTCCGTCCCCGAGAAGGCGTATATGGAAGTGCCGGAGGGCCAGCGGATCAAGGCCGGGACCGTGCTCGCACGGACGCCGCGCCAGATCGGCCGCACCCAGGACATCACCGCCGGCCTGCCGCGCGTCACCGAGCTGTTCGAGGCGCGGAAGCCGAAGGACCCGGCCATCATCGGCGAGATTTCCGGCGTCGTCCACCTCGGCGAACGGAAGCGCGGACGCCGGTCGATCATCGTCCGCAACGAGGCCGCCGACATGGAGCGCGAGCACCTGGTGCCGCAGGGCAAGCGGCTCCTGGTGACGACGGGCAGCTTCGTGCGCGAGGGCGACCCGCTCGTCGACGGCCCGTTCGTCCCGCACGACATCCTGCGAATTAAGGGTGAGGAGGCCCTGCAGCAGTATCTGCTCCAGGAGATCCAGGCCGTCTACCGGTTCCAGGGCGAAGACATCAACGACAAGCACATCGAGGTCATCGTCTCGCAGATGCTCCGAAAGGTCGAGGTGGGCGAGGACGTGGGCGACACGAAACTGCTGCCCGGCTCGATCGTCGACAAGTTCCATTTCCGCGATGAGAACGAGCGCACGGTCGGCGAGGGCGGCAAGCCCGCGAGCGCGTCGGCCCTGCTGCTCGGCATCACGAAGGCCGCCCTGCGGTCGGAGAGCTTCATCTCCGCGGCCTCGTTCCAGGAAACGACCAAGGTGCTGACCGAGGCCGCGCTGGCCGGGAAGCGCGACGACCTGAGGGGATTGAAAGAGAACGTCATTCTCGGGCACATGATCCCCGCCGGGACCGGGTTTGCGACGTATCGCAACGCCCTGGCCAAGCATCTCGAACTGCCCGAAGACTCGACCGTGGCTGCAAGCGAATAGACGAGCCGCCTCCGCCATAGCAGCCCCTGGCTGCGGCGGCCGGAAAGGAGACATGCCGTATGCCGACGCTGAACCAGCTCGTCCGGAAGGGACGGAAGCAGATCAAGAAGAAGCGGAAGCGCCCCGACCTGGAGAAGTGCCCGCAGCGGAAGGGCGTGTGCCTTCAGGTGATGACCCGCACACCGAAGAAACCCAACTCCGCGCTGCGGAAGGTCGCGCGCGTGCGCCTGACCAACGGGCGCGAGGTCACGGCCTACATCCCGGGCGAAGGCCACAACCTGCAGGAGCACTCGATCGTGCTCGTGCGCGGCGGCCGCGTTCGCGATCTGCCCGGCGTGCGCTATCATATCGTCCGCGGCACGCTCGACGCCAGCGGCGTCGACGACCGCCGCCGCAGCCGGTCGAAGTACGGAGCCAAACGGCCCAAGTAGAACGAATCAAGAGGAACACATGTCAAAGAAGTTTGAGTCAACCGAACGCTTCCTGAAGCCGGACGTCAAGTACAACAACGTGCTCCTGGCAAAGTTCATCAACAACTTCATGCTGGACGGCAAGAAGGCCACGGCCGAGCGCATCGTCTACAAGGCGATGGACATGATCGGCCAGCGGGTCAGCGGCAAGGAGCCGCTCGAGGTGTTCGAGACGGCGATCGCCAACGTCAAGCCCGAGGTCGAGGTCCGGGCGAAGCGGGTCGGCGGAGCGACCTACCAGGTGCCCGTCCAGGTCACCCCCAAGCGCCGCCTCAGTCTCGCCATCCGCTGGATACGCGACGCGGTCCGCAAGCGCTCGGGCAAGCCCATGCACGAGTTACTTGCCGCGGAGCTTGTCGCCGCGTTCAACCGCGAGGGCGCGGCCATCACCGTGCGCGAGAACGTGCACAAGATGGCCGAGGCCAACAAGGCGTTCTCGCACTTCGCGTGGTAAGAACACGCTCATAATCAACCGAGCCGGTTTCGCAATCGCGAAACCGGCTCGCGGCACACATGGAGCTTCGAGACCGAACGATGGCGCCGTTCAGCAAGAAACGCAACATCGGCATCATGGCCCATATCGATGCCGGCAAGACGACGATCACCGAGCGCATCCTCTACTACACCGGCGTCGAGCACCAGATGGGCGAGGTCCACGACGGCGCCGCCACCATGGACTGGATGACGGAAGAGCGCGAGCGCGGCATCACCATCACGTCCGCCGCGACGACATGCGACTGGAAAGACTACGAGATCAACATCATCGACACGCCGGGCCACGTCGATTTCACCGCCGAGGTCGAACGCAGCCTGCGCGTGCTCGACGGCGCCGTCGCCGTCTTCTGCGGCGTCGCCGGCGTCCAGGCCCAGTCCGAAACGGTCTGGCGCCAGGCCGACCGCTATCGCATCCCGCGCCTCTCGTTCATCAACAAGCTCGACCGCGTCGGGGCCGACTTCCACCAGGCCGTCGACTCGATGCGCACGCGGCTCGGCGCGACCCCCCTTCTGCTCCAGATCCCGCTCGGGCTCGAAGACGCACACCGCGGAGCCGTCGACCTCATCCACATGAAGGCGATCGTCTACGACTCCGACTCGCTCGGCGCGACCTTCCAGGAGATCGACATCCCCGACGAGTTCGCGATCGAGGCCGAGCACTACCGCGAAGAGATGGTCGAGCTGCTGGCTGAGCACAGCGACCTTGTCGGCGAGCGATTCGTCCACGACCACGACGTCACGACCGAGGACCTCGTCGCCGGGGTGCGCGAGGCGACGCTCAAGGCGGAGGTGACCCCCGTTCTCTGCGGCTCGGCCCTGAAGAACCGCGGCGTTCAGCCGCTTCTCGACGCGGTCTGCCATTACCTCCCGTCGCCCGTCGACCTGCCCCCGACCGAGGGGTTTCATCCGAAGACCGAAGAGCCGGTCTCGCGCAAGCCGAGCCAGAAGGAGCCGCTATCGGCCCTCGCTTTCAAGGTCGCGGCCGACCGATTCGGCGAACTGGTCTACGTGCGGATCTACTCGGGCACACTCAAGGCCGGCACGCGCCTCCACAACGCCACGAAGGACCGGGTCGAACGCGTCACCAAGATGTGGCGGATGCACGCGAACGACCGCCTGCCCGCCGACGAGGCGACCGTCGGCGATATCGTCGCCGTCATCGGCCTGAAGTTCACCGGCACGGGCGACACGCTCTGCGACAAGGAGCACCCCGTGATCCTCGAGCAGATGCGGTTCCCGATTCCCGTCATCTCGCAGGCGATCGAGCCGAAAACGAACGCCGACCGGCAGAAACTGTCGGAAGTCCTCCAGCAACTCCAGAAAGAGGATCCGACCTTCCGCCGCCGGACCGACTCCGATACGGGCCAGACGATCATCAGCGGGATGGGCGAGTTGCACCTAGAGGTGCTCATGCACCGGATGCAACGCGAGTTCAATCTCGGCGTGAATGTCGGCCCGCCGAAGGTCGCATACCGCGAGACTTTCACCGCCCTCTGCGAGGTCGAAGGCAAGCATATCCAGCAGACGGGCGGCCGCGGGCTGTATGGGCACGTCAAGCTCCGCATCGAGCCGTGCGAATCCCTGACGGGCATCGTCATCGAGAACGAGGTCAGGGGCGGCGAGATACCGACCGAGTTCATCCCGGCCGTCGAGGAGGGCATCGAGGCGGCGGCTTCCGGCGGGCTGCTTGCCGGCTATCCTATTATCAATACACGCGTTACAATCCTTGGCGGATCGTTCCACGCTCAGGACTCGTGCGATATCGCCTTCGTGGCCGCGGGCAGCAAGGGCATGCGCAACGCCTCGCGCGAGGGCCAGATGGCGCTGCTCGAGCCCATCATGCGGCTTGAGGTCATCGCGCCCGAGGCGCACGTCGGTGATGTCCTCAACGACCTCAATTCGCGGCGCGGCTCCATCATCGACATGGGCCTCTCGGGCGACCTGCGGATCGTCGAAGCGAAGGTGCCGCTGGCCGAGCTTTTCGGCTATTCGACCGTCGTGCGGTCGCTCTCGCAGGGTCGTGCAACGCACACGATGGAGCCGCTGGAGTATGCTTTGGCGCCCGAGGCCGTTCTCCACGATATCCTGGGCGTCTGATGGCCGGCGAAATCAACAAAAAGATGCCTTTTCGTGCGTCGATTTTCGCTTGACGATCCGGCGCCGGTAACTATAATGGCGATCTTTTCCCGTTGCGGCGGCGGGATTTATCACCGCCCGCCAGCGGGAATACTATCTTTGCGCAGGGGCCAAAAGCCCTGTGTGGTTCCCGCGCAGGGCGCAAGCGGTCCCTGTCACAGCCGCCCCTCGGCGGGCGGACAGGAGAGAATGGATGCCGGAGTCGCAGAAGATCAGGATTCGGATGGAGGCATACGACCACGAAGTGCTCGATCAGTCGGCCGAGCAAATCGTGAACGCCGTCTTGCGGACGGGCGCCAAGGTCTCCGGCCCCGTGCCGCTGCCGACCCGGATCGAGCGGTATACCGTACTCCGGTCGCCGCACATCGACAAGAAGTCGCGCGAGCAGTTCGAGATCCGGACGCACAAACGCATCATCGATATCATGGAACCAACGCCGCAGACGACCGACGCGCTCCAGCGGCTGAGCGTGCCGGCCGGTGTCGGCATCAGGGTGAAGGCGTAAGTTATGCTGGAACTTGACGTTCATAACGCCGACGGCAAGAAGGTCGACTCGCTCCGGATCGACGAGGCGGTCTTCGGGGGCGAGGTCAACCGGCCGTTGCTCCGCGAGGCCATCCTGATGCACCGCGCCAACAGCCGCACGGGCACGGCCTCGGCCAAGAATCGCGTGGCCGTCCACGGCACGCAGCGGAAACCGTTCCGCCAGAAGGGAACAGGGCGCGCCCGGCAGGGCACGATGGTGGCGCCCCACCACCGCGGCGGCGGCGTCGCACACGGGCCCCAGCCCAGAAGCTTCCGCTATTCGATTCCCAAGAAAGCACGACTCGCCGCACTCAAGAGCGCCTACCTCGACCGGCTTCAAGCCGCCACACACGTCCTCGACGATCTCAAGCTCGACGAACCCAAAACCGGCGCGGTCGCCCGGATACTCAAGAACCTCGGCGTGCAGGGCACGTGTCTCGTCGCCACACTTAACACCGCGGACCCCGTCGTCAAGTCCGTGCGGAACCTGCCCGGCGTTAGAATCAAGCGCATACGCGATGTCAATGCACACGACCTGCTGAGCCCGCGGGACTTTGTGGTCACCCGCCGAGCCCTCGAGAGCATCGTCGAGCGGTTCCAGGGCGAAGACACTGAAACGGACGGCGGAAGCTGATGGACGACCCGAGAAAAGTCATCCTGCTGCCGGTGATCACCGAGAAGAGCACGCAGCTCATGGAAGGTGAAGACCAGCAGGGCCGGGCGCTGAACCAGTATACGTTCAAGGTCGACCGCCGGGCCTCGAAGCCCGAGATCCGCCAGGCGATCGAGGCGATCTTCAACGTCAAGGTCAAGTCGGTCAACACGTTGTGGCGCCAGAGCAAGCAACGGCGGACGCGGCGCGGCGGCCGCACGCAGACGGCGGCCTGGAAGAAGGCAATCGTCACGCTGCGCGAAGGACACAAGATCGAGCTGAGATAACTATGCCCCTGAAGAAACGAAAACCGACGACGCCCGGCCAGCGACAGATGACGCACTCCGACTTCGCCGAAGTCACGAAGTCGAAGCCGGAGAAGTCGCTGACCACGTCGCTCAAGAAGACCGGCGGGCGCAACAGCAACGGCCGCCTGACGAGCCGGCGGCGCGGCGGCGGCCACAAGCGGCGGTACCGCATCATCGATTTCAAGCGGGACAAGGTCGGCGTGCCGGCCAAGGTCGCCGCGATCGAATACGACCCGAACCGGAGCGCCCGCATCGCGCTCCTGCACTACGCCGACGGCGAGAAGCGCTATATCCTCGCCCCGAAGGGCCTGCTGGTCGGACAGCAGGTGGTCGCGGGCCCGGACGTCGAGCCGAAGCCCGGCAACGCAATGCCGCTGGCCAGCGTCCCGCCCGGCATGCCCGTCCACAACATCGAACTGACACCCGGCGGGGGCGCGAAGCTCGTTCGCGGCGCAGGCACCTCGGCGACCGTTTCGGCGAAGGAAGGGACCCACGCTCTCGTCACGCTGCCGTCGGGCGAGGTGCGAAGGATCCACCAGAAATGCCTGTGCACGATCGGCCAGATCGGCAACGTCGAGCACTCGGCGATCAAGATCGGCAAGGCCGGCCGGAACCGCTGGCTGGGCCGGCGGCCGAAGGTACGTGGCTCGGCGATGAACCCTGTCGCACACCCGATGGGCGGTGGCGAAGGCCGAGGCGGCGGTGGCCGCCCGCCCGTCTCCCCCTCGGGCGTGCTCGCGAAGGGCGGCAAGACCCGCAGCAAACGGTCGACGTCGAGCAAGTTCATCGTCCGCCGCCGCTCGAAGTCGCGCTGACATGTGGCGTAAGGAGTCGATATGTCGCGATCGGTGAAAAAAGGGCCCTTCGTGGCCGAGAAACTGCTCAAGAAGGTCGCCCGGGCGATGAACTCCGGCAGCGCCGAGGGCATCCAGACCTGGTCGCGGGCATCGGTCATCATCCCCGACTTCGTCGGGTTCACGTTTCTCGTGCACAACGGGCGGACGTTCGCCCGGGTGTATGTCACAGAGAACATGGTCGGGCACCGGCTGGGCGAGTTCGCGCCGACCCGGACCTTCAAGAGCCATTCGGGCAGGAAGTAAGAGGCGATGGAAGCGACCGCCAGACACCGATTCGTTCGGGTATCGCCGACCAAGGTGCGGCCGATGGCGAAGGTCATCAAGAACATGGCGCTGCCCGACGCCTTGGACGCCCTGCGAGTCAGTCCGCAGCGCTCGGCCCGCCTGCTCGAGAAGGTCGTCAAATCGGCATGGGCCAACGCGATCGAACTCGGCGGCCGGCTCGACGAGGCCGACTTCGTCGTCGCCTCCGCCACGGTCGATCAGGGCCCGTCGCTCCGGCGCTTTCGCCCGGGCGACCGCGGCCGCGTCCGGCCGATCCAGAAGCGAAGTTGTCACATCAGCGTCACGTTGTCTGACCGAGGAAACTAACGTGGGCCAGAAAGTCAATCCGATCTCGCTTCGCCTGGGCCTGAACCAGACCTGGCGGAGCCGGTGGTACGCGAACAAGAAGAACTTCGGCAAGATGCTCGTGTCCGACCAGAAGATCCGGAAACACATCAAGAAACAGTACCAGTTCGCCGGCATCCCCCGCATCGACATCGAGCGGACCAGCGGCGAGGCACGCGTCACCCTGCACTGCGCCCGGCCCGGCGTCATCATCGGCCGCAAGGGGCAGGAGGTCGACCGGCTCCGCGGCGAGCTGGAGGACCTGGCCGACTGCGCGGTCCATATCGACATCAAGGAGATCGAACGGCCCGAGCGCGATGCGACCCTCATCGGGCAGGCGATCTCCGAGCAGCTTCAGAAGCGCTCGTCGTTTCGCCGGGCGCTCAAGAAAGCCGCCGAGACCGCGATGCAGATGGGCGCCAAGGGCATCAAGATCGAGATCTCCGGCCGCCTGGGCGGCTCGGAAATGCGCCGGAGCGAGCGCGTCGTCAATGGGATGATCCCGCTCCACACGCTCGATGCCGATATCGACTATGGGTTCACAACCTGCGTCACCAAGTCCGGCACGATCGGCGTCAAGGTCTGGGTCTACAACGGGCTCAAGCCCCCCGGCTCCCTGCAGGCCGGGGAAGCCGCCGAGGAACCGGCAGCGGCTGGAGGAACTGACTGATGCCCCTGATGCCGAAACGAGTCAAGCACCGCAAGGTCCAGCGGGGCCGGATCAAGGGCAACGCCACCCGCGGCCACTATGTCGCGTTCGGCGACTATGGCCTGCAGGTACTCGAGCCCGGCTGGGTCACGGCACGCCAGCTCGAAGCCGGCCGCGTCGCCGTGTCGCACTTCCTCTCGCGCGAGGGGCGGCTGTGGATTCGCGTCTTCCCCCACAAGCCCGTCACCTCGCGGCCGCCCGAGACACGGATGGGGAAGGGCAAAGGCGAGCCCGAGATGTGGGTCGTCGAGGTCAAGCCCGGCACGGTTATTTTCGAGATCGGCGGCGTGCCCGAAGACGCCGCGATCCAGGCGTTCAACCGGGCCGCACACAAGTTCCCCGTCAAGACCAAGTTCGTGCACAGGAGACACGCCTGGTGAGGCCCGCAGAAATCCGAGCGTTGTCCGACACCGAACTGGTCAACGAGTTGGAGAACGCCGTGCAGAAACTGTTCAATCTCCACTTTCAGCGCACGACGCAGAACCTGGAGAGCACGGCCGAATTGGGAAAGACGCGCCGAGACGTCGCCCGGCTGCGGACGATCCTGGCCGAGCGGCGGCGCGCCCAGGCCGCCCAGGCCGCCGAGACCGAGAATGAGGCGCCCCAGACATGAGCAACGAGCGCAAACCGGCCAAGACCGTTATCGGCGTCGTCACGAGCGCCGCGATGGACAAGACGATCGCGGTCGAGTCCGTCCGCAAGGTAAAGCACAAGCTCTACGGCAAGTTCGTCCGGCAGCGCCGGCGGTTCAAGGCGCACGACGAGAACAACGAGGCGCGGATCGGCGCGCGCGTCTGCATCGCAGCGACCCGGCCCCTCAGCAAGAGCAAGCGCTGGCGCCTGATTGAGATCCTCGAGCAGGGCCCCGAAGAGTAAACGATGATTCAGGCCGAGACCAAGCTGGACGTGGCGGACAACAGCGGCGCAAAGCGCGTCGCCTGCATCAAGGTGCTGGGCGGGACCCGGCGCCGCTACGCGAGCATCGGCGACATCGTCGTGCTGAGCGTGAAGAAAGCCGCCCCCAACGCCGCCATCAAGCAGGGCGACGTGGTGCGCGGCGTGATCGTGCGGACCAAGAAGGGGCTCCAGCGGCCCGACGGCTCCTATGTCCGCTTCGACAGCAATGCCGTCGTCATCATCGGCGACGACAAGAACCCGCGGGGCACGCGCATCTTCGGAGCCGTCCCCCGCGAACTCCGGGCCAGGAACTTCATGAAGATCATCTCGCTGGCGACCGAGGTGGTGTAAGGAACTATGGCGCACATCTGCAAGAACGACATGGTCATTCTTCTGAAGGACTTCAGCGGCGCGACGCCCGCGCGGAAAGGCGCGACCGCCCGCGTGCTCAAGGTCTTCCGAAGCAAAGACCTCATTATCGTCGAGGGCGTGAACGTCAAGCACAAGCACCTCCGGGCGAATGCGAACCGCGACTACCCCCGCGGCGGCATCATCCGCAAGGAGGCGCCCATCAGCGTGTCGAACGTCGCCCTGTATTGCGCCAGGTGCGAGTCGAAAACGCACGCCGCACGGAAAGCCGCTGAAGGCCGTTCCGTCCGCGTGTGCAAGAAATGTGGCGAACCCATCGAGGCCGCCGTGTAGGAAACAGGTCGTGGAGTCTTAAGACCGGTGACGAACCTGCTGCGACAGTACAAAGAAGACATCCTCCCGGCCATGGTCGAGCGGTTCGGGTACAAGAACTCCCTCGCCGTGCCCCGGCTCGAAAAGATCGTGTTGAGCGCGGGCACCGGGCAGGACGACAAGGAGCGGCTGCCGCAGGCGCTCGACGACCTCGCGCTGATCACCGGCCAGAAGGCGGTGGCAACGAAGGCCCGCAAGTCGGTCGCGGGCTTCAAGGTCCGCGAAGGCATGTCCGTCGGCGCCCGCGTCACCCTACGGGGCGCCCGGATGTACGAGTTTCTCGAGCGGCTTATCTCAGTCGCCATCCCGCGACTGCGTGACTTCCGCGGCCTGTCGGAGCGGTCGTTCGACGGCCGCGGTGACTATACGTTTGGCATCAACGAGCAGGCCGTGTTCCCCGAGATCGACCCGGACAAGGTCAAGGTCGCGCAGGGGATGCACGTCACCATCGTCACGTCGGCCCGGTCCGACGACGAGGGCCGCGAGCTGCTCCGCCTGTTTGGGATGCCGTTCGCAACAAGCTGAGGACGACTATGGCGCGAAAGAGCTGGATCAATCGGTGCAACCGGCCCCCCAAGTTCGGCGTGCGGCAATACAACCGCTGCGCGCTGTGCGGCCGGCGCCGCGCGTACCTCCGGAAGTTCAACATCTGCCGGATCTGTTTCCGCAACCTGGCGTCCGCCGGGCAGATCCCGGGTGTCCGGAAAGCGAGTTGGTGAGCCAGACGAGCGCCGGCAGGAGCACATGATACATGACAATGACTGACCTTGTCGCCGACATGTTGACCCGTATCCGGAACGCCCTGCGCAACCGGTCCAAGACCGTCGAGGTGCTCCACTCGAAGCTGAACCTCGCCGTGGCCGATGTGCTGAAGCGCGAGGGGTTCATCGACGACTACGCCCCGATCGACGCGAAGCCCCAACCGCTCGTCAAGATCTACCTGAAATACGGGCCCGAAGACGAAGACGTGATCAATCGTATCGAACGAGCCAGCCGGCCGGGCCGGCGTCTCTACCGCGGAGCCGACGACCTCGGCACCGCCAGGAACGGGCTCGGCATCTATATCGTGTCAACCCCGAAGGGCGTGCTGAGCGACCGCGAATGCCGCAAGCAGCGCGTCGGCGGCGAAGTCCTCTGTACGGTGTGGTGAGCGAATGTCAAGAATCGGAAAAATGCCCGTCCCGATCCCGGACGGCGTCAAGGTGTCGCTCGAGAGCGGCGTGATCCGGGCCGAAGGCCCGAAGGGGTCCGCCGAACTCTCGCTGAGCGACGCCGTCGACGTGACCGTCGACGATTCGGCGCGGGAGGTCCGCGTGGCCCTGCGCGACATGAGCGGCCTCAGCATCCGCGTGGCCCGCAAGCAGCGCGCGATGTGGGGCACGACCCAACGCCTCATCTCGAACCTGATCGTCGGCGTCCACGAGGGCTACACGAAGCAGCTCCAGGTCGTCGGCGTCGGGTACAACGCCAAGGTCGAAGGGCAGACGCTCGTGCTCCGGTGCGGCTTCGCCAACGAGCTTCGCGTGGCGATTCCCGAAGGCATCACGGTCGACCCGCCCGAGTCGGGCAACCTGACGATCACCGGGGCCGGACAGGCGCCGTGTGTGAACGTCAAGATGCACAGCGTCGACAAGCAGGCGGTCGGGCAGTTCGCCGCGGCCGTCCGCTCGCTCCGCAAGCCCGAGCCCTACAAGGGCAAGGGCATCCGGTATCTGGACGAGGAAGTGAAGCGCAAGGCCGGCAAGGCCCTCGCGGGAACAACGGCCTAGGCGGCTCGATAGGACACGGCGATGGATCGACAGAAAGAGAAACGACAGCAACGCATTCGGCGGCACCGGCGCGTTCGGAAAAAGGTCTCGGGCACGGAAGGGCAGCCGCGGCTGGTCGTCTTTCGCAGCCTGAAACATATTTCCGCGCAGATCATCGACGACACCGTCGCCCGCACGCTTGCGGCCGCGTCGACGCTTCAGCCCGATCTCCGGCAGGAGCTGGGCGACGCGAGCGCCGGCGGGTGTGCCGCTGCGTCGGCGGTGGGCCGCCGGCTCGCCGAAAAAGCGCTCGCGCACGGCATCAAGAAGGTCGTCTTCGACCGCGCGGGCTATCGCTACCACGGCCGCATCAAGGCGCTGGCCGATGCCGCGCGTGAGGGCGGACTCGTCTTTTAGAACGCACACCGTCATCGATTGGGGGTGACCGTTGTCAGAAGCAGGAAGACGCCGAGGCCGGAGAGACGGGCCGGAGCGTGAGGGCTCCGAGCTGTTCGAGTCCGTCGTCAAGGTGTATCGCTCGGCCGCAGTCGTCAAGGGCGGCCGCCGGTTCAGCTTTGCCGCGCTGACCGTCGTCGGCGACCAGAACGGCAGCGTCGGCATCGGATACGGCAAGGCGAACGAAGTGCCGTCCGCCATCGAGAAAGGATTCAAGAAGGCGCGCCGCTCCATGAAAAAGGTCACCCTCACCGGGCACACGCTCCCGCACGAGGTGATCGGGCGGTACCTCGCGTCGCGCGTGTTTATGAAGCCCGCCGCGCCCGGTACCGGCATCATCGCCGGAGCAGCCGTCCGCGCCGTCGTCGAGGCCGCGGGTGTCCGGGACGTGCTCACGAAATCCTACGGCAGCACGTCGGCCAAGAACCTCGTCAAAGCGGCCCTGCAGGGACTGCTGGAGATGCGCGACCGGCAGACTGTGGAACAACTCAGAGGAGTGACGCTCGAGTGAACCTGTCGGACGCCACCGCAGGCAAGAAATACAAGAAGGCCCGACGCATCGGGCGTGGCAACGGGTCCGGCTGGGGCAAGACATCCGGCAGGGGCCATCGCGGCGCGAAATCGCGGGCCGGCGAGGTCATCGAGGCCACCTATGAAGGCGGCCAGATGCCGTTGTTCCGCCGGATCCCCAAGCGCGGGTTCAACAACAAGCGCTTCCAGCGCCGGCCGGCGACGATCAACGTCGGCGACCTGGCCACCTGGCCCGGCGAAGAGGAAGTCAACCCCGAGTCGCTGCTCGCCGCGGGCCTGATCCGCAGCGCCGCGAACGGCGTTAAGATCCTCGGCTCGGGCGACGTGGCGAAGCCGCTGACGGTCAGGGCCAACGCCTTCTCGGAGACCGCGCGGGAGAAGATCCTCGCCGCCGGCGGAAAAGCGGAGATGATTTCGTAGGCCGAACGTAATGATAGAACCGCTCATCAATTGCTTCCGAATTCCAGAGCTGCGGCGGAAGATCCTCTTCACGCTCGTGCTGCTCGCCGTGTTCCGCATCGGCGCCTACATCCCGGTGCCCGGCGTCGACACGAGGGCCGTGGGCGACTACGCCGCTCAAGGCACGACGGGCGCGCTCGGGCTCGTCGACATGTTCGCCGGCGGCGCGCTCAGCCGCTGCGCCGTCTTCGGCCTCGGCATCATGCCCTACATCAGCGCGTCGATCGTGTTCCAGCTCCTGGCGACGATCATCAAGCCGCTCGAAGAACTGCAGAAAGAGGGCGAGGCCGGGCAGAAAAAGATCAACCAGTACACGCGCTACGCCACCGTTCTGCTGTGCTTCGTTCAGGGCTATTTCCTCGCGCGGCAGATCGAAGGGTTCCAGGTCAAGAGCACGTTTGTCGTGCCGCCGGGCGTGCGTGAGGGGATCGGCTTCGAGATGATCTGCATCGCGTCGCTGACGACCGGCACGCTCCTCCTGATGTGGCTCGGCGAGCAGATTCAGGAGCACGGGATCGGCAACGGCATCTCGCTCATCATCATGACCGGCATCGTCGCCCGCATGCCGCCAACGATCGGCCGGATGTTCCGCACGCAGGTCGACCCGAACATGTTCAACCCGGCCGCCGACAAGATCGGCATCCTCGGCGTCTCGGGCCTGATTATGATGTACGTGCTCGTCGTGGTCGGGGTGGTGTTGCTGAACCAGGGGCAGCGCCGCGTGACGGTTCAGACGGCGAAACAAATCAAGGGGCGGCGGGTCTTCGGCGGCCAGCGCTATTATCTCCCGCTGAAGGTCGGGGCTGCAGGCGTCATTCCCATCATTTTCGCCCAGTCCCTCCTGATGTTCCCGCGGTCGATCTTCGGATGGGTGGCCCAGAAGGTCCCCCAGGGCTTCCTGTCGGACTTGTGCTACCAGATCGGCGCTCTCTTCGACATGCAGACCAACAGCTACCTGGTGGCCTACGTCGCCCTGATCGTGTTCTTCTGCTTCTTCTGGACCGCCGTCCAGTTCAACCCCATCAAGATGGCGGATGACATGAAGGAGCGCGGAAATTTCATTCCGGGCATCCGGCCCGGCAAGCGGACCGCGGAGTATTTCGAGCGGGTGATGACGCGCATCACGCTCGCCGGCGCCGCGTTCATCTCGGTCATCGCCATCCTGCCGTACATTATTCAGCGGCAGATCAACATCGGTCCGGCCGCGTTCATCTACGGCGGCACCGGGATTCTGATTGTCGTGGGCGTCGCCCTCGACCTGGTTCAGAAGATCGAAAACCACCTGCTGATGCGCCACTACGACGGCTTCCTCAAGGGCGGCTCCCGAATCAAAGGACGGCAGGGGTAAGTTATCGTGAAGATCATTTTTCTTGGCCCCCCCGGCGTCGGCAAAGGCACGCAGGCCGCTCAGGCGGCCGCGGCACAGGGGATCCCGCACATCTCGACCGGCGAGATTCTCCGCGCCGAAGTCGAGGCGGGCTCCGATCTCGGAGGCCGGGCCAAGGCCTATATGGACCGCGGCGAGCTTGTGCCCGACGACCTCGTCGTCGCGATGGTCGCCCAGCGACTCGCCCAGCCGGACTGCGCGAGCGGATATCTGCTCGACGGATTCCCCCGGACGATGGCGCAGGCCGCGGCCCTCGAGGCCAAGCTCGCGGAGCGAAACGAGGCGGTCGACACGGTGCTGTATTTCAGCGCCCCCGACGACGTGCTCATCCGGCGGCTCTCCGGCCGGCGCGCCTGCCCCGCCTGCAAGGCGGGCTTCCACGTCGAGGCCATGCCGCCGAAGACGGAAGGCATTTGCGACAAGTGCGGCACCGAATTGATTCAGCGGGACGACGACAAGCCCGAGACGATTCAGAACCGGCTCGAGGTCTATGCGGCCCAGACCGCCGAGCTGATCGATCATTACCGGCAGGCCGGCTCGCTCGTCGAAATCGACAGCGCCGGCAAGGTCGGCGAGATCGCCGGAACAGTCAACAAGGCCCTCGCAGCATAGGAGGCGGGGCCGACGTGAGTATGGTCTTTGAGAAACTTGTGTGATGCCAGGCGGAATACCGCTCCGGACGCCTCAAGAAATCGCCATCATGCGAGAGGCGGGCCGGATCGTCGCCGCGGTTCTTGAGCGCCTCGAGGCGACGGCGGCTCCGGGCGTGACCACGCTCGAGCTGGACGCCGCCGCCGAGGAGCTCATCCGCAGCCACGGCGGTGTCCCGGCGTTCAAGGGGTATCAGGCGGCCGGGCGGCCGCCGTTCCCCGCGACGATCTGCGCGTCGGTCAACGACGGCGTCGTGCACGGTATCCCGGATGACCGGGCGCTGGCCGCAGGCGACGTAGTCAGCATCGACGTCGGCGTCGAGCACCAGGGCTTCTTCGCCGACACCGCCACGACGATTCCCGTCGGCGACGTGTCGGCCGGCACGGCCAAGCTGCTGCGGGTGTGTCGCGAGGCGCTGGGGCAGGCCATCGAGCAGGTCCGGCCTGGCAACGCTCTTTCGAAAATCGGAGAAGCCGTCCAGCGGCATGTGGAGAAGAACGGGTTTTCCGTGGTCCGCGACTTCGTCGGCCACGGAATCGGCACCGCGATGCACCAGGCGCCGGAAGTGCCCAACTTCAAGACGACGCAGTACCGCAGCGTGACGATGGAGCCCGGGCTGGTGTTGGCGATCGAGCCGATGATCAACGCCGGCGGGCACCAGGTGCGAGTCGCTCCGGACGAATGGCCCGTGCGGACGGCGGACGGAGAACGGTCGGCTCATTTCGAGCACACCGTCGCCGTCACGCCGAGCGGGCACGAAATCTTGACGCTGCCGTAGAGAGGCGCGAGGAAATATGGCGAAAGAAGAAGCAATCACGGTCGAAGCAGTCGTGCGCGAGGCCCTGCCGAACGCGATGTTCAGCGTCGAACTCGAGGGCGGACACCGGGTCCTCGCACACGTCTCCGGTAAGATGCGGATGCACTTCATCCGGATCCTGCCGGGCGACACGGTGACCCTCGAGCTGTCGCCCTACGACCTGACACGTGGCCGGATCGTCTACCGCGGCCGGCGGCCGCAGCGGTCCGCGCCCGGCGAGGAAGGAGCATCGAAATGAAGGTGCGTAGCTCAGTGAAGCGCATCTGCGAGAACTGCAAGCTGATTAAGCGGAAGGGCGTCGTGCGCGTCATCTGCACCGACCCCCGCCACAAGCAGCGGCAGGGAAAATAACGTAGAGGACGAAGGAGACCAGACATGCCCCGCGTGATGGGAGTCGACATTCCCGGACGGAAGCGGGCCGAAATCTCGCTGACGTACATCCACGGGATCGGCCGCAAGAGCGCCCTCAACATCATGAAAGAGGCCGACATCGCCGTCGGGACGCGCGCCGACGATCTGACCGAGGAACAGCTCTCGCGCATCGTGGGCATCATCGACCGCAGCCACACGGTCGAGGGCGAGCTGCGGCGCATGGTCACACAGAATATCGCGCGGCTGCGAGAGATCCGGTGTTACCGCGGCGAGCGGCATCGGCGCGGCCTGCCCGTGCGCGGGCAGCGGACGCGAACGAACGCCCGGACCCGGAAAGGCCCGAAGAAAACTGTCGCCGGCAAGAAGAGCGTCAAGGCGCTCGGCTAGTCCGGCTTGTTGCAGGTACAGGAGTGCCCCATGGCGAAAGCCCGAAAACGATTGCGGCGAGTTTCCACGCAGGCGCTCGCCACCGTCAAGGCCACGTTCAACAACACGATCGTGTCCATCACCGATCTCAACGGCGACGTGCTGTGCTGGGCGAGCGCCGGCACGATCGGGTTCAAGGGCTCGCGCAAGAGCACCCCGTTCGCCGCGCAGCGCACGGCGGAGAGCGTGGCTGAAAAGGCCCAGAAGATGGGCGTGCGGCAGGTCGAGGTCCGCATCAAGGGCCCCGGCTCCGGCCGCGAGTCGGCCGTCCGCGCCCTGCAGGCCGCCGGGCTCGAGATCAAGGCCATCGAAGACGTGACCCCGCTGCCGCATAACGGATGCCGGGCGAAGAAGCGGCGGCGTGTCTAGAGAGCAAACCGACTGAGGAGTTGCCTATTGGCTCGTTACACCGGACCCAAATGCAAGTTGTGCCGGCGGGAGGGCGCCAAGCTCTTCCTGAAGGGCGAACGCTGCGACACCGCGCGGTGCGCGCTCGAGCGGCGTGAGTTCCCGCCCGGCATGCGCTCCTGGGCTCGACGGAAGGTCACCCCGTACGGGCTGCAGCTGCGCGAGAAACAAAAGGTGAAGCGCTACTACGGCGTCCTCGAAGCCCAGTTCCGGCTGGCCTTCCGCCGCGCCGAGCGCACCCGCGGCAACACGGGCGAAAACCTGCTGCTCGCGCTCGAGCGGCGGCTCGACAACGCCGTCGCCTGCGCCGGCTTTGCCACGTCGCGCAGCACCGCCCGGCAGATGATCCTGCACGGGCACGTCCTCGTCAACGGCAAGCGCGTGACCATCCCGTCCCGCGAGATCAAGGTCGGCGACGAGATCTCTGTCGCGAGCCGCGACAAGTCGAAGGCGATGCTGCTGGCGCAGATGGAGAGGACACAGAGCCGCGCGGTTCCGACGTGGCTCGAAGTCGCGACCGAGCCGCCCGGGGCCCGGGTCAGCCGGCCGGTGACCCGTGAGGACGTTACGTTGCCGATCCAAGAACAGTTGATCGTCGAGCTGCTGTCGAAATAGAGAGAACACAGACCCCACTCGCTCAGGGTGCGGAGGAGACACGATGCGAAAGAGGTGGATGGGTTTTGAGCTTCCGGTTCGAGTTGTGTGCGACAAGGACTCGCTCACGGAAACGTACGGCAAGTTCACGGCCGAGCCGTTCGAACGGGGATACGGCATCACGGTCGGGAACGGCCTCCGGCGCGTGCTCCTGTCGTCGCTGCGCGGCGCCGCCGTCACGTCCGTCCGGTTCGACGGCGTGCAGCACCAGTTCCAGACGCTCCCCGGCGTCGTGGAAGACGTCACGGACATCTGCCTGAACCTGAAGAAGGTGCTCGTCCGGCTGCATGCCGACGGGCCCAAGGAGCTGCAGCTCGACGTCCGCCGCAAGGGCGAGGTGACCGCCGGCGACATCCAGCACGATGCCGACGTCGAGATCGCCAACCCCGACCTGCACCTGGCGACCGTCAGCGAGGGCGGCAAGGTCGTCGCCACCCTCGAGGCCCAGCCCGGCCGCGGCTATAAGGTCGCCGAGGAGTTTGTCTCTGAGGACATCGGGCACATCGCGCTCGACGGCGTGTTCTCCCCCGTCGTCAAGGTCAAGCCAACGATCGAGAACTGCCGCGTCGGGCAGGCAACGGACTACGACCGGCTGACCCTCGAGGTCTGGACCGACGGCACCGTCGACCCCGAGATGGCCGTCGTCGAGGCCGCGCGGATCTACCGGAAGCACCTCGACCCGTTCGTGCAGTACTTCGAGCTGGGGCCGCCGATCGAAGACGCGGCCGCTCAGCTCGCCGCGCAGAAAGAACTCGAACACCAGAACGAGCTGGAAAAACTGCTCTCGAAATCGGTCGACGAACTGGACCTGTCGGTCCGCTCGGCCAACTGCCTTGCGTCGCAGAAGCTTGCCACGCTGCGCGACCTGGTCACCAAGACCGAGGCCGATCTCCTGAGCTTGCGCAACTTCGGCCAGACCTCGTTGACTGAGATCGTCGAAAAACTGTCCGAACTCGATCTTCAGTTGGGCATGATGCTCGACTGACCCAGCGGAGACCGCAACAGGAAGCAACCGCATGCGTCATAGAAATGCCAACAGAAAGCTCGGCCGCCGGTCGGGAGCCCGACGGGCCCTGCTGAGGAACCTCGTCGAAGCCCTCTTCCTCGCCACGCCGACCGAAGAGCACGCCGAGCGAATCCAGACGACCCCCGAGAAGGCGAAGGAGGCCCGGCGGCTCGCCGAGCGCCTCGTCACCCTCGGCAAGAAGGGCACGCTCGCCGCGCGGCGGCGGGCGCTCGAGCTGCTCCCAAACAAGCAGGCCGTCCGCAAGCTCTTCGCCGAGATCGCCCCGCGCTACGCCGACCGCAACGGCGGCTACACCCGCATCCTGCGGCTCGGCCGGCGCCGTGTCGGGGATGCCGCCCAGCAAGTCATCTTCGAACTCGTCGGACTCGCCGAGGAGGGCGGCACGCCCGTGCGGCCCGAGGTCGCCCTTGACGAGGAGCCGGAGCCCCCGGCCGAACCTGAGGCCGAAGTGCAGGAAGAGCTCGGGCTCGAAGCGGAGGCAGAACAGGAGGCCCAGTGACCGTTTCCGCTCTTGAATTCGCCACGTTCGAAGCCAGCTCGAAGGCACTCAAGAACTGCTCGGCCGATGCCGATATAGTATGTGTGGAAGCCGATTCCGAGAGTCTCGTCGAGCCAATGAAGAAATCCAACGTTCTTGCGTTTCGCAGGAGCGACGATGCGCTCCTTGGGTGTTCCGCAAATGCAACGATTCAGTCCTCCGTCGCCAAGCTCGAAACAACCATCTGCCGCCTAAGTTCTGTCTCTGCAATGAGAAACGATTAATGCGCCCGAATACACGCACGCCTGGCACAGCATTTGCGTTATGGGTGCATGCGTCTTTTTCCCACGCGCAACGCTCAGTTGGGTGGAGCGCAACGTTATCGCGTTCAGCGCCCGCAAGTGGCTGAAGGACGCTTTCGCCGTGGCCAGTGGAAGGCACAAGACTGCCAACGAATAAGGGGGAAGGAAGATGGAAGACGTGCTGGAAGCCAAGGACGTGATGGACATGTATGAGGAATGGACCGGCAAGCTCCGGAACGCCCTGCTCGGGGCAGATACGTCGGAGATCTGCGAATCTTCGCGCATGGTCCTGAGCGTAGGGTGCATCACGCATGCGTACTTCCCTGAGCAGTGGACAGAAAGCATGTCCACCGAATGTGTAGAGTTGTTTGACCGCTCCTATGAACGCGCCTCGAAGTTGGCAACTACCGATGAGCAACGGCAGCATGTGAAGAACATCGAGAACCGGGTCGGTATACTGAGAGAATTGGTGCAGTCCGGATGGGCCGTTCCTGCGCTGTGACCAGATAGTTCACGGCCACATGAACAACAATCGCATCGG
This sequence comes from uncultured Planctomycetota bacterium, assembly GCA_964385685.1. Classification (GTDB taxonomy): domain Bacteria; phylum Planctomycetota; class PUPC01; order PUPC01; family PUPC01; genus CAYLQD01. The sequence continues at coordinate 49,727 of CAYLQD010000001.1, read as the reverse complement.
GGGGGACCGATGGAGGAAAGCTTTCTTGCCGGCTTGGTACGAGTTCGTGGTTTCTTGAATCTGATGGTTCGGCAATGGGCGGAAGAGGCGGATTTTGGCCCTCGCGCCCATGCGAACGTGGCTTGCGCTTGGCGCGCGTTTGCGAGCGGCCTCAGCCGACTCGATATTCCGCCTGCCGCATCAACTTCGGACCCAGACATTGAAGTCCGCGTGCTGAAGCAAGTCATCGGACGCGCGGCGCGCAGAGTGGCCAAGTGGTTCCCCGAGGAGGCGCTGCCCGTGGCCAGCGGGAGCCCGGGGCTAGATCGTGTTCGCGATATCTGGTTTCGGACAATCGAGGCCATGGACGACCTTGTCCACACGCACCTCACCCATCTTTGCGCCGTTCTGGAGCAGCGCGGGGAGAACTGACGCACGTGGGACGTCATCTCACGCTCCGGCACACAGGGCGCGCCAAGACCGGGAGGCTCCAACGAAACCGAAGGGGTCTTTCGCACGGGTGTCGGCTCTTTGAGGAGGAAGAGGATCTCGTGTGTTTCTGGGGCAAACGGAAAAGCCTTCCTCGTGAGGTCAACGACGAGCTTTTCGAGAGCTACAAGTGCGCGTGGAGGACCGCGGCCGAGATAGACCACAGCTCGGGGGACCTATCTACCGTCGCGCAAGGACTTCCCGCCGAGGACACAGCGAGACTACTCAACCGTCGCGTTAGCTGGCGGCAAGAGTGGGACGCGTGGCACCGAGGACTGGCGAAGGACTTGTTGTCCGACAACCTCGGACGGGCCCTCCAAGCACACGGCAGACTTCAAGGCGCCGAAGCCCTCGTGGGCCCCATACGAGACCTGGTTGCGCATATAACAACTTGGCTTGAGACAGATGACTCGCAACCGCTCGTGCAGTTGACGGCCTATCGTGTGCTCCTGCCCGTCCTGGCGAGACTGTTGGACCTTTTCTCGAAACAGCTGGAGCCATTCTTCTCGCGCACGACCGAGGCGCGCTGAGCACTCAGCTCGGGGGCGCCTGCGGCCGGACGCTAAGGCCCGCCAAGGCCAGGGGCCCCGATTAGTCGCGCCTAGTGAGGCAACCGGCCCAACATGCACCCGGAGCATTCGACATAGCGCCTTCGGGCCTCACCGGCGGCCACGTGTGCGGCCACCGATCCTTGCCCATGGGGCTGGGTCGAAACGCCGCGCGTTCATCTACCGCGACACCACATTGTGTATGGCTCTCACATGCGCGGCATGCTCTTGACAAGACCGAACGGAATTGGATAATCGGCTTTCTCGGGTCTCGCCAAATGGGCGATTAGCTCAGTTGGTTTAGAGCGCTTGCTCGACAAGCAAGAGGTCACTGGTTCGAATCCAGTATCGCCCACCATTCGACTCGCTTTGCTCGCTCATAGCGGGCCATTCGAGTCGCTCTGTCCGGCGTAACCCGGGCGGAAGCGAGACGCGCCACGAGCTGCATTAACAAGGAGGCACGTTGGTCAACATCCGGCTGCCCGACGGCCAGGTGAAGCAGTATCCGGAAGGCGTAACCGCCGCCGAGATACTCGCCGAGAACGAATCGGGCGCACAAGACACCCCGCAACCCGTCGGGGTGAACATAGACGGCGACCCGGCCGACCTGGCCCGCCCTATCGACGCAGACTGCGCCGTCGAGCCCATCCTTCCCGACAGCGAAGACGGCCTCGAGATCCTCCGCCACAGCGCGTCCCACGTGATGGCCGCCGCTATCCGGCGCCTCTGGCCCGACACGAAGTTCGCCATCGGCCCCGCGATCAGCGACGGCTTCTACTACGATATCGACCTCGAGCACCGGCTCACCGAAGACGACCTCCCGAAGATCGAAGCCGAGATGGCGAAGGTCGTCGCCGAAAACGCCCCCTTCGTCCGGGCCGAGCGCCCGGCCGGCGACGTGCTCCGCGAGGCCCGGGAGCAGGGCGACACATACAAGGCGGAACTCGTCGACGAGATTCAGCAGGCCGGGGCGGAGACCGTCAGCACCTACACGAGCGGCGACTTCATCGACGTCTGCCGCGGGCCGCACGTCCCGGCCACGGGCAGCATCGGCGCCGTCAAGCTCCTGTCCGTCGCTGGCGCCTATTGGCGTGGCGACGAGCACAACGCCATGCTCCAGCGCATCTACGGCACCGCGTTCCCGACACAGGAGCAGCTCGACGAACACCTCCGCCTCGTCGAAGAAGCGAAGAAGCGCGACCACCGGCGGCTCGCCAAGGAACTCGAGCTGTACTCGACCGACGACCTCGTCGGCCCGGGCCTCGTCCTCTGGCACCCCAAAGGCGGCCGCATCCGCACCATCATCGAGCGCTTCTGGCGCGACGCCCACTTCGAGCACGGCTACGAAATCATCTACACGCCCCACATCGGCCGGCTCCAGCTCTGGGACCGCAGCGGGCACACCGGCTTCTACCGCGACAACATGTACGCGCCGATGCAGATCGACGAGCAGCAGTACCAGATCAAGCCGATGAACTGCCCGTTTCATATTCAGATCTACAAGAGCCGACGCCGCAGCTACCGCGAGTTCCCGATGCGGTGGGCCGAGCTGGGCACCGTCTATCGCTATGAGAAGCCCGGCGTGCTCCACGGCCTCCTGCGCGTGCGCGGCTTCACCCAGGACGACGCTCACATCTTCTGCCGCCTCGATCAGCTCGACGATGAGATCCAGAAGACCCTCGACTTCACGCTCACCATCCTCCGCACGTTCGGGTTCGACGACTTCGACGTGGCCCTGAGCACGCAGCCCGCGAAGTTCGTCGGCGAGCAGGAGAACTGGGACAAGTCGACCGAGGCGCTCGAACGCGCGCTCGCCAACAGCCGGCTCGACTACATCGTGCAGGAGGGCGAAGGCGCCTTCTACGGGCCCAAGATCGACCTCAACATCCGCGACTCGCTCAAGCGCGTCTGGCAGTGCTCCACCATCCAAGTCGACTTCAACATCCCTGACCGGTTCGACATGACCTACACCGGATCGGACGGAGCCGCCCACCAGCCGATCATGATCCACCGCGCCCTGATGGGGTCGATCGAGCGGTTCTTCGGCTGCCTCGTCGAACATTACGGCGGAGCGTTCCCCATGTGGCTCGCGCCCGTCCAGGCGGCCGTCATCCCCATCACCGAGCGACACCACGCTCGCGGCGAAGCGGTGCGCGACAAACTCGCCGCGGCCGGCATCCGCGTCACGCTCGACTCGCGCAGCGAGAAGATGGGCGCCAAGATCCGCGAGCACACGACGCAGAAGGTCCCGTACATGTTGATCATCGGAGACCGCGAGGTCGAGTCCGGCGAGGTCTCCGTGCGAACCTATAAAGAGGGCGACGCCGGCTCCATCGTCCTGGACGACTTGATCGGCACCATGCTCGAGGACATCAGCGAGAAGCGGTGAGGCCGGAGCCGCAACACGTTTGGTTTTACCGGGCCCCAGGCCCAAGGAGGTGAACGACGGCCGACAGCAAGCGACTTGCGGTCAATGAAGAGATCAAGGCAACCCAGGTCCGACTCATCAGCCAGGACGGAGAGCAGCAGGGCATCGTGTCGAAGGCCGACGCCCTGAACGCGGCGAAGGCGGCCGAGATGGACCTCGTGCAGGTCATGGCCGACGGCGACCCGCCGGTCTGCAAGCTGATGGACTACGGCAAGTACAAGTACAAGCGGAAGCGCCAGACCCATCAGTCGAAGTCGCACGTGCAGCACATCAAAGAGATTCGGCTGCATCCGAAGACCGGCCCGCACGATATCAGCTATCGCCTGGACCACGCGCGCGAGTTCTTCGCGCGGGGCGACAAGGTCCTGTTCTCCATGGTCTACAGCGGCCGCGAACTCGCCCACATCGAGGTCGGCCAAGCCGTGCTGGCGAGGGTCGTCGAACAGCTCGAAGACATCGCCAAGGTCGAGACGCCAATGAAACGGGAAGGGCGCCGCATGTCCGTCCTGATGACGCCGAAATAGACAACCGCCCGAGCAGCCGTTCCTGCCGCGTTCCCGGGGGGATCGCGGGGGAGCCGCACTGTCGCCGGGCGATTTGATCCTGACGCCGGAGGTTTTATCCATGCCGAAACAAAAGACCCGAAAAGGGGTGTCGAAACGCGTCCGCGTTACGAAAACCGGCAAGGTCATGCGCCGGAAAGCGGGCCGGCGGCACCTGCTGTCGAGCAAGAGCCGCAAGCGCAAGCGGCAGCTCCGCAAGTCCGTCGTCGTCGCGGCCGTCGACTCGGCGCGCGTGAAGCGCTCCATGACATAACAGCCATTCTGTCGAAGGAGGTCCCCAATGCCCAGAGCGACCAACGCCCCCGCCCGGCGACGCCGCCGCAAGGGTATCCTGAAAGCCGCCAAGGGGTTCTACGGCGCCCGCAGCCGGCGGCTCCGCACCGCGGCCGACGCCGTCGACCGCGCGATGGCGAGCGCCTACAAGGACCGCAAGCGCAAGAAACGCGAATTTCGGCGCCTGTGGATCACCCGCATCAGCGCCGCCTGCCGCATGCGCGACATCAGCTACAGCAAGTTCATGAGCGGGCTGAAGAAGGCGAACGTCGAGGTCAACCGGAAGATGCTGTCCGAGATCGCCATCGCCGACGCCGCCGCGTTCGACGCGCTCGTGGAGACCGCCCTCAAGGCGGCGTGAGCCATGCTGACCGACCTGGAAGCCCTGCGTGACGAAGCCGTCGCGGCCATCGCCGCCGCGCCCGACGCCGCCGCGCTCGAAGCCCTGCGCGTCCAGTACCTCGGGCGCAAGGGCGCGCTCAAGGCGCTGATGACCCGCCTGCCCCAGCTTCCGCCCGACGAGAAACCCGCAGCCGGCAAGTTGGCCAACGAGGTCAAGCGCGCCATCGAACAGGCCCTGGCCGGGCGACAGGACGGCGTGGCCGCGCCTCGCTCCGCCGGCCCGGCAATCGACGTGACCGTGCCCGGCACCCGCCGGCGGCTCGGCACCCGCCATCCGATCACGCAGACGAACGATGAACTCGTCGCGATCTTCGCCCGGCTCGGGTTCGAGACGGCCTACGGCCCCGAGATCGACGACGAATACCACAACTTCGACGCACTCAACATCCCGCCCGACCATCCGTCCAGGGACAGTTTCGACACGCTCTACCTCGAATGCGATGGCGGGCACAAGCACCTGCTGCGGAGCCACACGTCGCCCGTGCAGATCCACGTGATGGAATCGCGGCAGCCGCCGCTCCGGATCGTCGTGCCCGGACGCGTATTCCGGCCCGACACCGTCGACGCCAGCCACTTCCCCGTGTTCCACCAGCTCGAAGGGCTCTATGTCGACGAGCACGTCACGTTCGCCGACCTGAAGGCCGTGCTCAGCATGGCCATGCAGGAGGTCTTCGGCGAGCAGACGAAGACGCGGTTCCGCCCTTCATTCTTCCCGTTCACCGAGCCCAGCGCCGAGGTCGACGTGTCCTGCCCGTTCTGCTCCGGCGGCGGCTGCAAGGTCTGCGGCCAGTCGGGGTGGATCGAGGTGCTCGGCGCGGGCATGGTCGACCCCGAGGTGTTCCGCCACGTGGGCTACGACCCCGAGCGATACACCGGTTTCGCGTTCGGGATGGGTATCGACCGGATCGCGATGCTCAAGCTCGGGATCGACGATATCCGGTTGTTCTACGAGAACGACGCCCGCTTCCTCAAGCAATTCTAGCGCGCTCTGTTGGAGAGGCCGAGATGTTCAGGACGTTCGATAAGTATCAGAAGTGGCTGCTGGTGTTGCTGGCCGCGTTCCTGATGGCCGTCTTTGCGGTCCCAAGGGGCGGGTGCCAGCGGGGCCCGGGCGACCAGATCGTCAGCACCTTCTACGGCGAACCGGTGACGTGGACCGAGAGAGCGGACTTCTCACGCCGGTGGCAGACCCTCCTCGTCTGGCTCATGACCTCGGATCCGGAGGCCCCCGCGCTGGTCGGTGACGTCGAGGACCCCATAGAGCGGTTGTTCGTTCTGCATCGCGCGGGTCGCAGGCACGGTGTTCGGGTCGGCCCCGATGCCGTAACCAGGAAGCTCCTCCGGTATCCCCCGATCCATATCAACATCGAGTACGTCGCCGCCGATCCGGCGGAGCTCACCAAGAACATCGAGCCGACCGACGCGGAACTGAAGGCCCACTACGACGCCACGTGGCCGGACAAGTCTGAGACGTTCGAAGCGGTCAAGGACCGCGTCCGCGACACCGTCAAGAAGAAGCTGGCGGGCGAGGCGGCTCTCGCGCAGATCAACCAAGCCGTCGGCGCGCTCGCCAAGATGCCCCAGCAGAAGAGACAATGGCAGACGGCCTTCGCGAACGTTGCGAAGGAATCGGGGCTCCAGTGGGGGCGGCTCAAGCGCCTCTCCCCGGATACGTTCCGCGCGGAGCTGTCCCGGCGGCTTGGCGCGAACGCTCCCGAGGGAATCAGCGCGGAATTGTTCCGGGCCCGCCCGGGCGTGCCCGGCCGTGTCTGGACGGTCGGCGACAAACGTGTCGTCCTGCGCGTCGTCGCCACATCGGCCGGCATCGCCTCCGACGGCACCCTCTTCGCACACGACGAGGGCTGGCTCAACGGCAAGTTCACAACGACCCGCACCTACCCCGACCACGCGGCCGTCATTCGTGAGAAGGCCCAGATGGCCCCGGGGCAGGTCCGCCGGACGATCGACGAGTTCCTCACCGTCCGAAAGTTCGTCCGCACCGTATGCGGGCCCGCCAGAGGCGGGTCGCCGACCTCTCAGGATGCCCGCGAGCAGTGGGCCGCGTGGCTGGGCCAGACCGTGACGGGTCTGCTGGTTCCCGTGCCTGTCGAGGGGTTCGTCGACCGGCAGGAACCGCTGAACCCCGACGACGTGCAGGCTTTCTACGAGCGACACAAGAACATCGCTCGCAGGCCCGACGTGACCTCGTTCGCTTACAGGCAGGAGGCGCAGGTCCAGATCGAGTACGCCGCCGCCGACCTGGCCGAGCTGCGGCGGCGCGTTCGTGTCACCGAGAGCGAGATCGCGCGCTACTACGAACAGCACAAGACCCGCGCGTTCCTGTCCGACGACGGCGAGACGCCCAAGCTGCTCGCGGAGGTCCGGGAGGAAATCCTGGAGATGAGGAAGGCCGTCCGCGCGCGCCAGGCGGCCGCCCGCGCGCTCAGCGAGGTCGCCCGGAAGGCACAGGACAACGACGGCGGAATACTCCCGCTCGCCTCGGTCGCCCGAGAGGCCGGCCTGACGTATCGGATGTCGCGTCTCTTCACCGCCAACCAGAACGACGCGAGAGGCGCCCTCGGGGAACTCGCGGCGGCACCCAAGTTCCTCGCCACCGCGTTCAGCGAGGGCATGCGGCCCGCCCCGCGCCGTGTTGCCGCCGACAAGGAGGTGGCCGTCCACCCGTTCAGCACGCAGTTCGAAAGCGGCGACACGATGTTCGCCTTCCGCGTGATGGCGTACCGCGGTCCCCACAGTATCGTATACTCGACCCTCAGCCCGCGGCTGGAAGCAAGGGTGACTCGCGACTTCCGCCACGCGCGAGCCGTCGACAGGGCCCGCGACGCGGCCCAACAGATCCGTGTCGATATCGCCCGCGCGTTTCTCGCCGCCGTCGCCGCCGAAAACAAACTCGCCCTCAAGGCCACGGCCGTTAAGACGGCCGGCGACGGGGCCGCGGCCATCCCGCCGGCGCTCGTGCGGCGCGTCAAAGACGCCGCGCCCGGCACCATTATCCCCATGGCTCGAGAAGGCGAGACGTACTACACCGCCGCCGTCGCCAATCCCGACCCGGAAACCCGAACCCAGACAATCGAGTTCGTCCGCCTCACGCCGAAGGAATTCACGGCCGTCGTCCCGCCAGCCAATAACGCCATCGACGAGCGGGCACGGGCCATCCGCGACGCCGCCCTCGAGAAAGAAACCAAGGCCGAGGACACCGACGACGACAAGCCGAAGCCCGAACCGACCGAGGACCAGGTCAAGCAGGCCGAGGCCGAACTCATCGAGGAATGGAAGCGCGGCGACTTCGAGGCCCGGTACAACGAGTATCTCGCGCTCCGACTCAGCGAGGTGTTCCGCGAGCACTTCAAGGCCAACCCGCTCCGTATCCCGAGGACGGCCTCGCTCGATGCCGCGACCTCCGGTTTCTTCCATATCGACGATGACTTCCTCCTCGGCGGCAATCCAGGGATCGTCAAGGCCGCCTTCGCCCTCAAGAAAGGCGACCTCAGCGCCGTGCTCACCGACAAATCGGCCGCCGCCATCCTGCATCTGGCCGAAGAGGAGACCCGCGACGAGCGCAAGATCGAGTTCGTTTCCGTCGACCCGACGGACCCCAACGCGTACGATCCGCTGTCCGTCAAGGTCAACGAGGGCGAAGCGGCCGAGTATTACGAGGCGCATCGCGAGGAGTTCCGCGAGCCCGCGCGGGCCCGCGCGGAGTTTTTGTTCGTGTCGTTCGACGAGGTCGCCCGCCTCTTCAAGAAGAACATCCCCGGGAAGGACGTCGAGGCCTACTTCCAGGAGCGCGCCACGACGACGTACAAGGACCGGGAACTCGACCGCGCGCTGCAGCGGGAGATCCGTGCCGAACTGGCGAGAAGACACGCAACCTCGGGCGGCGCCCAACAGATGATCGCGGCGGCCCGCATGGCCGCGACGGCCAAGCCCATCCCGCTCGCTCAGGTGGCGGCTGCGAACGCGAAACTGCCCCTTGTTTCCGGCACGACCCCACCTCTGGCCGCGGACGACGTCGTGGTCCCGCGGGTCGGATTCGCGCCCGCGCTCGTGAAAGCCATCACCGAAGCCCCGGACGGGGTTCTGAGCGAGCCCGTACTCACCGGAAACGGATGGGCGCTCTTCCGCGTCTTCGAGAAGAAGGACAGCCGGATCCCCGAACTGAAGGACGCCCTCGTGGGGGTGCGCCGGGCCGCGCGCGAAGCGCTCCTGGCCGCCCGCGCCGAGGCCGCCTTGAATAAGGTCCGCGCCTACCTCGCCGCGCATCCGGGCACGTCCCTCGGCGACGCGCTCGCGCGCCCCGAGTTGGCCGAAGACCTGCCCTTCGCGCCGAGCGTGCAGACGACCCCGTTCTTCGACAAGGAACGAGCCGCCGAGCAGCCCTTCGTCACCGAGGCGCTCCGCGACGCCGTCCTGGCGACGGAGCCCGGCCGGCCGACCGCGGTCGTCAAGAGCCCGTCCGTTTTGCAGCTCGCCCGCGTGCGCGAGGCCAGGAAGAATCGCGTGGTCAAGGTCGACTACATCCGCGTCGATGCGGCGCTCTTCTCGCCAATGCAAACCGTCAGCGGCGAAGACGCGAAGGCCCACTATAACGCGCACAAGGCCGACTACGCCCGGCCCCGCCGCTTCGAGCTTGAGTGCCTCCGCCCGGACAGCGCGAAGATCAAGGCGGATATCTCGCCCGACGACGACGCTGTCGCCGCGGCTTACGAGCAGCTTCTGCACCGATTCCCCGACCGGAAGAACCCCGGGGCCTACCTGTCCCTCCAGGTTGTCCGCAATGACGTCGTCGGGCAACTCAAGACACACCGAAGCAGGACGGAGGCGAACGATCTCTTCGAGGAGGCGGCGGCCGTCGTCGCGAAAGACGCGAAGCGCCCGCTCGACGAGATCGCCAAGGATCTCAAGAAGCTGCGGACCCACTCCGTGAAGCACGAGCCCGGCCCCGATGCGGCACCGCCGCTCCGCGGCGTGCCGGGCCTCGACGCATTCCTCGGGGCCGCCAAGGAGGGCGACACGAGCCCGGTCCTGCGCACGCTGGACGGGCCGATGATCGTGCGAGTCACCAAGGTCCTCGCGGCCGGCGCGCCTCCGTTCGAGGACGTCGAGGAACGGGTGCGCGAAGACGTCGCCCGAATCCGCGGCTTGGACATGGCGAAGGCCCTGGCGGAGCAGGTCCGGGCGAAGCTCGCCTCGCCGCCATCTCTGGCCGCCATGCAGGCCGCCGCCGCGGACTTCAAGGTAGACACGTTCCACGTCGAGCCGCTGGGGGTGCAAGACACGGGCCCGGTGAGCATCCCGGGCCTCCAGCAGATCGCGCGACAGATTCGCTACTATCCGCAGATGATGTTCCGCTACCGCACCATGAACGAACTCCTGTCGCTGCGGCTGGCCGAGGTCGGCGGGCCCTTCGTGCCCGGCAACCGCACCGACGAGTGCTACCTCGCGGTCCTGACCCGTATCCAGCCGCCCGACCGGCGCATGGCGACGCTCCTGGGCTCGGGCCTGGCTCAGGCGACCTTCAGGGAACGCTTCAGGCAGCTCATCGCGGAACTCGAGGATCACTACATCAGGCCCGGGCGCGCCGGAACCGGCGCCCGATAGGTACGAGAGCGGTGGCCGACAAGTTCATACACATCCACGGCGCCCGCGAGCATAACCTCAAGAATATCGATGTCGCTATCCCCCGCGACAAGCTCGTCGTCATCACGGGCATCAGCGGGTCCGGCAAGTCCTCACTCGCGTTCGACACGGTCTTCGCCGAGGGGCAGCGGCGGTACGTCGAAAGCTTGTCCGCCTACGCGCGCCAGTTCCTCGAACAAATGCAGAAGCCCGATGTCGAATCGGTCGAGGGCCTGCCGCCGACGATCTCCATCGAGCAGCGGTCGGCTGCGGCCAACCCGCGCTCGACCGTCGCGACGACGACCGAGATCTACGACTATCTCCGGCTGCTGTTCGCGCGGGCCGGCGATCCGCACTGCCATCTTTGCGGACGGCCGATCGCGCGGCAGACGGCTCAGCAGATCGCCGACGCCGCGCGCGCGCTCGAGGCCGGATCGCGGATCATCATACTCGCTCCCCTCATCCGCGGCCGGAAGGGCGAGCATCGCGAGGTGTTCGTCCGCGCAAAACGTGAGGGATATGTCCGCGCGCGCGTCGACGGCAAGCTGATCGAGCTTGACCGCCCGCCGAAGCTGAACAAGAAGACCCAGCACACGATCGAGGTCGTCGTCGACCGGCTCGTCGTCAAGCCCCGCCTCGGCGCGCGGCTCCAGGACTCCGTCGAGGCGGCCCTCCGGCTCGGGGGCGGCCTGATCATTGTCTCCGTCGAGCGCGGAGAGACGTGGGAGGACACGCTCTACAGCGAACTCTACGCCTGCCCGGAGTGCGGCACCTCGCTCGAAGAGATGACGCCGCGGATGTTCTCGTTCAACAGCCCGTACGGCGCGTGCCCCGTCTGCGCCGGTCTGGGAACGTGCCTCGAGATCGATCCGGAGCTTGTCGTGCCCGACCCGCGTCGCACGCTCGCCGAAGGCGCGGTCGAGGCCCTCAAGCCCGGCCCCGGCATGCCCGTGTGGTATACGCGCCGCCTGCGGCGCGCGGCCGTCGAGTTCGGCGCGTCGCTGTCCACGCCGTTCAACAAGCTGCCGCGCTGGCAGCAGCGGGTCCTCCTGCAGGGGTCGACCCCGAAGATCGAGGAAGGGCATGCGGCGACCTTCGAGGGCGTGATCCCCGTCCTCCAATACCGCTTCGAGCACAGCGAGAGCGACTCCGTCAAGCAGCGCATCCTCGAGTACATGAGCGTGCTGCCATGCACGGCGTGTGACGGGGCGCGGCTCCGGCCGGAGTCCCTCGCGGTCCAGGTCGGGGGCCGGTCGATCAGCGCGATCTCCGCGCTCTCCGTGGCCGAGGCCGTCGACTTCTTCGCCGGCTTGACGTTCAACAAGGAGCGGCGCGTCATCGCGCGGCAACTCCTGAAGGAGATTCGCGAGCGGCTCCGCTTCCTCGCCGACGTCGGCCTGAACTACCTGACGCTGGATCGGTCGAGCGGCACCCTCGCGGGCGGCGAGGCGCAACGGATTCGCCTCGCGACACAGGTCGGCTCCGGCCTCGTGGGGGTCTGCTACGTGCTCGACGAACCGAGCATCGGGCTGCACCAGCGCGACAACGAGAAACTGCTCCACACCCTGCGACGGCTCCAGGGCCTCGGCAACACCGTCATTGTCGTCGAGCACGACGAAGCGACAATCCGCGCGGCCGACCACGTGATCGACCTGGGCCCCGGCGCCGGCGAGCACGGCGGCCTCGTCATCGCGGCCGGCTCTCCCGACCAGGTCGCCCGCTCCGCCGCCTCCATCACCGGCAAGTACCTCAGCGGGGCGCTGTCCATCCCCGTCCCGGAAAGCCGCCGGCCCATCGATGGCGACCGCGCTCTCGTCGTCCGCGGGGCCAGCCTGAACAACCTGAAGACCATCGACGTCGCCATTCCGCTCGGCGTGTTTGTGTGTGTCACCGGGGTCTCGGGCTCCGGCAAGAGTTCGCTCATCACGGAGACGCTGCACAAGGCGCTCGCCCACGAGCTGCACCGGGCGCGCGACCGCGGCGGCCCGCACAAGCGGATCGACGGCACCCACTTAATCGACAAGGTGATCGAGATCGACCAGTCGCCGATCGGCCGCACGCCGCGGTCGAACCCGGCCACATACACCGGCGCCTTCACGGAGATCCGGAAGCTGTTCGCGCAAACGAAAGAAGCGCGCGTTCGCGGATACAAGCCGGGCCGGTTCAGCTTCAACGTGAAGGGCGGCCGCTGCGAGGCGTGTGAGGGGCAGGGCACCAAGCGAATCGAGATGCACTTTCTCCCCGATATCTTCGTGACGTGCGAGGAGTGCGGCGGCCGCCGCTACAACCGCGAGACCATCGAGGTCCGTTTCCGCGCCAAGAGCATCGCCGACGTGCTCGACATGACGGTCGAAGAAGCGCTCGGTCTCTTCGAGAACATCCCGACGCTCAAGCGAATCCTGCAGACTCTCTCCGACGTCGGCATGGACTACGTTCGCCTGGGCCAGTCGAGCACGACATTGAGTGGCGGCGAGGCGCAGCGCGTGAAGCTCTCGTCCGAACTCGGGAAACGGGCCACCGGCATGACGCTCTACATTCTTGACGAACCCACGACGGGCCTTCACTTCGCCGACATCAATAAGCTCCTGGGCGTGCTGGATCGGCTGGTTTCGCGCGGCAATACGGTCGTCACGATCGAGCATAACCTCGACGTCATCAAGTGCGCCGACTGGATTATCGACCTCGGCCCCGAGGGCGGAGCGGCCGGCGGGAACGTCATGGCCGAGGGGCCGCCGGAGTCGCTCGCCAGGAAACGGGGATCCCATACCGCGCGATTCTTGAAAGAAGCCCTGTCGTGACGGCAACTGTCCACAACTTATCCCCGGACACCCGCAAGTAATCCGCAAACGAGTCGCTGACTGTGGGCAGACAACACACAAGCTTCTTGTGGATAGCCCGGTGGGTATTCTGGGGATAACGGCCGGGTGTACTCGGAAACTGCTCGGGTACTTTGCTCGTGATGTGTCTTTTCGTCCCCCTTGGTGGGGGTACGTCTGTTCTTCTGCTCGCTCGTCCGAGAGTTATCCCCTGTTCCCGCACGCCCTCCCATAAGCTGTAACCTGTTTTATACTCGTCTGTTATGTTTTGGCCTTGCCGCTCAACCCCAAAACCCGCACCTCTTTCTCATACTACTTCTACTCTTCTATATATATAAAGAATATCTCTTCTCACTACTGGCGGCAGGACGAAAGGCCGTCGTCGATTGCATCCAGAAGGATGAGCGACATGTCATCGCCTTTGGTGCCCCGGTAGCGCGCCGTAGCTGCGGCGAGGACCTCATCGGCCAGGTCCGCGGGAGCCGAATCATAATGCTGTTCAACGAGCCCCTTCAGGCCGTCAATTCCCCACAGATCTGCCCGGCCGTCAGTCGCTTCAATGATCCCGTCCGTGTAGAAGATGACCCGGTCGTTCTTGTGTAACTCCACAACATCTTGTCCATCGCCAATAATGCAATCTTCAACGGCGCCGAGCATCACGTTCTGCGACCGAAGCTCGATAAGGTTGTGAGCAGAGCAGCACTGCAGGATTGGGGGCGGATGGCCCGCGCCGGAATACGTGAGCGTTCCTGCGGACGTATCGACAAAGGCGACGAAGAACGAGATGAGCATGCCGAGCGGCAGGAACTCTTCGTACACGACCGTGTTCAACTCGCGAATGATGTCGACCGGTTCTGTCGAGTACTGGAACGTCGCGTCGACCTGTTGACGAAGGAGCGCCCGCAGTTGCGAGTTGATGATCTCAGCAACGAGCGCCGATGCGATGCCGTGCCCGGTCACGTCGTAGATACTCACGAAGACGCGATCGTGGGACAAGCCGAAGATGCCGGTGTGGTCGCCACCGATTCCTGTCGTCGGAACGTATCGCACTTCCGCTTGAAGGCATTGCGAACGGAAGGACTTGGGGATGAAGCTTTTCTGAACCAGTTCCGCCAGAGCGATGTCGCGTTCGATCGTCTGTTTCTGAAGTTCAAGCTGGCGGTTCACTTCGCTGAGATGACGTTGACCCTCGCGGACGTAGGCCTCGGCCTGGAGGGCCATTGCGTGATCGTAGGCCTCGAGCACGGCCTGCACCAGGCCGCCCTGTCGTTCCCGCGGGAAGGCGCCGCGATCGACTGCGCCCCACACGACCTGCAGAACGGCGCTTCGGAGGATGTTAAGGAAAACGTTCGCGTCGGCGACATTCAACCCCGCGGCGAAGTTGAGCCCGCCAACCTCGTCGTGCCACTCGGCCGCCGGGCCCTGGGACTGCACGATGCACATGCCGAACAGCGAAACCGCCTGTCGGACCCAGTCTTCGGAATGATCGATGTGCAGCGGCTTGACGAGTTTCTCCAATCGTGGCCGCTTGAGCAACTCGGCCCGACAGGCCGCGGCCAGCGCGGGCAGGTTTTCTTTGATGAGCACCTGGACCGACGTGGCGTCATCGAGCGGCGGCGAGCTGTCGGGGGAAGAGGAGGTCATAACACATCCTGTCCTACGGGTGGCCGATGATGTCGGCGATCACCCACCTGCCGCGGGCGCCGCGCACGAGCACGAAGCGGACCCCCGGGAACCGGCGGGCCCAACCGGACGCCGACGTGCAGATCATGTCGCAGGTGGCCTCAGCTCCTAACGCGGAGGCGTGCCGCGAATCCAACGAGAGCTTCACCTCGACGTCTCCAGACAGGTAGAGCCGGGCGGGGCGCCCCGCCTGCACGGGGTCGACGGAGAGGAGACGGCGAACCGACGGGGACCACTCGTCCTCGGAGACGAACAGCGCCGGCAGGTCGCCCGGGGCGGCTCGGTTATAGACGCGAACGTACTCCAGCACGGTCGCTTTGGCCGAGCTGCCCCGCGCCTCCGACGCGGCGTATTGCTCGGCCATATCTGTCAGGAGTGCGAACGCGTTCTCCACGGCCTCACGCCGGTCCTGTTCCCAGCGGCCCTCTCCGGCGTGCCGGGCCAGAAGCTCCTTCCGCCAGGAGGCGAGCGTCGCCATCCCCTCCTCGTGTGCGTCGGCGAGGGCGAAGGCGTCGACGTAGCGGGGCACAAGCATTCGGAGGGCGGTCCAGGAGTCTCCACTGAGAGGGCCCGGGTCCAGTGTCAGGATGGCGTGCACCCCCTGCTTGGCGGTCGCCAGCGCGTCGTTGTACCACCCGCCCTGGACGTACGCCGACGCCTTGACCACGAAGGCCTCCCAGACGTAGCGCTCGGTATCGCAGTTGAGGATGATGGAGTCCGCCAGGCGAACGGCGGTGTCCCGATCTTTGTCGGTGTCTTCGTAGAGGTGCTTTCGAGCGCGAATCAGCAGCGAGCCCGCTTCCGGTTCCGACATGGCCGCGACATCTTGGCTCTTCGCAGCCCCCCAGCGCCAGGCACAGCCCGAGCTTGCGGCGGACAGCGCGACGAGCAGGGCCAGAACCAGGGCGCGTTCATGCGGCCTCACGGCGGGCCTCCTTCTCCGGGGCGGCGCGACCGCTCGAGCAGACATACCAGCCCAGGTAGACGCCGAATACATACCGGACCGTCTTCGGCCAGCCACCCCAAGTGAACGATCGCGCGACCCAGCGCGGCGCGTCGAGCCACTCCCACGGGGGATTGTGGCTCAGAGCCCGGCAGACGTCGGCGGCCAGCATCCCCAGCAGCACGGCCCCCGCGCCCGCCAGCCCATGCACGACGCCGCGGCCCGGGCAAAACAACCAGATGGCGCCGGCGGTCAGAAGCGCCACCGGCAGTTCATATCCCTCGATGTACCAATGGTCCGCCACCCGCAGCAGGCCGGGCGGAGGCAGCGCGCCGTAATGCCGCAGGAGCGCCACCAGCAGCACGCCGGCGGAGGCCCCCACCAACGCACCGACCCCGAGCGGCGATTGAAGCCGCCCGCCGTCCTCCACGTCGGGCTCCTTGTCGCTCACGGCTCTCCTTTCTCGACCAGGAGCTTCAGAGGGTCGCCCAGGAACAGCCGCAGGTTATCTGGATTTGCGACGAGCCGCTCGGCGATCTCCTCGGCATCGAGCGCCGTCTTGATGTCGACGAGCCCCTCGTTCAGTTGCAGGCGCTCTTTCGCACCGATGCCCGTCGCCCGCAGTTGCTCAGAGAGCGCGTTCTGCTGTCGGATGAGAATGGCGCGGAGCGAGCCAGCCCCCTGGGCGGATTGCAGCCGCTTGACCGCGTCCTTGACCGCCGACGGCCACTTGAGACGCACACGAAGGGCGCGCCATTCATGTTCCATCGCCTCGAACCGCGCCGCATCCGAACTGTCGAGAAGGGCGGCCTGCACCGTGAAGGCGGAACGCTCCGCGTAGTCGGGCCAGTTTCGGCGGGCGAGCGATCGGGCAACATGAAGGGCGAATGCGCGGACCCGCCACGACCGGGACGCGTAGTAGCCGGCGCGCCCGGCGATGAACAGCTCGGCCTCGCGGTGCCCGTTCTGCACCAGATCGTCGTACACGCCGGACAGCGTCTCGAGCGTCTTGTCGACACGCGCGGCGTCCGCGTCATCACGCGCGCGGTACGTGCAGCCCATAAACAGTTGCCAGAGCGCGGCCGCGCAGCGCCGCCCGCGCCCCGTCCGGCCCAGTTCGGTGAGGTAGGCGAGCGCCTCGTCGGTCAGCGGGGCGGGCATCCGCGCGATGGCGGTCTCACAGAACGTCAAGTTTTTCGCGTGTGCCTTGCACGCCTTGATAATCGCCGTCGTCGCGGCGACCGCGTCGTCGCCGGTGTACGACTTCGGCGTGAGGTCGCGCAGCACGAGCAGGCGAACGCTGGGGCTTTCCTCGAGCAGCAGGCGCTCGAGACGATGCGGGGCGGGCGGCCAGTGGGGCACGTCGAACACCGCGCGGCGCGCGAAGTCGAGCGCCCAGAGCGGCGGGGTCGCCGCGACGCGCAGCGGGAAGACGGCGCACTCGGTCACGTAGCCGCGGTTCGTCGGCTGCCACACGAGCGACTGCGTCTGGAACCAGGCGTCGTCCATCACGGAGACGGGGTGGAGCAGAACGGCGTCCGCGGCTCCGGCGACCAGGCAGGCGGGCGCCCAGAGGACGGCCGTGGCGGCCTTTGCCGCCGTGTGTTCTGGGATCAGGCGTTCGCTGCAGAAGTTCATCGCAGGGCGATTGCGCCGATTCATGAAGGCGCAGGACGAGCACGACAGGACCAGAGCCGTGATGATCAGAATGCGTTTCATTGCGCGCCCTTCCGTTCCTGCGGCCGGAGGTCGAACAGCGACTCCCCGACCCAGAAGAAGGCGTAGACAACCGGCGTGAACAGGGCCTTGGGCACCGCGAGAGCGACCTCCTCCGAGAAGTCGTCCGCCGGCTCCGACCAGAGGGCCCGCCGCGTGTCCTCCGCCGCGAACCCGAGCGACTGGATCGGATGCACGACGGCCACGTCGAGCGCGCCGCATCCGACGCCCACGGGCACAAAGACCGAGCCGAGAGCGATCTGCGCCTCGGTGGATCCCGGCTGCACGACGCCGTCGAGCGCCGTCAGCAGCGGCGTGTTGACCGGATTCGTGAAGGCGCACCCGCCCAGGACGAGGGCGGCCAGAAGAACGCCGAGCATGCGGACCCGCATTGCGTGTCTCCGTGAACAACCAAGGGACATCGTAACACCGCCGCCGGAAAGGGTCAAGCCGACACCGCGCGGGAGTGGACGCTCTGAACGGGGGCTCCTTGCCGGAAAGCCGGTACAGCCAGCGGGTGGCAGTCCCGGTTTTCCGGCCCCGTGGCGCCTGAGTGCTGGCGACAAACGGGGACTGGCACCAGCGGAGCGAAGCGGAGACGTGCCGTTCCGCTGGAACGGCGGGAGTTTGCTCCGCAAACTCCGACGGCGGCTTCGCTGCCGCCCTGTCACCGCTTTTCGCCTCCGCCCGGCCCCCGTTCGAAATACCCACTCCCCGCGCGGCGTTGGCGCGCGCCGTGGCCGGCCTTGTACCTGCGAGCCGGGCGGGCTATAATTCCGGTCCCGACGGTGGAGCAGCCCAGATGAGCGCCGCCCGGCGGGCCGGTCCCGCCCTCCGAAAGAGAATCGAGTTGCTGGTCGTCGTTCTGATCGTGGCGGCGCTGGTCGGCGTCCTGTCGTTCGTTATCGTTCGCACACGGGAGGCCGCCCTGGCCCTGCGGTGCCGGCAGCGGCTGAGGGGCCTCTACACGGCGCTTCAGAGGTACGCACTCGACAACGACGGATATTTGCCGCTGCAGGACGACCGCGGGTGGCGGGAAAGCGTCGGTGAGTTCCTCGAGGGCGGCCGGCTGGGGCCCGAAGAGCGGCGGCTCCGCTCGACTTGTCCGGCCGGCGAGTATGTCGGCAACCGAAGTCTGTTCGCCCCGGACCGCACCCTCGACACGTTCCGGCTGCGGCTGGAGATCGGGCTGCTGGCCGACGGCCCCGAGGCCGGCCCGCAAATAGAGACGGCGGGCTCGGACGGCATCGGCTGGCGCCACATGGGCGGCGCCAACGTGCTCTTTGTGGACGGCCACGTGGACTGGGTCGATCAAGCACACAGCCAGCGGATACGACGCCACTGGGACGCGCCGCAGTGACCGGCGGCGTCCTGCGGGGGCGTCAGCCCGGCGGGGGCGGGGGCTGCTCGTCCGGGGCTTCTTCGTCGGGGTCGCGGCCGGGCCGCGGGGGTTGGTTCGAGAGCCGAGCGGCGAGGCGCTCTTTTCGGCCCTCCCGACGCGCCCGGCTGAACTCGCGGATCTTCTGCACTTCGAGCGCCACAAGATACGTGATGTAGTATGTCGGGACACATGCGGCCAGCCCGACGACCAGCCCGCCGCTGATCCAGTATGTCACGAACGGGGCAAACATGTCGAGCGCGTGCCGAGCCGACTGAACGG
The DNA here is from genome assembly GCA_964385685.1 of uncultured Planctomycetota bacterium. GTDB lineage: Bacteria > Planctomycetota > PUPC01 > PUPC01 > PUPC01 > CAYLQD01. The sequence continues at coordinate 30,587 of CAYLQD010000001.1, read as the reverse complement.
GGCTGAGAAAATCGAAGGCGGACAGCGCCTGCAGGCCGGCCAGAAGCTGTTCCTTGATGTCGACCGGCGGCCCGAACGACCCCACGAGAAGGGAGCCGACCCGACACGTGAAGAGGTAGAGCGGGATATAGGTCACCGGATTCGAGACGAGCGTTCCCGCGGCCGCGGCGATCGGGTTGCCGCCCAGCACCAGCGCGAGCGGCACGACCGTGACGAGCTGCAGGCCCGGGGGCATCAGGCACCCGAAGATAACGCCCAGCGCCATCCCGCGGGCGATCGAGATCTTCGAGTCGCCCAGCCGGACCACGCGGCGATAGAGCCACAGGCGCCAGCCTCCAAACTTGACCACGCGCGTCCCTCTGCCGTTGGACCCCGGGAAACCGCATTATAACCCGCCGCCGGGCGTCGTGCAAAACTTGACTTTTGACCGCCCCCCTGCTATCCTTCACTCGGGGGTTGTTCCCAGTAGACCGTTCCTTGTTGTGAGAGGCCCACCCATGCGACGATGTTTTAGTTGTGGCTCCGAGTTGCCGAGGCGCGACCGCGTCCCCTTCAAAGAGCTGTGCCCCACCTGCGAAGCGTTTCTCCACTGTTGCTGTAACTGCCGGCTCTACTCGCCCGACGCCCACAACCACTGCCTGAGCCCGACCACCGAGTTCGTCCCGGACGTCGAGCGCGGCAACTACTGCGACGAGTTCCATTTCCGTGAGCAGGAAGAGCCCGAGCCCTCGAAGGCCGACGCCGCGGCTGCGGAGGAGCAGCAGCAGACGGAATCTCGGGGCCTCTCCGCCCGTGAGAGGTTCGAAAAGCTTTTCAAGGACTGAATCGGGGCGTCATAACACGCCAAAGGCCGCGTTTCATGAACCCTGGCAGGAGGGGATGACATGTCTGAGCAAGTGCCGGCAGGCGCTCCGTACGAATCGAATGTTCCGCCCGCCCCGCCGGACGAGTACATAGAGCCGGAGGGAAAGACGTCGGGCCTCGCCATCGCGTCGCTGGTGCTGGGGATCCTGGGGTTGCTCACGTGCGGCGTGACGGCCCTCGTCGGACTGATACTGGGCATCGTCGGGCTGGTGTCGATCAAGGGCAGCGAGGGGCGGCTGAAGGGCGCCGGCCTGGCGACCGGGGGGATCGTCGTCTCGGCCGTGTTCCTCCTTGCTGTGCCGTTTATGTCCATTATGGCCGGCATGCTGCTGCCGGCGCTCGGGCGCGCCCGCGACGAAGCGCGGAAGGTCCGTTGCTCGAGCAACCTGAGGCAGATCGGGACCGCGGCCAACATCTGGTTGACGAAGTTCGGGGACAATGAAAAGTGGCCCCCGTCGCTCAAGGCGCTCTACGACGACGGGATCATCGTCGACCCGAGGGCCTTCCTCTGCCCGGGCAAGGGCCAGGAGCCCGCGTCTGCGGCGGGCGAGTTCGAGACGGACTACGAATGTATCCTCGGCCGGGCGGGCTACACGCTGACGGAGGCCGTCGCCGGGTCCGACGTGCCGCTCGCGTGGGACAAGCCGGACAACCACTCCGACGGTTTCAATGTTGTCTACTTCGACTCTCACGTGGAATTTCACGACGACGACAACCTTGGTTCTCAGCGCCGCGAATTTCTCGAGAGCGTCGACGCTTGGATCAAGGAACACCAGCCGGACCAGTAGCCGCCCCCATCGGCCCCCAGCGGCGATTTTGATTGACTCCAGCCCCTAACTGGGTTATAGTCCGCAATTCGCGACTGCGGCTGCGGGCGGAGTCTGTCTACCCTCTCCGCGCGGCAAGGAAGCCCTGCATGGCCATAGGTGAATGGCGGCGCCGGATCGACAAGGTTGACGAGGAGATCGCGCGCCTGGTCTCCAAACGGGCCGATATCGTCAAGAAGATCGGCCGAGCGAAGCTGGCCGGCGCCAAGGGCATTTTCGTCCCCGCTCGCGAAAAACAGATCTACTCGCGGCTGCGCAAGCTCAACGAGGGCCCGCTGACCGACGCGGCCCTGCGCGGCATCTTCCGCGAAATCATCTCGTGCTGCCGGGCGATCGAGGGCACTATCAGCGTCGCATACCTCGGCCCCGAGGGCACGTTCACCCACGTCGCCGCATATGACATCTTCGGCAACGAGGCCGCGTACATCCCGTCGCGCGACATCCGCTCGGTTTTTGCCGCCGTCGAAGCCGGCCGCGCCTACTGCGGCGTCGTGCCGATCGAGAACTCGGCCGAGGGCGCCGTGCGCGAGACGCTCGACACGTTCCTGGCCAGCGAGCTCCAGATCGTCTCGGAGGAGATCCTGCCCATTCACCTGACGCTGCTCGGGCGGAGCAAGCTGTCCGCCGTCGAGCGGGTCGCCTCGAAGCCCATCGCGCTCGCCCAGTGCCGCTCGTGGCTGGCCGAGCACCTGCCCGACGCCGATCTTGTCGAGACCGTCAGCACGGCCGCGGCGGCCCAACTGGCGACGAAGGACAAGGGCACCGCGATCGTCGCGCACGAAACCGTCGCGCGGCTCTACAAACTCAAGGTCCTGCGGGCGCACATCGAGGACTACGAACGCAACGTGACCCGCTTCCTCGTGATCGGCTTCGACCGACAGAAGCCGACCGGCAGTGACAAGACCTCGATTCTCTGTTCGGTCAAGCACCGGGCCGGCTCGCTCGTCGGCCTGCTCAACGTGTTTCGCCGCCACAAGATCAACATGACCTATCTCTACCCGCGGCCGTCGCGAGACCAGCCGTGGGAGTACTTCTTCTTTATCGACTTGGCCGGGCACCAGGGCGACGCGAACCTGGCGGCCGCGCTCGAGGCAGCGGAGACGTATTGCAGTTTCTTCAAGGTGCTCGGGTCGTTTCCCAGGGCCGACTGATCTTTTCGTGGAGAGGGCAGCATGAGGCGCATCTTTGTCGCAGGCAACTGGAAGATGAACAAGGATCTCGCGGGCGCGCTCGAACTGGCCGCCGCGTTGAAAGCTGCTGTCTCGGACGACTGCCCCGTCGACGTCGGCGTGTTCCCGCCGTTCGTGTACCTGCCGGCTGTCGCCGAGGCGCTCGCGGACAGCCCCGTGATTGTCGGCGCGCAGAACTACCATCCGGCGCCCAAGGGCGCTTTCACCGGCGAGATCTCCGGCCCGATGATCCTCGACATCGGAGCGACACACGTCATCATCGGCCACTCCGAGCGGCGCCACGTCTTCGGCGAGACGAACGAAGGCGTGAACACGAAACTCAAGGCCGCGCTCGAGTACGGCCTCCAGCCGATTCTGTGTGTCGGCGAAACGCTCGAAGAGCGCGAGGCCGGCGCAACGGAAGACATCGTCGGCACGCAAGTGACGGCCGGGCTCGACGGCCTGACGCCCGAACAGATCCGCGACATCGTCGTCGCATACGAACCTGTCTGGGCGATCGGCACCGGCGTCACCGCGACGCCCGACCAGGCGCAGGAGGTGCACCGGTTCATCCGGACAGTCCTGGCCGAGAACGTGGCGGAGGACGTCGCCGAGGCCGTGCGCATCCAGTACGGCGGGAGCGTGAAGCCGGCCAACGCCGCGGAACTGCTCGCACAGCCGGACATCGACGGAGCGCTCGTCGGCGGCGCAAGCCTGGACGCAGAATCCTTCCTCGCGATTGTCAATCCCAAGGAGGCATAGGTGGACACTCTCAGAACAGTTCTGCTCGTTATCTTTGTCCTCGACTGCCTCCTGCTTGTGTTGGCGGTCCTGATTCAGTCGGGCCGCGGCGGCGGGCTCGCCGGCGCGCTCGGCGGGATCGGCAGCCCCGACTCGGCGTTCGGCGTCCGCGCCGCCAGCCAGATCGAGAAACTTACCGGGCTTCTGGGCGTGATCTTCTTCGTGCTTGCGATCGCCCTCGCCTTCATCCCGCGGGCGAAGAGCGGCGACCTGCCCGAGCCGAAGAAACGCGGGCGAGACGAACTCTCGGCCGTGGGCGGCACGACCCCGCCGCCGGCGGGCGCGACGTCTCCCGCGCCCAAGGCCACGACATCTCCCGCCGCCGGGACGGGCGGATCGGAGTAACCGTGCCGAACAGCATGACCGGATTCGGGCAGGCGAGCTTCGCCGACGAAAAGATGTCGGCCGATGTCATCGTGCGCTCGATCAACGGCAAGCACCTGAAGACCAAGGTCCGGCTCGACCTGGGCCTGCCGGCCGTCGAGGAGCGCATCGCGACGCTCGTCGGTAAGCATATGCGCCGCGGGACCGTCGACGTGAACGTCCGGCTCGACTGGGCCGGCGCGGGCACGCTCGCGTTCAACGACCGCCTGATCGCGGGCTACGCGCGCGAGCTGGAGAAGCTGCGGAAGCAGCTCGGGCTGTCGGCCGAGATTTCGCTCGACCGGATCGCCCAGCTTCCCGGCGCGATGACGACCGGCGGGCTGTCGACGCGGGCGGCCGACCGGGTGTGGCGGAAACTGCGGCCCGCCGTCGAGGAAGCCCTTCAGCGCGCCGTCCGGATGCGCGCGTCGGAGGGGCGGGCGCTCGCCACGGCGCTGCGCAAGGCGTGCGCCGCCTGCAAGAAGCTGCTCGGGCAGGTCGAGACGCGGGCGCCGAAAGGGGCCGCCGACTTCCGCGAGCGGCTCACGAAACGCATCGACACGCTGCTCGAAGACTCGGGCGCCGAACTCGTCGACCCGGGCTTCCTCGCGCGGGAGGTCATCCTCTACAGCGAGCGGTCCGACGTGTCGGAGGAGATCTGCCGTATGCGGGCGCACATCGTGCACTTCAACGAGGCCCTCAAGGCCGAGCCCTGCGGCCGCAAGCTCGAGTTCATCGCGCAAGAGATGCACCGCGAGGCGAACACAATGGCCTCCAAGGCCAGCGATCCGGTCACGACCGAACTGATCATCGACCTCCGCGGCGAGGTCGACAAGATACGCGAGCAGGTGCTCAACCTCGAATGACCGACGGCGGCGGACAGGCGCGACCGGGCAAGCTGATCATCATCTCCGGGCCCTCGGGGTCCGGCAAGACGACGGTTTGCAGGCGACTGCTCGAAGACCCGGGCATCGTGCTCAGCGTGTCGGCGACCACGCGGCCGCCGCGGCCCGGCGAGAAGGAAGGCGAAAGCTATCATTTCCTCGGCCGGGATGAGTTTCTGGAGCGTGCGGAGCGGGGCCTCTTCGCCGAGCACGCGGAGTACAACGGCAACCTGTACGGCACGCCCCGCGACCTGCTCGAACGGGAGCTGGCCGCCGGTCGCGCCGTGCTGCTCGAGATCGACATCCAGGGCGTGGCTCAGCTCCGGAGGGTCTATCCGGAGGGGACGTACATTTTCCTGGACGCGCCCGGCCGCGACGTCGCCGTCGAGCGGCTCGAGCGCAGAAGCACGGAGTCGGCCGAAGAGCGCCGCCGCCGCACCGAAACGGCCGACCGCGAGCGCGAGGAGGCGCAGGAGGCGGGCTTCGATTACACGGTCATCAACGACGACCTCGACGCGACCGTCGAGGAGATACGGAAACTGATCGCCGCCGGCAAACCGGCGGCCGCGACATCCTAAGCCGCGGACGGAGGACTCATATGAACGAGGCAGCGTTGCACAAACTGTCGGGGCAGCTGGGCGGTCGGTTTCGCTTGACCTCGCTGGTACAGAAACGGCTGGTCCAGTTGATGATTGCTCGTGACGAGGTGATCACGAAGAACAGCGGCGGCCGCCCCGTGCGGCTGGTCGTCGATCAGGTCGCGGGCGGCAGGCTGCAACTCTTTTCGCCGGAGGGCGAGGAAATCACACCGACGGCCGACGCCGAGCCGGCCGATGCTCCCGGCGAGGCAGACGAGTAGGAAGGGGCCACGATGGACGGGCGGGAGATCGTGCTCTGTGTCACGGGCGGGATCGCCGCGTACAAGGCGGCGGACCTCGCATCGAAGCTCCGGCAGGCCGGGGCGAACGTCACCGTCGCCATGACGGACGCGGCGCAGCGCCTCGTCTCCCCGATCACGTTTGAAGCGGTCTCGGGCAACCCGGTCGCGACGACCCTCTGGCCGCCGCCCGGCACCCGTCCGCTCGACCACATCTCCCTGTCGGAACGCGCCGAGCTGATCGTCGTCGCGCCCGCGACGGCGAACTTCCTCGGCAAGGTCGCCGCGGGCATCGCCGCCGACGTCGTCACGGCGACCATCGCGGCGGCGTTCCCGGCCGTGCCCGTTCTTGTCGCGCCGGCGATGAACGTGGGGATGTGGGCGAACCCCGTCGTCCAGCGGAACGTCCAAACGCTCACCGAACTCGGCTACAAGATAATCGGGCCGGGCGAGGGGTGGCTCGCCTGCGGCACGAAGGGCGTGGGCCGGATGGTCGAGCCCGGCGAGATCCTCGAAGCCGTCGGGGCGGCGCTTCCATGAACCTCCTCATCACCGCCGGGCCGACGCGCGAATTCATCGACGACGTCCGGTACATCAGCAACGCATCGACCGGGCTGATGGGCTGCGCGCTCGCGCACGCCGCGGCCGACGCCGGCCACTGCGTCACGTTCATCTGCGGGCCCATCACGTGCGAGCCGCCCGAGTGCGACACCCTCATCCCCGTCACGTCGGCCGACGAGATGCTGCGGGCAGTGCGGGAGCACGTCCCGCGGGCCGACGCCGTCGTCATGGCCGCGGCCGTCGCCGACTATGCCCCGGCCGAGCGCTCGCCCGGCAAGATCAAGAAGGCCGACGGCGAATTGGCTCTGCGGCTTATGTGTACGACCGACATCCTCGCGGAACTTGGCCGCGATAAGGGCGGGCGGGTCCTCGTGGGATTTGCGCTGGAGGCCGAGAACGCGCGGGAGAACGCGCTCCGCAAGCTGAGCGAGAAGAATCTCGATCTGATCGTCGTCAATGGCCCGGCGGCGATGGGCGCCCGGCGGACGACCGTCGAGCTTCTCTTCGCGTCGGGCGAGACCGAAATCATCGCCGACGCCCCGAAGCTCGAAATCGCGAGCCGCATCGTGCAAGCCGTCGAATCGCTCATACCAAGGGAGGCGTGATGGACAAGATCGAACTGCTCATCCAGCTCCGCGAGGACTGCCAGGATCTGCCGCTCCCGCGCTATATGAGCGAGCACGCCAGCGGAATGGATCTCTGCGCCGCCGTCGCCGAGCCCGTGACGCTGAAGCCGGGCGAGCGGTTCCTCGTGCCCGCCGGGTTCCACATGGCCCTGCCGCCGGGCTACGAAGCGCAGGTCCGGCCCCGCAGCGGCCTCGCCGTCAAGCACGGGATCACGATCGTCAACGCGCCGGGCACAATCGACGCCGACTACCGCGGCGAGGTCAAGGTCATCCTCTGCAACCTGGGCGAGGAGCCGTTCGAGATCAATCGCGGCGACCGCATCGCGCAGATGGTCATCCAGCCGGTGCTCCAGGCCGACCTTCGGCGGGTCGACGAATTGCCTGACTCCGAGCGCGGCCACGGCGGGTTCGGCCACACCGGCACGAACTGACCGCCGTCCATCCTAGGCCAGCACCCGCCGCATCTTTCTCGCTTGAAAAGCACACGGGCGGGGGTATCATGCCAGTGCGGGATCGGCCGGATCGGCGAGGGGTCTCCGAAATGGGGTGGATGATGAGCCGACGGACTCTCTTGATCGGGTTACTGATAACGGGCCTGTTCGCGGCCGCGCCTGCGGCCGACGCCCGCGAGGCCCCGCGCAGCAAGCGGATCGCCGTGCTTGCGTTCAAGAATCTGCGGCCGGATGCCGATACCGACTGGATCGGCGCGGGCGCCGTCGAGACGCTCACGACGAAGCTCGCCGCCGTGCCCGGGCTGATCGCGATCGAGCGCTCGCAGGTCGCGCAGATCGCGCGGGAAAGGGGCTTCCAGGAGTCGGACCTCGTCGAGCCCGCCGGCGCCGCGAAGGCCGGCAAGCTGCTCGGCGCTGAACGCGTCGTGCTCGGCACCTACGTCACCGACGGCGATACCCTGATGTTCAACGTGCGCGTCGTCGACGTCGCGAGCGGAGCGATCCTCAGCGCCACGAGCGTCACCGGGACGAAGTCGAAGCTCTTCGACACGCTCTTCGACCTTGCCGACGCGGTCATCAAGTCGTTCGACAAGACGGTCGTCATCGTGGACAACCGGCCCGCGGTCCGGGACGCGGCGGCCGGCGACCGGATCGCCCTCACCGCCGAGCAACTCGCGAACCTTCGCAAGCCGGCGACCGACAGCGTCAAGGCCTACGAGGCCTACGCCCGGGCGAGCGCCGCCGACGACCCGGACGACAAACTGCGCTGGACCAGCCGCGCAATTGGCTTCGATCCAAAATTCGGCGACGCCTACGGGCGGCGCGCCCAGGCCTACGCCGCCAAAGGCCAGCACGACAAAGCGCTCGCCGACTGCGACAAAGCCATCGACAAGAGCTCCAACAGGGCGGAGGTCTACTACACGCGCGGCCTCATCTATCTCCAGCAGGAGAAGAACGGCCGCGCGATCAGCGATTTCACGAAGGCCATCGCGCTGCTGCCCGACAACCCCGCCCTGCACTTCTACCGCTCGATGGGATACTTCCGTAAGAAACAGTTCCGGAAGGCCTGGACGGACATGGTCACGGCGAAGAAGCTCGGCCACCGGATCCCGCCCGCCTACGAGAAGGCCCTCGCCACCGCCCTGAAGCGATAGCTCAACAAGAGCCGGTTGACAGTCTCGGCATCGGCGCGTATAAGAGCTTGCCGAAAGGGCGACCGTTCCCCGGAGGAGTGTCAGTGGCCCGAGTCCAAGCCGAGCAGCCCGAACCGCATGACCCGCTGGATTACGAGAATCTCGCCCAGAACGTGGAGGGCGCGCTAATGGCGCAACCGTTAGGCCTCCTGCCACCGAAACGTCAGTTCACGGGCGCTGGAGTATACGCTGTCTACTACGCGGGAGATCTCGGGTGGTATGCCAAGATCAGTCGGTCGGACAGGCCAATATATGTCGGTAAGGCCGTTCCTTCTGGCAGACGGAAGGGGCTATCCTCGGCGCGCGAGGATGAGCGCCCCTTGCGCCAGCGTTTGGGGCAACACGCCAAGAGTATCGATCATGCTGAAAACCTGATCACCTCCGATTTTCGTTGTCGTTACCTTGTTCTTGAACCGGTCTGGATTCCGCTCGCCGAGCGGTTCCTGATAGAGCGTTTGGGCCCGGTCTGGAATACCGTTGTGACCGGCTTCGGCAATAATCCACAAGGGAAGTATCGGAGCACGGGCAAGCGCTCTCGTTGGGACATCCTTCATCCCGGGCGGCCGTGGGCGGCCACACGAACGGCAGAGGAAAAGACGGAAGACATACTTCGTGAGATCGCATCGGCTTGGGGCAGCTAGGTTGCCGTTCCCATGCGCAACTCAACGGCAGTTTCGTACAGCTCAGTTCGTTTCTTTGTTGCCCCCACCCGCACGGATGAGTTCACGATACTCGATCCGGTGCGCTTCTTACGGACCCTATGCAGGCCGATGGTCTCGAACCCGCTCTGTTCGGCAATATGAGCAAAGAACTCGTCCGTCTTGAATTCTACGCCTTGGAGGATATTGTTGCCGATCACGACAACAACCAGGCCACCGGGTCTCATCACTTGCGCGGTGACCGAGCAGAACCGGGCGCAGTCATTGAAATAGGTGGCGGCATAGTTCGCCCAGCCCGCCCCGCCGTATGCGCCCTTCTCAGGATGAAGGGACCGTAGTCCAGAGAGCCTTACTTCCAGTTCGGGAAAACTGAACTCCAGCGCAATCTCCGGCTCACTGCGGACCGTCTGCCAGAACTTGCCGAAGCTTGTGGTTTCGAGGTCCCGTAAATCAGCGGCTTCCTTCGCAAAATCGAGCCAGTAAATCTGCGGGCGTGTGTTCCGGACGTAGTGGTAGTTGTTCAGATACGGCGGAGAAGTGATTAGAACGTCGACCGTTTCAGGATCGAGGCGTCCGCCGGCTCCCGTCATGTAGGATTCGTTGAACACATTCCCCTTGGCGGCGCTGCGCCAGCTGCCCCTGTCGGCCTGCAAGATTTCGATATCCTGGGCCATGCGCAGCAACTGATCCCGCAGAATGCCACCGACGTCCGCGTCAAGGATCGGCTTCTTCCCAGCGGAAACACGTCGCCCGAGGCTCGGTTCGTAGGAGTAATTTGACACGCCCACCATTATCGAACCAAAGGCAACGTTGAGCACGCGCCGCAGCCACGCATGTTTCTCCTGGGCGATGAAATCTTTGACTAGCAGGACTTGGCGTTCCACGTTCGGGCTGAAGAACGGGTCGCGAGTGCGGAACCCTGTCGGCGGCTTGCTGGTCGTCGGGCGTGAACCGTTACGGAGTGATCTTCGCAAGGCGGATTCGAGTTGCTTCGCGGCGTCCCGGACTTCACGGGGAGGCTTCCGGACCGCTTCGAGCTTGACCTTGCACGCCAACGCGGCATACGGGTTAATCTCAAAGCCGATGGCGTTGGCACCGCCTCTGACGCTCTCCACAAGGGTCGTGCCGACACCGGCGAACGGATCCAGCACGATCTGGCGGGGACTGTCGATCCCCTCGCGGTCGAGTATTTCCCGGACGAAGGATGAGGAAAAGCCAGCGACCCATGGCACCCAGCGGTGAACAGGTTCCTCTCGATTCTTGGTGAAGGCCGTGTCGCCGAACCCTGCCCTAGTCGGCTCGCGCACCTTCTCGGCGGCGGGCAAGTACAACTGCCCCACCGACTCCGATACAGCGCCCGCCCCGTCGCCAACGACTTGCGCCCCCGACAGCCATTCGTCGAGAGCTTTCTTCAGGAACCGCCACTCACGGCCGACCTTCTGGCCCGGAACTTGCTTGGCGTTGGCCCGTTCCCGCAGGGTCTTCTGGCTCACCCGGACATAGGCCGCCGCCTCCTTGAGGGTCAACACTTCCGTTTCGCTCGGCGACGTCTTCATTGCTCCTCGGTTTCCGCGTCCGAACCCGGCAATCCTTCCACCTCTCGTGAGATTTGCTTTGCTCGGTTCCGGAGTTCCACCCGCGTCTCGATCACACGCCGGGTCTCTTCTGCAATGCGGCGGCGAAGCTGAGCGTCTTTGGGGATGGGCAACACGACCTCGAATAGCCGCTTGCCGAGCGTATCGATGATGTCGCGGGTGAACTGTTTGGAGCGCATCTGACGACGGACGATTGGCGAGTTCAGGAGAGCCAGCAGCAGGTACGGGTCCAGTCTCGCCTTGTGTTCCACGCGTAGCTTGTACATGCCGCCGCAATAGAGAATCTTCGTGTCGTGCTCGGTCAAAATGCAGGAGATGCCTACCAGATACGTCCCGTCTCGAACAACGAGTATGTCCTCGGCCTGTACGTCTTGCTTGTTTGCCTCATAGATTTCCTCGCTCACATTCTGTTTGGGATCACCTTTGAGTTCCCAGTTTGAGATGTCCGACGTTCGAATGAAAGGAATGTTCCCCGTACCATAGGCCATCTTGCCGATTTCAATGCCGGTGTCCCAAGACAATACTCGCTTCTCTACAAGTTCCTGCAACGGCACAAGCTCATGTGTTATCGCGAGCGCACATAAATCACCTTCGATCTGGGGGTCATAGTACTTGGGAATGAAAATCCCATTGTGCATCTTAGACAGCCGTTGCAGGAAACCGTAACGGTCGCGGGGACACACACCTTTCTGTTTGACGACCTCAACATATCTTTGCGCCACAGCAGGGATGTCATCCAGGAGCGTCAAGTTCCCGTCTTCGTCTTTCCGGACTGTGGGGTTAGCCCTAGAATCATGTCCGCACCACTTCACATCGGCCATGAAGATGTCCCAGTCCTCGTCTTCCTCCGGCACGGCGTTCTCCAGGAACAAAACACAGACCTTGGCGTGGGTCCCACCCTTGCCGCTCGTCTTGAAAAGCGGTTCCGGCATTGAAACAATGCCCCGTATCTTCGCGCGCCTGCGCAGCCAAGCGACGACGTACTCATAGGTTGGCATGCCGAAGACGGCCTCCGGTAGGACAATGCCGAGCCGTCCGCCGGGTTTGAGCAATTGCAGGCAGCGTTCAAGAAACAGAATCTGCGGCGGCTGGTCGTCGTGAAGGGTTGTGGTTTTTTCCAGTTCCTTCGTTTCTTTGTCCCGCTTCCACTTGTAGCCGAGGTCGAACTGCGAAAGAACGGGCGCACCCTTGACGATGATCTTCTTCCCAAAAGGAGGATTGGTCAGCAGGACATCAAACTGGCCCAAACCTATCTTATCCCGCATGACCGGGTGCCATTCTTCGGGCCGGCTGAGGGAGTTGGCACAGAAAACGCCGCCACGCCCGTCGCCCACCAAGGCCATGTACGCCTTACAGACTTTTGCCAGGAAAGCGTCCTTGTCAATCCCCCTGAAGCAATCCGTAGCAACCTCCACTTCGCGTTTGAACAGAAGGCGATCGTTCCATTTCTTCCGTTTAGCTTCCTCTTTGAGGTGCGCCCAGACGTGCTCCAAAGCACAAATAAGAAATCCGCCAGACCCGCAAGCCGGATCGACGATCTTTTCGCCCGGTTTTGGCTCCAGGATCTCCACCATCATTTTGACAACGTTCCTCGGCGTGAAAAATTGTCCTTCCGACCCTCGAAGGGCGGGGCCGATGAATACCTCGAACGCGTCGCCAATGGCATCCCTGTCGGCCCCCGTGATCCAGTAGTTCTGCAGCTCACCGACCACGTACCGCAGACTTTCGGCGTCAAGGCCAATCGTGTCAGTGGCGTCGAAGACATCCTCGAACGTGGCGGTCTTCACGCGCTCGAACAGCTTGAGGATGCGCCTGCGGACCGCATCGGGTTTCTCCCCGACACCGGCACGAAAGTTGACTGTGTCCTCCGGTTCCGTCTCCTGCTCGTCGAGAATCTTGCAAAACAGGATGTTGATGATTTCCTGTGCCAGCGCTTCGTCGCGCGTGATTCCGGTGGTCATGCCTGCAAGGTGGTTGCGCAGATCGCGGAAGACGGCCTTGAGGTTCGACGGCTTCTTCAGGTCCTTGCGCTGGAAGAGACCGATGTCCTCGATGCGCTGTCCGTGTCGTGGAATGTTCGGCAACCGGTCGTAGGTGCGCGACCCGTCCTTGTGGTGAATCTTATGCAGGTACTCGTGCTCGTCGCCATTGAACCAGACGCCAACGTCGGCGGCGGACATGTCCAGGTACAGCTTGAGCTGGGCAACTCCGTCTTTTCGAGTCTTTTTCTTGCACTCGACCACCATAGACAACTGCTGCTCGCTCCTGTCAGCGGACTTGAACACGGCGATGTCGACGGGATACGATTTCTTCTCGTCCGACGGGTGCTTCCGGACGCGGAACTGGGGGCGTGTTTGCAGATGTGACTTCGGATAGCCGTAGTCTTCGACCAGGCGTCGGGCGAAGACCTGCACGGGCCTCGACTTCTTCCGGCGTCGCATTGCACGGCCGACCCGAGATGAAGTCACGTATTTGGCCCGGCTTCAGGTTGGCGGCTCCTTCGTGGCCCAGCGCACCGTGCTCCTGCTTTCCCATCGGCCTACCCCCTCATGAGCAGCAACCGCTCCGTTAGGTTCCGTTATCTTCCGTCAGATAACGTTAGTAGCTTACATCTTCTACCTGGACTTGTCAAGTCGTTTCTTCGGTCTTTTTGGGGCTCAGAATCTGTATAGCTCTGTGCAGCGGGAGCAGATGGGGAAGCGGCCGCACCGCTTCACCGTGCGGCGGTAGCGGCGGTAGGCGTCGTTGTTCCAGATCTCCGTGAAGCGCGCCTCGCGGATGTTGCCGGCGATGAAGTTCATCGAATGGCACGGCCGCACGCCGCCGTCGGGAAAGACGGTCGCCGCCATCCACGGGCTCTCGCACCGGCCGGAATACGATCGCGGGTCGAACTCGAATCCCCCGTACCACGCGCGGATCTCGTCGTCGGTCAGGTTCGGATAGAACGAGACGTCCGCGGAAGCGCGCGCCCGCGCCATCTCGTCCTTGATCGCGATCAGCTTTGCGGGATCGACGGCAGGCAGCTCGTCGACGATGAATCCCTCCCAGTCGAAACACCGCGTGCCGAACTCGCGCTCACAAAATGCGTTCTGCCGGTCGTATGTCTCGCGATCGAGGAAGATGAGGTGATGGACGGTGAGCGAATCGGCTCCGAGCCGCTCGGCGATGGGAATCAGCTCCGGCAGGCGCTCATAGCCGGACTCGTAGACGACGCTCGTGAGGTTGATCTTTGGCCGCTTGACCCGTCCCTCCCGTTTCGCCGCGAGCAGCTTCTCGAACCCGGCCATCGCCTTGTCGAACGTGCCCGGGGCGCCGCGGATGTCGTCGTGCACCTCGCGCGGGCCGTCGAGCGAGAAGATGATCTCGTCGAGCCCGAGTGTGACGAGCGGCTCCGCGAAGCGCTCGAGGAGCGTCGCGTTGGTGATGACGTTGCACCGGAGCCCGGCAGCCTTCACGTCCTCGACGATGCCGGCGAACTCCGGGTGCAGCATGGGCTCGCCGCCGAAGAGGGTGATGTTGGGCCGGGAGGGGGTCACGTCGTCGAGCAGGCAGCGGACCTCTTCGCGGGACAGGCGGCTCTTCAGGGTCTCGGGCGGATAACCCTTCGCGGCGCCCGCCGGGCCCCACTGCCCGCACATCCGGCAGCGCAGGTTGCACTGGAACGTGAGGAACAAGCTGACGGTCTCGGGCAGGGCGCTCCAGCCGTCGCCCCGGCGATACGAGCGGTGGCCGCGCCACCGCTGCCGAAAGGCGCGGATCGCATATCCCGGGTCGGCCAGCGCCTTGCGCGCGAGGCGCGCGATGTTGCGCCGCGAAATCATAGCGGGGCCATTATAGAAGAATCACGAAAGGTTGTCTTTGTAGCTCTGGCGCGAGAGCAGGCAGATGAGGATGACGGCAAATAGGGTCGAGAGGATCAGCCCGCCGACGATCAACGTCAGCGCGTTGGCCGAGAACGAATGCTGCATGGCTTCGCGGTACTCGGGGCGGATTCCCCTGAGCGCCTCGGCGTCGGGCTGGGCGGAATACGGGCCGACGAGCGCGAAAATGGCCGAGACGAAACTCCACGCGATCCGCGGCCAAGCGTACCACAGCGCGAGGGTGCGCCCCCAACGCTTCAGCATCAGCAGCCCGATTCCGGCCACGAACAGCGTGCCGGCGAGGATCAGGTTAACCGAGGCGTCGACGTAGGCGGCGATCATTCCGAAGCCGGCGAGCAGGTCGGGAGCGCCATATCGCTCGGCCTGGTGTCGGATGACCTCGGGCTGGAGAAAGGCCCAGACGACCGTGATGAGCGCGACCCCGCCAAGCACGAGGCACAGAGCCCCCAGCGCGGTAAGGCCTCCGGTTTTCTTGCGTTCGAGTTCGGGCATGCCGGCTCTCGTTCTTTTGCGTGTCTTGCGCAGAGTATAGTGCCGGCACGGGCGCCGGGCAAGCGAAATCCAGCGGCCGGGCCGCGTTGCGCTCGCGGCGGGCGGCCGCTACAATGGCTTCGAGTTCGGAGGGACGCCACCGCATGACGGACGCCCCGGAAACAGCGTCGGCCGAGACCCGCTCGGGCGTGATGAGACAACTGCGGGCCGCGGGAGCCGCCGTCGACGCGATCGACGACGCGACGCTCCGCGCCGTCGAGAGCGTCCACAAGGCGCTGCTCGGCTCCGGCCACGCCAGCTATGGCGACCGGTCGGTCGACCCCGAGCACTGGCCGCGGCTGCCTGTGATCCTCGATGTCGACATTCCCACAACGGTCTCGCACGATGAGGAGTATTGGGTGGTCGCGGCGTGGACGCCCGATGTGACGGCGTCGCCCGCCGAGTACCTCCGGGCCACGCTCGGCACGTTCGGCGAGGTGAAGCCGAAGCGGTTCATCCTGGTCGTTCCGGCGGGACTGCCGGCGCCCGAGATCGCGCGGGCGGGCGAGCAACCGGGCATCACGCTGCTCGCCGTGCACGCCGCCACGTTGGCCGTCACCGGGCCGGAGCGGGTGCGTGAGCGGCTCGCGCGGGTCACGGGGGACGCGGGCTTTCGCGCGCACGCCGACCTCGACATCCACCGGGCCATCGCCGAGCACAACGGCGAACTCGAGCAGGAGGACGAATTCTACGACCTGCTGGAGGCCGCGACGCCGCGGACGTGGGTGACGCCCACCATCATCGGGCTCAACGCGGTCGTGTTCGCGGCCATGGCGCTGGTCGGAACGAACATCTGGTGGCCGTCACCGGTCGACGTTCTGTTCTTCGGCGGGTCATACGGGCCGAACGTCGTCGACGGCGAATGGTGGCGGCTGCTCACGGCCAACTACGTGCATTTCGGGCTGCTGCACGTGGCGTTCAACATGTGGTGCCTGTGGGTCGTTGGGCGGTTCACCGAGCGGCTGCTCGGGAACTGGGCGTTTCTGATCGCTTATACGTTGAGCGGAATCGGCGGCGCCATCGCGAGCATCGCGCATAACCCGGTCGGGATCGGCGCGGGCGCGTCCGGCGCGGTCTTTGGGCTCTTTGGCGCCATTCTCGGTTTCATGATCGTGCGCCGAAAGATGATCCCCGTCCGTGTCTTCAAACCGCAGGTGCTCGGCGTCCTCGCGTTCCTCGGCTACAACATCTACTTCGGGCTGACAACGCAGCACATCGACAACTTTGCGCACGGGGGCGGGCTGTTCATCGGGTTCCTGTGCGGCATGCTCCTGAGTCGCCGCATCCCGGTCCCCGCCGCCGGCGCGCGGAGCCGGCGCTATGTTCGGGTGCTCGTCGTCGTGGCCGTGCTCGTGGCCGGCGGCGCGTTCGCCGCGTCGCGCGTGCCGGACGACGCCCCGCGATTGGAGCCCGCGCTCGGCGGGGTGGCGCGGGCATACAACAGCTACATGGCGTCCGTGGCGGCGCCCCTCCTGCGTTACCAGAAGTTCGCCGTGGCCGGGCGGAAGTTGCTGCGGGCCCTGTCGAAGCGGCCGACACCGCCGCCCGAGGCGCTCCCGTACGCAGCGGCTCTGGCGCGGGCTGCGGAGGACAATCTGGCCGAACTTGAGGAGGTGTCGCCCGCGAACAAGGAGCTGGCGGCCCTGCACAAGAAGCTGATCGCGGCGGCGGCCGAGCAGGCGGCGGGCCTCGGGTCGTTGGCTCGCGGGCTCGGCGAGCAGAGGCCGGCCGAGGCAGCGGCCGGCGTGGCGCGCCTCACGAAATCCGAGGCGTTCTTCCGCGAGTTCGTGCGCGCGCAGCGGGCCTTCATCGGGCGGCACGGGCTTGTCTCTCCCGCCGAACGTTAGACGGGGCCGTGTCCTGTACGTGGCGGGTTCCGTCTCCCTTGCGGCGCTCGTCGGTCAGGCGCCGTTGTCTTCCCAGAGGACCGGTTGACGCTCGTGTGTTTTCTGCGCCCGCTTCGGGTGTGGAGGGCGAGTGGGCTGGGGGAGTTCTTTTCGCGGGAACGCGGGTTCACCGTCGGTGTTGGCGCCCAGCGACTCGAGGAAGCCGCCGACCGTCTTGCGGTTCAGAGCAGGGACGCCGAGCGCGTGCAGGTGTTCGTTCTCCTCGCGGCCGCTGGTGAAGATGGGGATGCCGGCTTCGACCACGCGCTTGCAGGTCGTGAACGTTTTGGTGCCCTTTTCGGCAAAGGGAACGAACACGACATCGGCGAGAACGCAACTGAGCCAGTTGCGCTGCATGATGTTCTTGTGCAACATCCGCTTATATCCCGGCTCGGTGATGGACAGGACGAGCAACTCGCCGTCGCCGGCGCGGCGATAATACTCCTCCTTCTCCGGGAAGTCGGTGAACGGCCCGCTGTACCCGAAGCGGTCGCCCAGGAAATCATCCCAGTTCTCCCGCGCCAGCCCGCGGGCAGTGAACATCGTGACCGACCGGATGCCGTCGGGGTCGTTCTTCCGGTACAGCCCAAGCCGGAAGATCTCGGTCTCCATCACGGAGTGCCAACCCCCGATGTAGTTCAGGGCATACTCCCGGATCTTGAAGAGCATGTCGTTCGCTTCGCACATGCAGAGCCCGGGGATCATGTCGGCGCAGATGACGCCCATCGTGAACCGGTCCAGCAGCGCAAGCGGGCCCTGATAGGTGAGCGTCGGCAGATCGGCGCCCAGCCGCTCGCGCAGCTTCGCAGGATAGCGCTCGTCAGCGGGCGTCAGGACGTGATATTCCACAGTGTTCGGGCCGCCTCGTTGATCTCGGCCTCGGTCTCGGCCGTGTCTTTTTCGTTGCGGACCAGCGTGTGCGCCCCTCGGGAGAGAGCGCTCAGCCGAATGTGAACGTCATTATACTTGTCGAACGGCGGGATAGCGAGGTTCTTGACGACGGACGGCGCCCCGAACCCGCGTCCGCCCGACGAGAAGCTCCGGATGAACCCATCCACCACGTCCGAGTTGAGCAGAGCACACAGGTAATGCGCTTCCGCCTTCGTTCGGGCCACGAAGAACGATGTCGTGTCGGTCCCGATCACGGGCTTGCGCCCGAACGGGGTCTCGACGGCCGACAGGACCGCCGCCGCCATCTTCGCGGCCATCCGCTTCCAGGCCACACGCCAACTGGCAAACGAATAATCACCGATGCCGTACATCGCGTAGAACTCTGTTTTTTCCGCGAGATTTCGGACCACCGCGGACCCGCGTGAAAGCAGGATGTCCCGGAATTGCGCGAGGTAGGCGTAGGTCAGGGGGGCGTGCTCCTGCATCCAGTCTTCGGGATAGGGCTTTCGGGTCGCCGGGTCTTGGGCCATCAAGACGAAGACGGGGGCCTTTGTGCCGAAGCGGGTCAGGTGGCCCCCGCTGACAGCGGGGTAGACGAGGGTGGGCTCGATGGCGTCCTCGACAGGAGGCACCTTGCGCTTGCCGCGGTCGTGCTGGTTCTCGACGACGATGAGGCCGTCGGGCCGCAGCTCCTTGAGCCGCAGCCAGAAGACGCCATAAGGCTCCGTACTCGCGCCACGATACGCCTTGTAGGGGTCCTCGCCCTTCAGCTTCTTCGAGGCATCCAGGTCCGCCGGCTTCCCCGTCTGCCACGACGAGACGGGCTTCTGGGGCTCGACCGGGATGGCCTTGAGGCGCGTCCGCGTCGTGGCCGCCTTGACCTGCTCCGGCGTCCATTCGGGCGGAACCCGGCCGACCCCCTTCTTGCGCTTCCACTCGACGACGGCAACGGGGTAGCGTGTCGGCTTCCCTTTCCGAAGGGTGAAGATGGCCGTCTTGTTGGCGGCGTGGAAGGGCTGCAGGTGGACCATGTCCTCCATACGAAGGATCTTGAGCGGCTCGCCCTTCTCGCCGATCCGGAAGCGCCGGAACCCCTCGCCCGCGCCCTTCGACTTGAAGACCTCTTGGGTGATGACGAAGCCGAGGGTGCCGCCCGTCTTGAGATAGCGGTCGGCGCAGGCATAGGTGAAAAGCATCGAGAAGTCCTTCTCGCCCGCCCCGAGCCGGGTCTCATGCCCCTTGAGCGAAAAGAGCCCGTACTCGTGCCACAACCGGAGCGTCCGCTTGCGATACTCGTCCGAGAGGTAGCCCCAGCGGATCCACGGCGGATTCCCGATCACGAAGTCGAACGGCCGCAGGTAGACCGGTGCGAACGCGTTCTTGATGTAGTGCGCCCAGATGCCGTCCTTCCCGGCGTCGTCGAGCGCCTTGATCTTCCGATAGATTTCGCGGAGGCGGACGATCTCTGCAGACTCCAGACCCAGTGTCTTCGGGAGGGACCGCCCGAACTGTTCGGGCGCGGTCTTCGCGCGCAACGCCGTCATCACCGCGCCCGTGAAGGTGTCGATGTGTCGCTTGCTCTTCATCGCGGTCGGGAAAACGTAGTTCTCGTCATGCGTGGTGAAGACGACGGTATCCTCGCGGAACAGGGTCGCCTCCGCCTCGGGGTCCCGTTCTGGCGGGAGCACGGAGTCGCAGAGGTAGACGGGGATCGAGACGGGCCGCACATATTGCAGCAAGGGCGCCAGGGCAATCAAGTAGTTGGTCCGTGCGGCGAGTACCGCAAGCGGGTTCAGGTCGAAGCCCACGATGTTATCGAGCACCTTCTCGGCGAACGGCTTCAGTTCGTGCGGCTCGCAGGAGCGCGCCCGTCGCACGGTTCGTTTCAATGCCTCGACAAGGAACGTGCCGGAGCCGCACGCCGGGTCGAGGAAACGGGTTTCCGGGTCGCCCTTGTAGCCCGCGCGGTCGATCAGGTGCGACGCGAGCCAGCTCGGGGTGTAGTACTCGCCGAGGCCGTGGCGGAGGTTCCTCGGGATGATGAGTTCGTAGAGCCGCTGGAGCAGGTCCTGCGTCCACTCGGGCTCGAGGATTGGGGTGGCGGGCTCGAAATCGGCGAGCGCCCGGATGACGCCGCGCACGACCCGCGCCATCCGGGCGCTCCAGGCATCGAGATACCAGGAGAAGAAATCGGCCTCGAGAAAGTTTTCGATGCCGCGGTTCGTGAAACCGCGGCCCCTCTCAAGATCGTCCAGCCGCGCGCGGATGGTCTTGTCGTCCTCCGGCGCGAGGCCCACGACGAACGAGGCGGTGGCGAAACCGTCTTGGATCGCCAGAAGCTCGACGGCGATGAGCTTCATCAAGAACGCGTAGAACGTATGAATAGCGAAAAGGAGGGGCTTGAGGCGCACCCCGCTGGGAAGACTGTAAAGCCGTGCGGTTTCTTCGACCGCCTTTTCGGCCTTGCTCAGTTTCTCGCCGTACACGACCCCGAAGATTCGGTTCCACTCGTTGTAGAAGGTCGCGACCCGGGGGAGCTTGCTGCGGCGCTGGCCCCGCATCACGGCGGAGTAGAACTCCGAGACGACGAGGCGGGTCACCTCGTTGCCCGGCCCGAAAACGTCCGCGAGATGCTCGGCCGTGAGCGGCCTTCGCGCGGCGGAGCGCACATACACGATCAAGCTCGCCAGACTGCTGCGACTGATCGGGTACGGGCCCTGAAACTGGAAGCCACCCTTCGCCTTGGTCGTGGCGAAGAATTCTGGTTGCGTACCTTCCACGGGTACTGGCGTGGACAGAATGCGGGCGCCCTTGCTGTAGCGGGCGAACAGGATTCGCTCCCCGTCAATCGCGACACCAACGGCCTTTTCGAGAAAATCCTCTTTCTTCGGGTGCGGACTGGCCTCCGCTTCGAGGTAGTCCTGCAGTTGCTCTGTCGCCTGCCGGATGCCGGCAGGGGTTCCCAGTTTGCCGAGCGCCTTATATTCGAGAATGAGGTATCCGTACACGGCGTCCATCCGCTTCGGGCGGACGGCGGTTGCGGTTCTCTTCTCGTACTGGGCGATTTCCACGTCGATGCCGGCTTCTTCGAAAGCGGAGCGCAGAAGGGGCTCAACGGCCATTTTCACGTCTTCTTCGGTACGCGCCCTTCTCGTCGCCTTGCGGATGTTGCGGGCGAGTGTATCAGTGTCGATCTGCCAGTGTGGCTTGCCGCCGGCCATGCGTTCGTTCTCCGGGCTGAGAGTGTGCGATGCGTCCACCGCCCTAACATAGGGGAATCGGCGGCCAAGTCAAGCAGCCGGGCCGGACGTCCCGGTTGACAGGCACCCGCCCGGGGGTATCATGAATCCGACCATTCCGTTGTGACTTCGGAGGATCAAGCGATGAGATTCCTGCTCGCCGCCCTGTTCGTTCTGGTCGCCGCGCCGGCGTTGGCGCGAGAGCTGATGACCACCGCCGAAACCCCCGTCCGCGCGGAGCCGGACGACAAGGCACGCGTCGTCGCCACGCTCGACGCGAATGTGCGCCTGGAGGCGGGCAGGCGAAAGAAGAACTGGTTCCCGGTCACGATCGAGGTCGACGGCCAAGAGGTGAACGGTTGGGTGAGCCGGCGCGACGTGCAGGACATGGCGGGCCGCTCGAAGGGCCAGTTGATCGCCGAGAACAAGCGGCTCTACGCCGAGGTCGTCAGGCTTCGAAAGAGCGTCAAGGAACTCGGGGATGAACTCGAGGAGTCGCGGAAGAAGACCGAGACGCTCACGGCGGATCTGGAACGCAGCCGCGCGGACATCGAGCAGTTGCGGGCCGCCCGCGATAAGGGGGCGCGGAACGTAGCGCCGGCCAGGAAAGCAGGGAACGCCGACCCCGCTGCGAGGCGCGCGAAAGCAGAGGACGCGGATGACGACGATAAGGACGATGAGAAGGACGGCGACAAGGGCGACGACGATGACGATGACGATGATGACGATGACGACGAAGAGGATGGCGACGAAGACGACGAAGAAGACGATGGTGAGGATGATGATGACGAGGACGATGATGACGAGGACAAGGACAAGGAAGAGAACGAGGACGACTAGTGTCTGACGCGCTGCCGGACCTGGAGGCGTTCGCCCGCGAGCACGGGCTCGATGCGGTCGGCGTCGCCGACCTCGACCGGCTCCACGCGGAAGAGCCGGCGGCGATGGCGTCGGCCCCGGCGGGGTTCCCGCGCGGCATCGCGTTTGGAATCCGCCTGCCCGATGCCGTCCTCGACACCATCGAAAACCGGCCGACACCGCTCTACTTCCACGCCTACCGCCAGGCGAACTACGCGCTCGACCGCGCGGGCATGGCTCTCGCGCTCCTGCTTCAGCGCGCGGGCTTCCGGGCGCTGCCCGTGCCGGCATCGCAGATTGTCGATCCCGGCGGGCAGCGCGGCTTGGTCTCGCACCGGCTGCTCGGCTACGGCGCCGGCCTGGGCTGGATCGGGCGCCCGACGCTGCTCGTCAATCCGCAATACGGGGCGCGGCTGCGCTACGCATCCGTCCTGACCGATGCCCCGTACGCGCCCGCCGAGCCGATGGGGGAACAGTGCGGGGAGTGCCGCCGCTGCATCGAGGCGTGTCCCACGGATGCGGTCAAGGAGTCGTCGCGCGAGTTCGACCTGCCGACCTGCTACGAGAAGCTCTCCGAGTTCCGCAAGCTTCAGTTCATCGGTCAGCACATCTGCGGCGTCTGCATCAAGGCGTGCCGCGGGCCCGATTGCGTCTGACGTGCTCCGCCCGGAGGAGTCATGGCCGCACCGAGACCACCAGACCCGGTGACCCTCATGGTCGGCATGCTGTCTGGGCGGCCCGACGTATTCGACGCGGCGGAGGAGCGCCTCGCCGCGCTGTTCGGCCCGATCGATCTGCGTTCGCCCGTCATCGACTTCGATTTCACGGACTACTACGAGCCGCAGATGGGGAGGAACCTGAAGCGGAAGTTCGTGAGTTTCGAGCGGCGGATTGACCCGAGCAAGATCGCGGGCATCAAGCTGGCGACGAACGGTCTCGAGCGCGAGTTCGCCGCGGCCGGGCGCTCGGTGCCGCGGCCGCTGAACCTCGACCCGGGCGCCATCTGCGGCAGCAAGCTGGTGCTGGCTTCGATGAAGGACCGTTCGCAGCGGATCTATGTCGGCCGCGGGGTCTATGTCGAGATCACGCTCGAGTTTCGAAAGGGGGAATTCCGGCCGGTCGCGACGACGTACTCCGACTACGCCTCAAGCGCCTACATCGAGTTCTTCACGGAAGTGCGCCGGCGGCATCTGGCGAGCTGACTCAAAAGCGAAAGGGGCCGGAACCGATCGGGGGGGAGGACCCAATCGACTCCAAGCCCCTTTCATTTTCTTGGGTGACACACCCAAGAGAGACGAGCGGTCGCTGGCCGGACCCAACCGCTCATCATTTCTACTAAGTTAATATGCAAACCCCGTGCCAAAGTCGGGCTGTGCGGGCCAAAAAACACTGGCCTCATAACCACATGAATACCAAGCGGTTCAGCCGCTGTTTTGGTCGGGGAGTGGGGAGAGGTGAGTCCAAGTGTCCCGGGGGCGTTTCAGGCCGGAACTAACGCGTTCCAGGCGTTTCGTCTTGGAACGGGGCCTCGTAGGCCGGCCACGCGATGTCCAGCTCCCTCATGCGGCGCCAAAGCGTGGTGCGGCCGATGCCGAGCTGCTTGGCCGCGTCCGACTTACTGCCGCGGGCGGCCTCCAGCGCCGCGAGGATAATGGCCCGCTCGTCTTCCTGGCTGGGGCGCAGCGTACGGGCTGGCTGGGCCGCGGCGAGCGGTGGCCCGTTGCCCGGGACAGGCCCGGACGCGCCGGTGCGGACCTCAATCGGCAGGTGATCGGCCTCGATCTCGGTGCCGCCGCAGCGCACGAACGCGTGCTCGATGGCGTTCTCCAACTCGCGCACGTTGCCGGGCCAGTCATAGTCCATCATGCGGGCGAGCGCCTCGTCGGAGACTCGCGTGATCTGCTTGCCGGTCGACTCTTGGAAGCGCTCCACAAACGCGCTGACGAGGAGTGGGATGTCTTCGCGGCGCTCGCGGAGGGGCGGGAGGCAGATGGGCACGACGCGGAGGCGGTAGTAGAGGTCTTCGCGGAACGCGCCGGTGTCCATCAGTGTCTTGAGATTGCGGTTCGTTGCGGCGATGATGCGCACGTCGGTCGTGCGCGGCGTGTTCTCGCCGACGCGCTCAAATTCGCGCTCCTGGATCACGCGCAGCAGCTTGACTTGGACCGCTGGACTGACCTCGCCGATCTCGTCGAGGAAGATAGTGCCACCGTCCGCAGCCTCGAACCGACCGATCTTGTCGCGGACCGCGCCGGTGAAGGAGCCGCGCGCGTGCCCGAAGAGCTCGCTCTCGAGGAGCGTCTCGACGAGGGCGCTGCAGTTGACGAGGACGAAGGGCGCCTGGGCTCGGCGGCTGCTGAAGTGGATGGCGCGGGCGACGAGTTCTTTGCCCGTGCCGCTCTCGCCTTCGATCGTCACGATCGCGTCGGTCTCAGCGATCTGCTCGATGAGTTCGTAGATCTCCCGCATGCGGTGGTTCTTGCCGATGATGTTATGGAACTCATAGCGGCTCTCGAGTTCGCGCCGCAACTCGCTGATCTCCGACACGTCCTCAAGCAGGACGGCGACGCGGACGACCACGCCGGCGGCGTCGAAGAGCGGCACGGCTCGCATCCGCAGCGTCTTGGTCTGCCCCGACGGAAACGCGACAGGCGATTCGGCGGGCGCGCTCGGCTGGGCTGTTTCAAACACCGCGCAGATCGTGCAGGGCTGCCCGTGCGTCATGGCGCACTCGGCCCCGGTGTCGGCATCGGTGAAGATCTGATGGCAGGTGCGGCCGAGGGCGCCGGCGCTTTGCACGCCGGTGATTCTTTCGGCGGCGGGATTGAACGCGCGAATGCGGCGGTCCTGATCGACCACGAAGATACCGTCGGTGACGTGGTCGAGCAGGGGGGCCACTTGCGCGGGGCCGAGAGCGTCGGGTTCCGGGCCGCCCATCGGCTGCCCCTAGAGGAATGCGACGAAGATGGCCGCGTACGGACACGCGGGCACGCAGGCCTGGCACGCGACACACTTCTCGGAATCGAAAACGACGCGACGCGTGTCGTCGTCAACGGTGAGCGCGTCGGTCGGGCACTGGCCCACG
Organism: uncultured Planctomycetota bacterium; assembly: GCA_964385685.1. Lineage (GTDB taxonomy): Bacteria > Planctomycetota > PUPC01 > PUPC01 > PUPC01 > CAYLQD01. The sequence goes on along the minus strand of CAYLQD010000001.1, from coordinate 5,345 downwards.
CACGCGCCGCAGTGCGTGCACTTGTCGGCGTCGATGCGGATGTCCTGCTGGAGCGGCTCGATCCGCACGCCCCGGCTCTCGAGATACTCGAGCGAGTCGCGGACCGCCTTCTCCTGCCCCTGCAGCCCGAGGACCATCATCCCGCCGGTGTCCTTGTCGATCTCGGCGCGGAGCACGCTGAACGTGATGTCGTGTTCCCTCGCGAGCAGACAAATCAGCGGCTCTTCGATGATCTCTTTCGGAAAATGCAGCACGATGCGGTGCGAGTACATATCACCCTCCTTCCACTATCTCCAGGGCTCCCCAGGCGCCCAGCGTATCATCAATCGCGATCACCCCGCCTTCGAGGAGCCCGCGTTCCTTCTCGAGATCAATCGCCCGCTGCACGTCTTCCGCGCCACGGATCCTGTTGGCGATTGACGTGGCCGCGGCATCCGCGAGGATCGTGTCCGGCGCGAGGACGACCACGGCGTCGGCGCGGCCGAGGCTCAGACTGTGGCCGACGGTGCCCGACGACGTGCAGACGCCGCCCGCCGTCATCGTGGTTGGCGTGAACCGCACCCGGCCGGTGAAGGGCGAGCGGCGGCCCGCATACAGGCCGAACGTCGGCGGCTCGTCGGTCTTGAAGAAGATATCGCCGCCGTTCTCGACAATCACCTGGCTCGACCGCTCGAGCAGGGCCCGCCCGACATATTCGGCCACGGCCCCTGCCACGGCCGCCATCGGCCCGACCGCGTACTGCTGGCCGGCCTCGCACATCTTCCGGACGACGCGGGGCGCGCCCGCCGACGCCGCGAGCGGGAGGAGACTGCCGAGGAATGCGTCGTGGGTGGCCGCGTAGAGTTCGATGTCGCGTCGCACGCGCCGCACGGCGGCCTCGGCCTCGCCCGGGAGCGCGAAGTCGGCGAATATCTGGAGATCGGTCTCGCCGATGGTTACGGAGAACTCACACAGACCGCGTCCGCTGGCCCAGGCGCGGTAGAACCGTTCTTTTTCGAGTTCCGGCATTTCGGCGGGTTCCCCCTCGGCCATATCGCATATTATAGCACGCGGGCGATGTTCGGCAAGGAGAACAGGGGCCGGGGCGAGCGCAATTGGCGCGGCCCGGCGCGGCGAGGAGGTCCGCGCCTCTTCGTGTCTATTCGCTGCCGGCGGGCGGCGGATCGGGCGGCGTGTCGTTCCTCAGGTTGCGGCGCCACGTGCGATGGCCTGACTCGGCCGCCTCTACGTAGACCGGGTGCCATTCGGCGGCGTGGCGAACGCTGATGTGCGAATCGCTCGCCGCGGCAAGCCGCTGTTCCTTCGAGAGCTTCCCCCAGCGTCGCAGCAGGCACACGGCCGCCTTGCGCTCGGTCCAGTGTTCCGACGCGAGCATTTCGAGAGCGGCCGGCAGCGCATCATCGCCAAGCCTGTGCATCTGCCAGAACGCCTCCTGCGCGACCTTGCGCGGCCTCCCTTCGAGGAGACAGCGGCGCAGTTCGGGGATGAAGGCCGCTCCCCTCTCACTCGCGAGTGTCTGAACCGCGGCCATGCGGCTCGCCGGCGTACCGTAGTGCAGGATGTCGTCCGCGCTGCCGCGTCCGGCGGCGATCCGGAGCTTCGCCGCCACCCAGGCGAGCGCGGGACGGTCTCGCGGCACCCCCTCCGCTCCCACCCATGCGATTAGATCATCGGCGTAGTGGTGCATCGCCTCTCGCGCCACGATCCGCTGCCACTTCCGGTGCTGGTATCCGTCGATAAGCTCGGCCATCAGCGCTTCGAACACGTCGGCTCCGTGTTCGCGGGCCAACGTAACGGCCGCGGCCGCGCGTTGGTCCGGCGTGCCCGTCCGCAATAGGTCGTCGAGGACCGCCCGCCCCTCGTCCCCGTGTCGCAGAATGAGTTGACCGGCCATCCAACGGCTAATGGGCGCCACCTCCCGGGCGAAACCAGGCACGCACAGATCAATGGGCAGGGCGTGCCCCTGCGACAAGGCGATCCACCAGGCCCATCCGCTACGGCGGCGGATAGGCGGGGCGGCCAATGCCTCGCACACCAACTCGCCTACGACCCCCTCCTTGAGCCGGCAGAGCGCCGAGAGCGCCTGACACCGCAAGCCGGTCGGCATGGTCGCGTCGCGGAACAACGCGAGGAGCCGGTCGTAGACCTCGTCATCGCCGACGGCGTGCGCCAGCACATTGATCGCCCAGCCCCGTTCGTCGCCGTCGTCTTCGTCGAGCAGCCGCAGCATCTCCGCCCGCATCCCCGGAATGCGCAGGATGCGGCTATCGCCGAGCACCTTGACGTAACGCCACGCGTCCCTGGCGTAGAGCAGTCGCAGGATGGGTCTTAGCGCGCGCGCGTCGCCGATCCGGCAGAGCGCGCGTGCGGCGGCGCGGCGCACGAAGATGCTCGGGTCGCCCAGCGCCTCGCAGAGCGGGTCCACAGCCGGCGCCCCGATTGCGGTCAGGCGCTCCATCGCGTCGTGGGCCAGGCGGTTGACCGCGGCGTCGCCCCGTCTGCCGTGTTCGGCCGCGGCCCCCAACAGACGTTGGACTTCCGCCGAGAAGTCCTCCGGCAGCTTCTCCTTGTCGAACGTGTCTTTGACCATCCTCAGTTCCTTCCGCAGCTCTTCGCGCCCTCGCTGGAGTCGTCCCTGCACCGTCGCCTCCGTCACGTCCAGGAACCCGGCGATGTCCGCGTACGACAGGCCGTCCACGTAGTACAAGCTGACGGCCTCGCGGTTCTTCTCGCCCAGGTTGCCGAGCGCCCCCATCACGATCTCGCGGCGTTCGGCCTCTTCCGCGGACCGGTCGGGCGTCGGCGCCGGGTCCGGCGGCTCTGCCTCGTGGCTCATCTGCCGGGCCAGCTCCTGCACGCGCCGCAGCTCGCGTAGCGCGTTGAGGGCCGTGTTCCGCGCGATGCCGTGCAGCCAGCCAGCGAACCGGTCGGGCTCGCGCAGCCTTCGCAGGTCGCGGTACGCCGACAGGAACGCCTCTTGGACGACGTCGCGCGCCAACTCGAAGTTCGACAGAATTCCGATGGCCGTGCCGTAGGCGTAGTCCTGGTACTTACGGACGAGAGACGCAAACGCGTCCCTCTGCCCGGCCAGAACGTCGGCCACCAGTTCTGCATCAGTCTGTTCGCCCATCGCGATGGCGTCGGCAAAGAAGAAGGGAAGCTCGGGGGAGGCCGGACTCGAACCGGCAACCTCTCGCCAAGGCGAGCGCTCTTTCCATTGAGCTACTCCGCCCGGGCTTCCAGTATTATGTATCCCCGCGCGCCGGAACGCTAACGCATATTCTTGAGGAAAAACCGGGTTGGACGGGCTCGACACGCCCCGCTGAGACAGCCGCCGCAGGATCATCCGGCGAGCGTGAGGGGCGAGATGGCGTCGCCATGCTCGGCCCGCGCCGCGAGGAGGCGCTCGCGCTGCGCTCCGAGCTGCTCGAAGTAGACGGCCGGCGTGTCGGGCACCTGCTCGCGGTAGATGGTCTCGACGCGGTCGAGCTTCGCGAGATTTTCGGGCGCCCGGATCGTGAACTGCTCGACGTACTCCGCCTCGGTGTAGTCGCGGCCCAGCACCTCGCTGAAGAGGCGCCGCAGGTCTTCGTGCTTCGGGATCAGACCGGTCGGCGCGGTGATGGTCTCGACGTCGCCGTGCACGGCCAGTTCCATCCACTTCGCCCAGACGCGCTTGTCGGCCATCGAGTTGAGGTACTGGCCCTCTTCGTTCTTGAGGAAGTAATTGGTTCCGAAGACGAACGGCGGCGCGGCGAGTTTCCCGGCGAAGTCGAGGTGGTTCTGGAGGTACCTGCCGAGCTGGATGGAGACGAAGTCGAGGTTGGACATCGGCTGGAAGACCCGCACGCCTTCCTGGCCCAGGATCATGGCGGTCGTCTCGGACTCGAGGCTCGCGCCGACCAAGAGCACGCCGTGCGCCCAGTCGAACGCCTGCCGCACGGGCACGGCGGTGTCGCTGTCGCGCCCGCCGTAGATGACTCCCCCGATAGGCACGCCCTGCGGGTCGTCCCAGTTCGGGTCGAGGTTGGGGAGGCCCTTCATCGCGATCGTGTAGCGGGCGTTCTTGTGCGCGGGATGGATCGGCTTGCCGTCCTCGTCGGTCGCGCCTGCCGTCCAGTTGCCGACGTAGTTGACGCCCTCGTCCGGGACATCCCGGCCCATGCCGAGCCAGTAGGGCACGCCGTCGACGAGGAGCACGTTCGAGAAGATGACCTCGCCCGGTTTCGCCAGGCAGCCGGAGATGACGGGGTCGTTGTCGGGGTTCACGTCCTGGATGATACCGAAGATGCCGCTTTCGACGTTGACGGCGCGGGGTTCGCCGTCGATGGCGCGGATGTAGGCGAGGTCATCGCCGACGATCGTCTCGCCGGGTAGCATGGCGGTCGACGTCTTGCCGCATCCGCTGGGGAAGGCGCCGGAGAAGTACGTCACCCGCCCGCCGGGGCCGTGGATGCCGACGATGAGCATGTGCTCGGCGAGCCAGCCCTCGCGGTCGGCCTTGCGGATCGCGAGCCGGAGCGAGAGCTTCTTGAACCCGACCGTGTTGCCGGCGTACTGCGTGTTGACGCTGTAGACGCACTCGTCCTCGTAGTCGATGTAGACGCGGCGCTTGTCGACGAGCTTGCTCGTGTTGCGGTCGTCGAGTTCGCCGGCGGCGTGGAGCACGCGGAAGAAGCCGGGCGAGTCGCCGAGTTTCTTGAACTGCTCGTAGCCGGGGCGGTAGAGCAGATCTTCGCTGTGGCCGACGTAGGCCGAGTCGGTACACTGCACCCCGGAGATCGAGAACGGCGAGTCGGTCGGCCCGAGGCAGAAGAAGCGGACGAACATCGTCTTGCCCGCCATCGCGCCGCGCAGGAAGCCCTTGACCTCCGCGAGGCCCGAGTCCTTGTCGGTCTGGTTCAGGTTCTCGCCCAGGTCGTCGCCGGGCGGGACGAGGTATTTCGTGTTGGCCTTGTCGCGGGCCTGGTCTTTCGGGCCGTCGAAGTGGATGGTGTGCCCGTCCATCGCGAGCGGGATTTCCTCGCCCAGGTCGATGGCGAGTTGGCGGACCTTCGCGATATCCTCCGGCGAATCGGTCACGACGAAGACCGAGTCGGGCTGTCCGAGTTCGATGGCCTCCGCGACGAACCGGTGGAGCTTCGGGTTCGGCAGCGCCATCAGATTCTCGTAGTTTGCGTCGTCCAGTTTCTGTTTCAGAGTGTTCTCGTAGTCTTCCGGCATGTGTTCGTTACCCGTTCGTTCCTGGAAAAGGGCCAATGCGAACTGATCGAAGGGCTTCCCTACCGAGAAGCCCGGAGATTATACAGAGGGGGCCTCCGCGGGTCAACACGTGAGCGGATGCG